>JAFAWA010000520.1 GCA_019242155.1 Terriglobia bacterium | reverse complement strand
GACGGGATGGAGAAGGTGCTGCTGGTGGACAAGGCCGCTGCGGGCGAAGTCGCCTGAGTATGCCGGCCGGACTGCTAGGAATCGAGGAGCTGGACCGCACCGAAATTGAAGCCATCCTTGCCCGAGCGAAGGATTTTCAACCGCTCCAAAGCCAGTCGCAAAAAAAGCTGGACGCGCTGCGCGGCAAGATGATTGTGAATCTGTTTTACGAAGGGTCGACACGCACCCGGACCAGCTTTGAGATTGCGGCCAAGCGCATGGGAGCGGATGCGGTTTCGATTACCGCGGCCGCATCCAGTGTTTCGAAGGGTGAATCGCTGGTAGACACGTTGAATACGCTGGCCGCTATGCACCCGGATGCCATAGTGATGCGGCACGCGGCCTCGGGCGCGCCCCATTTTCTGGCGCGCTACTTGCCGACTCCCATCATCAACGCGGGGGACGGCACGCACGAACACCCGACGCAGGCCCTTCTCGACGCGCGCACGATCTTGGATCGGCGCAGCCGCCTAGAGGGACTTCGGGTGGCCATCATAGGCGATATCGCGCACAGCCGGGTGGCCCGCTCGAATATTCATCTTCTGGCTAAATTCGGCGCCGAGATCGTGCTCTGTGGGCCCGCATCCCTTTTGCCGCAGGAGTTGGCGCAACTGGCGTCCGGAGTCTCGCTCACCACCGATATTTGCGAAGCGATCCGCGGCGCGGATGTGATTATGATGCTCCGCGTGCAACTGGAGCGGCAGCACGAAGCGAGTTTTCCCGCGAGTGAGTATTTTCAGTTCTACGGTCTTCGCCTGGAACATCTCGACCTTGCGAAGCCGGACGCGATCGTGATGCATCCAGGGCCCATCAACCGCGGGCGGGAGCTATCTTCGGAAGTGGCCGATTTTCAGCGGTCGGTGATTTTGAATCAGGTGGAGAACGGCATTGCGGTGCGCATGGCCGTGCTCGAGAGAGTCATTGGATAGATCGTGGCGATCCTGATCAAGAACGGACGGGTGATCGACCCTGCCTCGGGTATGGACCGCGTGGCCGACGTGCTGATCGACGAAGGCAAGATCGCGGGTGTCGGGCCTGATCTCGCGTTTTCCGGAGCGGAACTATTCGATGCCAGCGAGTTGATCGTGGCGCCCGGGTTTATCGATATGCATGTGCATCTACGCGAACCGGGATTCGAACACGCGGAGACCATCGAAAGCGGTTCGCGCGCGGCCGCAGCGGGCGGATTCACGTCGATCTGCGCGATGCCGAACACCAAGCCCGTGAATGACAGCGCTACTGTCACGAGCTATATCGTGGAGCGCGCGCGGCGCTTTGCGGCGGTGAATGTGTTCCCGATCGGCGCGATCACCAAGGGCAGCGCGGGCGAGGAACTGGCGGCAATCGGCGCGATGCACTCGGCCGGTGCGGTTGCGGTTTCCGATGACGGCCGGCCCGTAATGAACTCGCGTGTGATGCGGCGCGCCATGGAGTTCGCGCGGTCTTACGATCTGCCCGTCATCGATCATTGCGAGGACCTGAATCTCAGCGCCGGCGGCGATATGCACGAGGGGCTGCTGTCCGTACGATGGGGCCTGCGCGGGATTCCTGCCGCCTCCGAAGATGTGATCGTGGCCCGTGATCTGGTGCTGGCTGAATTGACGGGCGCCCGCTTTCACGTGGCTCACATCTCTACGCGGAACTCGGTCGCCATGGTCGAATTCGCGCGGCGGCAGAGGCTTGCCGTGACGTGCGAAGCCACGCCGCACCACTTCTCACTCGCCGATGAGGAGATGCGGCCCTACGACGGCAACTACAAGATGAAACCCCCTCTGCGCGCTAACTGCGACCGCAGCGCCGTGGTGGATGGTATTGTAGCGGGGACGGTGAGTGCGATTGCAACCGATCACGCTCCGCATCCGGGCGACGAGAAGATGCAGGAGTTTGAGCGCTGTCCTTTCGGCATCATCGGCCTGGAGACTGCTTTGGGCCTGGCGTTAGAAGAGCTGGTGCATCCCGGACGCATCACACTGGCTCGCATGATCGAGTTATTCACGACCGGACCCGAATCGGTGATGCGCCTCGGCCGCGGCACACTCAAGCTCGGCGCCCCCGCCGATGTGACCATCTTCAGCACCGGCCTGGAGTGGACCTATGACGTGAACCAGTCGTCTTCGCGCAGCCGGAATTCGCCTTTCCATGGCCGCACCTTCCGCGGCGGGCCAATGGCGACGGTAGTCAACGGGGAGTTCGTCTGGCGTAGGGTTTAGCCGCTACGCGCGCGCCGCCACGAGGCGCACGAAGTCGGGCAGTTCGTGAAGCGATACGATCCCTCCAGCGGGCTCATGCATCGCCAGCCGCTTCGCCTCATCGGGATCGTTCATCATCAGCACCGGCGCGACGCGGGCGCTTGCCGCCGCTTTTAGCCCTTCGGCTGTGTCCGTGAGAAAAATCGTTGCCTGCGGGTCGAGGCAGGAGGCTTCGACCGCCCGTTCGAGAGGCGCGGCTTTGATGCCGCCCGCGCAATCCCGCGTCCACACTTCGGCGAAGAATGCGGATAACGAGAAGCGCTCGAGAAAGCAGCGGATCGCAGCGCGTGAAAGCGATGATGTCAGCAGCAGTGTGACGCCCATTCGCTTGAGCTCGGCCAAGGCCGGCAGGACGTCTTCATATAGCTGGGCGCCCGCCACCGCTATGAGCTCCAACTCTTCGGGAATCTCGCGATGTTGATCCGAGGCCTCTAACAGGTTCAACAGATGCCAGTATGCTCGGCTCGCGGACTTGCTGGTCTTCTTCCGGCCGCCGAACAGGTGGTGGGCGATCTCATGAAACGGCTCCGCGGGAAATTCAGCGAGAGATCCGACCGGTTCGAACAGGATGCCTTCAATTGCCTGCATTCAGTTTCGCCAGGCCCGAAACAAGAAGGCCTTTGGCCATGTCGATCTTCGTCGAGTTGTATTTGAGCGGCGCGGCATTCGCGAGCGCCACGGCGGCTGCATGCGCGCCCAGGTCGTCGTTCGGCTCTTTGCCCGCAAGAAAGTTCTCGACGGAGCGTTCGCGCAGCGGCTTGCCCGAGATGCCGCCGAAGACGACCCTCGCATTTTCGATTGACCCATTTCTGACCTGAAGTGTGAGAGCCAGTGAAGCCATGGCAAAGTCCCAAACGCCGCGCGGACGTAACTTCTCGAAAGAAGCGCGCAGGCCCGGCTGGGGTGCAGGTATCCGCACTTCGGTGAGGATTTCGTTAAAGCGAACCACGTGCGACTGGATTTTCCCATCCACCATCATGTCGCCGGGAACCAGTTGCTCGAGCGTCAATTGTTTGGAGCCGGCGGGAGTGGCCAAGCTTACTGTGGCATCGAAGGGAATCAGCGCGGTGGCGGCATCGCCCGGATAGACGGCATAACACAATCGGCCGCCCATGGCGGAATGGTAGTAGCTGTTATCGCCGATCGCGCCGTAGCATAGGTATCCGCCGTTTCGCCAGCAAGGATAGCCGCCCCGGAGATACTGGCACCAGACTTCCTGCAGCAGGTCGCCGCCCAAAGTAGACGCGTTGCGAAGTTCCGGCGAGGAGATCATGTTAATGGCCTGAACGAGCATCGGATATCTCTGCTGCAAAAGCCCGGATTCGGCCATCTCCGACAACTTGGTCGCAGCGCCGATGTGAACTCCACCCTGCCCATCGTCTTTGATATAGCGGAGGCCGTCGATCTTTTTGATGTCGACCAAATAGGTAGGCGCCTGTTTGAGGCGATTCTTCAGGCGGATGAGCAGGTCGGTGCCGCCCGCGTAGACAGCCGCTTCGGAGCCATGTTGCGACAGAATCCGGATGGCTTCTTCGGTGCTCGCGGGCTGATACACAGAGATCTTTTTCATGCTCGCCTCCGCTCTCTGAGGCCGGCCATGATCTTTTCGCGCGTGATGGGATGCTCGCGGATGCGCACGCCGCACGCGTTGTAGATGGCATTGGCGATGGCTCCCGGCACCGCTCCGATGCTGGTCTCGCTGAAGCTTTTGACGCCGTAAAACCAGCGAGGCTCTAAGCTGTCGATGTAGATCTGCGTCTGCTTCGGGACGTCCATGATCGTGGGAAGCCGGTAGGACAAGTAGCCGACGCTATAGTGGCGAGTTCCCGGAAATTCGCGGTCCCACGGAATGGCGTCGGTTGCCACTTGGGTGCTCTCGACGAGCGATCCGGCCATATCCGCCTCCGCAACCAGCGGGTTGATCACGAGGCCGGTATCGTGCGGATACACGGCGCGCAGGAATTTCCAGTCGCCGGTCCAGGTGTCCACCTCGACCTCGACAAAACAGGCGCCGACGCCTTTATTCGAACCGCCTCTCTCGCCGCCGGATACGCCGCGGCCGGTCTGGCGAATCGCGCCGCCGTTGGCCTTTGCGAGCAGCGCAAACGTGGTGTTCTTCTTTGCGTCCTCGGCAGACGAAATCACTCCATCGCGCATGTGGAGCTTGGTTTGATCCACTTTCAAGTGATCGGCGGCGCGCCCGAGCAGGTCCCTTCTGAGCTTGTCGGCTGCGCTACAAATCGCCGCGCCTTGTAAGGTAATGGTTCTCCCTCCGAACCATTCGTCGCTTGAAGGAGCGAGATCCGTATCACCCCAGATCAGCCGGATGCGATCCCGCGTGGTGAACCCAAGCATCTCGGCAACGAGGTGCGCCAGGGCCGTGGCGGCATTCGAACCGCTATCGGGAAGAGCGATCTTCATGGTTACGTAGCCATCGGCCGTCAGCTCTAACTCAGTGCCGAACACCGCGGCTCCGGGCGCGGCAATCAGTTTCGCAAAAGCCTCTTCGCCTTCGTGGTAACCCATGAGCCCGCCGTGGTGCTGCGACATGCCGACACCGAATCCACGTTTGAACCGTCCCGGCGCGCTTCCGGGCACGGAATTCCGTTTGTCCCATCCGAAGGCTTTCGCGCCTTCCTCGAGGACTTCGACGGACGGGAACGAATCGTAAGGGTAACGGGCATCCCCCGGTTTTGGCCGGGTCACATGCATGAGACGGAATCGAACGGGGTCCATCGATACCGCTTCCGCCATTTCATCCATCATGTTTTCCCAGGACCATTTGGTCTCCTGTTGGTAGTAACTGCGCGACGGCCCGGGCCGGGGCGCGTTGGTGCGATAGGCGCACCACAGCGATCTCCAGTGCGGCACCTGCGACGTGTAGAGTTCGAGTTGGTTGGCGGCATTGCCGGGTGTTGAAGCGTGGCCGCCGGAGTCCAAATCTCCTACGCTCACGTACACTTCGTGTGCAATGGCCACAATGCGGCCATCCCTCTTTGCGCCCACCTTGAATTTGGTGATGGTCTCGGGTTTGATCTGGAGTTGCGCCAGTTCCTGATCCTTGGGCAGCATGACCTTCACCGGCCGGCCCGTCACTTTCGCCAGGTGCGCGATCAACGGATAGAATCTTTCGGCTGCGAGCCTGGCGGCGCCGAATGTAGAGCCGTTCCATTTATTGATGAAGCGGATCTGCGCTGGCTCAATACCGAGGGCCGCGGCCAAGGTCGCACGCACGGGATAGATTCCCTGGCCCATGCCCCAGAAGGTGAGCTTATCGCCATCCCACTTAGCGACGCTGCCGCTCGGCTGCATAGGAACGGAAACGCCGCCCGCAAAGCGGTAAGAGAACTCCTTGATGATGTCCGCCTCGGCGAACCCCTTTTCGATGTCGCCCCGCTGGTCTGCCCACGTCGCCTGCGGGAACTCCTTTGGAGAGTTCGCGTGCCGCAGCAGGTTTCCTTTTCCTGCACGCAGGTCGGGTGCGTCGGGAGCCATGGCCGCCTGGAGCGTGGATGCGAACGGCAGCACTTCGTATTCGACGGTGATCGCATCGGCAGCATCCTGCGCCAGGTCTTCTGTCTCGGCGGCGACAATCGCGACCACTTCACCTTGCAGGTTCAGCTCTTGTGGAAGCGGTTCGGGCACTGCTCGAAAACCGGTCGGAGCCGGACGGCCTACAATTCTTCTACCCGTCGAGACGGAGACCGGGACCGGCAATGTCGAAGCGTTCTTGTAAGTGAGTATGTGCGCGACACCCGGCATCTTCTCCGCAGCCGATGTGTCCAGGTTCTTGATGCGGGCATGCGGATGAGGGCAGGTGAGGAACTTCGCGTACAGCATGCCGGGGAGTTGGACGCGGCTCGCGTATTGGGCTTTGCCGGTAAACCTGGGCACGGAAACTTCGGGGAGCGGCGGCATCGGCTTACCCAATACGCGCAGATTCTCGGGCGGGTAGCCTTGCCATTTCCGCGTAACCGTTTTGCCTTCGACCAACTCATCCCCGGGAAGATGGCCCCCATTGGTCGAGTAGGTACGCACCATCGGCTGCTTGATTTGAATGATGGACTCGGGCTTGGCCTCGATCGGAACCCGGCTGCCGCGCAGGACGGCCGCGGAGTCCATCACGGTCCGTATGATGGCGTGGTATGACGCGCAACGGCAGATGTGTCCCGCCAGCGCGGCTTTGACCTGATCTTCCGACGGATCGGGATTCTTGTCGAGGAGAGCCTTCGCCGTTACCACCCAGCCTGCCGTACAAAAACCGCAATCGGCAGCGACACGGATGTGACCGATGCGCTGCACCGGGTGCAGGTTCTTCTCGTCGCCGATTCCTTCTATGGTGACGATGTTCTTCCCGGCGGCTTCGAGGGCCAATGTGTGACAGGAGTAGAGAGGCCGCCCGTCAACCAATACGCTGCATGCGCCACAACTGGCGCGATTGCAACTGCGGTTGGTTCCCGTGAGGCCAAACTTCACGGCGATCACTTCCCACAAGGTGGTCCGCGCTTCGTACTCGGCAACATGAAGCTTGCCGTTGATAAGAAACGAAGAGTTTTCGCGAGCGATGGGTGCCGGAAGGGTCGCGGCGGCAGCGGTGCAAACCGCTTCTCCGCCCACCGCGGTAAGAACGATGCCCGATCCCGCGGCCTTCAGAAAATTGCGCCGCGAATAGCTCATTTCGATCCTCCTTCGGCGGGAAAGATGTCTGGCCGGTACTGCTTGTGACACGTGGTGCAGGAGGCGTCGAGCGCATCGGCCATCGCCATGAGCGCTTTGGCATCTTTCGCCAGCGCCGCCCGGTAGAGCGCGGTCCCGGTATCGGCCAGCAGTTTGGCGTCTTTGGTCCAGTCACCCTTGCGCGTTCCCGCTCGCATGGCGAGTAGATTGCCGGCCTCCGCTAGAGTTGCCGCGCCCCGCCGCACGCCGGCCCATTCACTCTCGTTTCGCGGCTCGCCCCGTGAGATGAAGAGCAGGATGTCATTGGCGGCAGGGTAAACCAGATCCACCATGAGTTGCTTCATGGTGACACCGGTGGGAGCGGAGCCTGAGGGCGCCTGCGCACAAGCGCAGGACGCTGCAAGGAGGAACATCGTGGGCCACACCCGCTTCATCTTCGGCTCCCGGTCGTTCTATTCTGTCACGGCCGGAATCCCCCCGCATGGCCGGGCGGTACACTGGTCTTTCACCATGAAATTGCAAAGCCACACCATTACCCAGGGAAGGGACCGCGCCCCTGCGCGCGCGATGCTCAAGGCGATCGGATTCACGGATGAAGATCTGGCGAAGCCCATCATCGGCGTAGCCAATACCTGGATCGAAACCATGCCCTGCAACTACAACTTGCGGGAACTGGCGGTGAGAGTAAAAGAGGGAATTCGCGCAGCCGGCGGCACGCCCATGGAGTTCAACACGATCGCTATTAGCGACGGCATCACGATGGGCACGGAAGGTATGAAAACGTCGCTGGTGAGCAGGGAAGTGATCGCAGATTCGATAGAACTGCTGGTGCGGGGGCACATGTTCGACGGCATTGTGGCGCTGGTGGCTTGCGACAAAACTATTCCCGGGGCGGCGATGGCTCTGCTGCGAGTAAACGTGCCGGGTGTGATTCTCTATGGCGGCACCATACTGCCGGGCCGGCACAAGGAACGCGACATTTCGATTATGGAAGTCTTCGAAGCGGTCGGGGCAAATGCCGCCGGACGCATAACCGATGAGGAACTGCTGGAAATCGAGAATCATGCCTGTCCCGGCGCGGGCGCGTGCGGCGGCCAGTATACCGCCAACACTATGGCGACGGTTATGGAGCTGATTGGGCTCTCGCCCATGGGCACGGCTGCGATTCCGCAGGTGGACTGCCGCAAGCATGACGTGGCGCGGCGGTGCGGCGAGATCATT
>JAFAWA010000505.1 GCA_019242155.1 Terriglobia bacterium | reverse complement strand
ATACGAATGGCGGAGAGCCACGATCTCCGTGTTGCCCGTATAACACCGCGCAGCCAGAATCGCCGTCTCGTTGGCCTCGCTGCCGCTGTTCGTAAAGAACGATTTGGTCAGGCTGCCTGCCGGGGTGAGCGAAGCGATCTTCTTCGCCAGCGCCGCCTGCGGTTCGGTCGCAAATACGGTGGAAACGTGCTGCAGAGTATCGAGCTGCTTATGCACTTTGGCGTTTACGGTGTCGTTACAATGGCCCACGCTGACCGTCACGATGCCGCCGAAGAAGTCGAGATACTGTTTGCCGTCGGCATCCCAAACGTACTGATCCTTCGCGCGCGCAATCACGAGCGGTTCCTGGAAGTAATGAAACACCGAGGGAAACAGGAACTCTTTGTGAGCCAGTATAATTTCGTCTTTGGTCATAGCACGGGCCAGTTGCTCTGATTGTAGCGCCTCACGTTTAGAACGGCCCGGCGGCTTGTTTTCGCGCGGCGGTTCCGCTACTGTACACAGACATGAACCGTTTTCTGCCGGCCAGCCTGGCCGCTCTATTTTTGTGCGCGGTGGCCGCTCAGGCGCGCATCACTCGCATCGTGATTGAGCAGCGCGAGTCGCCGGCGTACCGCGGCCACGAGTTCGGGGAAGCGGGCCGGTACGAATGGCTGCGGGGCCACGCCTTCGGCGAGCTCGACCCCAAAGACCCGCTGAACGCAATCATTACCGACATAGCGCTTGCGCCCAAAAACGCGCGGGGCATGGTGGAGTATTCCGCTACTTTCACGCTGGCCAAACCAGTCGATCTTTCGAAAGCGAGCGGCGTGCTGCTTTACGATGTTGCTAACCGCGGCCGGATTACTTTGGCTGCCTCCTCGGTGGATGCCGGCGGGCTTGCAGATCTCTTCGTTCGCGGCCATATGGTCCTCTCAAGCGGATGGCAGGGAGATTTGACGCCGCACGATGGTATCGAGACGATTTCGGTCCCGGTAGCACGGAACGCAGACGGATCAAGCATTACAGGACCGGTGCTCGTGCGGTTTGCCGACATGCCGCGCAACACGCGCACGCTGCCGATGATGCGCGGCGAAGGATCCGCCTTCCGCGCTCCAGAGCCGGCGAGCCTGGATACGTCCAAAGCCACCCTCACGAGGCGCGCTTCCGAGGGGACCGCCGTCATTCCCATACGCTCGACCGACTGGGCCTTCGCCGATTGCAGCCAAAAAGCTTTTCCGGGCGTCGCCGATTCCGGCAAAATCTGCGCCAAAGATGCATTCGATCCCGGATTGCTGTACGAACTGGTGTACACCGCCAAGGACCCTTTGGTCTTAGGCATCGGCTTTGCGGCCACCCGCGATTTGAACGCATTCTTCCGCTACGCTCCGCGTGATGAGGGCGGCGCGCAGAATCCCGTCGCGGACAAAATTTCGTTCGCCTTGGCGCGGGGCACCTCGCAGTCGGGCAACTTCCTTCGGAGCTACACCAACCTCGGTTTTAACCAGGACGAGGCCGGGCACAGAGTATGGGACGGGATCAATCCCAACATCGCCGTCCGGCAACTGGCGATGAATTTTCGGTTCGCCTCTGTAGGCGGCGCAGCGAGCCTGTACGAACCCGGCAGCGACGGCGTGCTCTGGTGGAGTGATTACAAGGACGACGTTCGACACCGCCCCGAAGGCGGCCTGCTTGACCGCTGCCGGGCCTCCGATACCTGTCCTAAAATCTTCGAGACCTTCGGCTCGCTCGAATTCTGGGCTCTGCGTGCCTCGCCCAACCTCGTAGGGACCGCCGCGGACCACGATATTCCCATTCCGGCAAACGTCCGCCGCTACTATTTCCCGGGCGTCACCCACGGCGGCGGCCGAGGCGGTTTCTCGGCCACGGCTCCAGCGGCGCCCGCTGCCTGCGAATTACCGGCGAATCCAAACCCCTCGTCGGACACTATGCGCGCGCTTACCGTGGCCCTGATCGACTGGGTTGCGAAAGGGACACCTCCGCCGCCCAGCCAATACCCGCGCCTGGATCGCGCCGAACTGACATTGCCGACGCAGGCAGCCCTTGGCTCGCCTCTCATTCCCGGCGTGCCGCTGCCGGATGGCCTGATCAACCCGCTGTATGACTACGATTTCGGCCGCGGCTTCCGCTACAACGACGTGAGCGGCGCGATCTCGCTCGAACCTCCAGTCATCAAACAGGTGCTCCCCAGCCTGGTAGTCAAGGTCGACGCCGACGGGAACGAAACCACCGGCGTGGCCAGCACGCTGCATCAGGCGCCTCTCGGAACGTACCTGGGGTGGAACGTTATCGCGCAAGGCTTCTTCAAAGGCCGCGAGTGCGGCCTGAACGGGGCCTTCATCCCCTTCGCTAAAACGAAAGCGCAGCGGCTCGCTTCGGGCGACCCCCGCCCCTCACTCGAGGAGCGTTACGGATCCCACGATGGCTATGTCGCAGTCGTCAAACGCGCTACCGAACGATTGGTCCGGGACCGATTCCTGTTGCCCGCGGATGCCGCCCGGCTTCTGGCGGAAGCCCAGGCGAGCGATGTGCTTAGCACGCCGTCCAACTAAATATTCCGGCTGGACATGAGTCCCGATAGCGTGCGGCGGGTCTAAGCGCAGCTTTGCTGCTCGCAGTGCTCGCGCATCTACGCGCCAGTCGAGCGCCGGCCCGAAAGCACACGTTTATAATTGAAGTTCCCAGCAACTTAGTGGAGGAGAGTGAAGATGGCGGAATACGCGCACCCCGAGGTCCTTGCAAGCACGGAATGGGTGGCGGCCCATGTGTCCGACCCGAACGTCGCGGTGGCTGAAGTGGACGTGGACACCAAAGCCTACGATGAGGGACACGTGCCCGGAGCGATTGGTTGGGCCTGGACGACGCAACTCAGCGACACCCTGCGTCGCGACATCCTTTCGAAGGAGCAGTTTGAGGAGCTGATGTCGTCCTCGGGTATTGCACCGGATACGACATTGGTGATTTACGGTGACAACAATAATTGGTTTGCTGCGTGGGCCTTCTGGCAGGCCAAAATATACGGCCACCAGGACGTGCGCATCATGAACGGCGGGCGTAAGAAGTGGCTGGCCGAAGGACGTGAGCTTTCGAACGGCTCGCCCCAACGCCCTCCCACCAACTATCGGGCGAAAGCAGCGGACCTTTCGCTGCGGACATTTCTGCCTCAAGTGCAGGAGGCCTCCGCGCAACGCTCGGCCGCCCTGGTCGACGTGAGAAGCCCGCAGGAGTTCAGTGGCGAGATCCTTTCGCCCCCAGGCCTGCCCGAAACCTGTCAGCGCGGCGGTCATATTCCGGGGGCGCGGAACATTCCGTGGGGCAAGGCCGCCAATGAAGACGGCACCTTCAAGACGCCCGGCGAACTGCGGGAGCTATATGCGGCCGAAGGTATCGACGGCACCAAGCCGGTGATCGCATATTGCCGCATCGGCGAGAGATCGAGCCATACCTGGTTCGTGCTGAAATACCTCCTGGGCTTCGATAAGGTCACCAATTACGACGGCTCCTGGACCGAATGGGGGAACCTGGTAGGCGTGCCGGTAGAGCGCGGCGCGGCTGCAGGCACAGCCAAGGGCTGATTCATGAACGCCGAAGAGTATCAGGAAAGAAGGTTGGAATTAGCAGGGTGGCCCGTAAATCTGTCCAGCTATCGGCTCGGAGAGGTGTGGCACTCCAAGGCCGATAACGTTTCCCCCGGCGCAGCTCTATGCCGAACTACGGGCGCGACGCGCGAAGAGGCTGAGACAAAGGCCATCGCGCGGGCGGAACACTTGCTTGCAAGAACTCGGCGGCGGGGAGTCTAACCGCTTCCTCAGGATCTTTGCTTACTCGAATTACAACCGTTCTGGTGGCGTACGGTCTGTTGGGAGTCTTTTTCCTCGGGCTCATCGATTCTATTGGTGTCCCGCTGCCGGCCACGATGGACGCTCTAATCATCGTAATCGCGGTGAAGTCCCCGGAGCGCGCGTACTTGGCGGCCGCTCTCGGCGTCCTGGGGTCGGTCGCCGGTAACGTCGCTCTGTTTGAGATGGCGCGCTTCGGAGTCCGCCGGTTCGTTCGAGAGGTTACCGAGCCAGGGAAAACGGGCAAGTTTCGCAGGTGGTTTCACCGGTACGGCTTGCTGACCGTTTTCCTGCCTGCGGCTACCCCGGTGCTGCCTTTACCGTTGAAGTTCTTTGTGATTTCGGCGGGCGTGTTGCACAGTCCGCGCGCCCGTTTCGTCGTGGTCGTTTTTCTCGCGAGGCTGCTCCGTTATTTCGGCGACGCCTATCTTGGCGTGAAGCTCGGCGAGGGCGCTACCGATTTCTTGCGGCGGAACGCATGGACTCTCGTGGGCCTCGCCATTGCGGGCGCGGGCGTGCTATATGTTCTGCTTCGGTGGAGCGACCGGCGGCGCAACTCGGCACTCACTATATAGACGGCTTGCGAGCCAGCCGCTTCCGCAATTCGGCCGTAAGTGCCTGGTGGCATTTCAAGCAAAGCGTCCGCATGTTGGCAAGGTCGCATTCGCCGCCGCCTTCGGCCACCGGCAGTATGTGGTCTGCGTCCCAAAGGTGACGGCGGAGGCCCCACTCTTTTTCGAACCGACGCCGCGCTGCCCAATCGAGCTTGCGCTTGTCCCGCCGCAGCGCTTCCGTGTCGAGCCCGCACCGGGCGCATACGCCGCGATCGCGAGCGAAGACCTGCTCCCGTAGATAGCCCGCGTCCGTGCGCAGCCGCCATTGATGAACGCAATCCGGACCGCAGAACGTGAAACGGCCCCGGGGCACTTCTCCGCCACACCATCGGCAGGCACGAGGCGTTCCATAGGGGCGCCGCTCTGCCCGACCCCCGGGTTGCGCGCGGCGCGTGCTCACACGCGTAATTCGTAGCCGAGCGCCCGCATTCCCTCGATGATCCGCGCACGCATTTCGCCCACCTCCTCCGAAGAAAGCGTGCGCTCCGCCGAACCGGCCGTGAGCCGGAACGAGACGCTCTTTTGGCCCTCCGCAAGCGGGGGACCCGAATAGTGGCGAAGGTACTGAATCGATTCCAGCAGTGAGCCGGCCAATGACGCAACCAGTGATTGCAGCTTGCCCGCCTGTTCGCGCTCGCCCGCAATCACGGAAACATCGAAGGCGCTCGATGGGAACCTGCGAATCGGAACGTACTTCTTCTCAGTTCCGGCAAGGCGCTCGACCGCGCGCAGATCGAGATCGAGAATCGCAGCGCGCCCCACTTCCACTAGAGACGGACGCAGTTCAAATAGGCGGCCGGCCTTCTCGCCGCGCCAGAGCACCTCGGCCGCGCGTGTTGGATGTTCGAACGAAGCCGCCTGCGCAGGGCAGGCCTGGGCGTCCGGCATCAGGCATTCAGCCGCGCGTTTCAGTTCGAATAGGCCCGCTTCCCCATTGCCATGCCGATCGTAAATCGCGGCCGTCAAATGCGGGATCTCATCCGGCAATCCGTCGCTTTGTTTGTGAATCTCGAGGCCGACTTCGAACAGGCGGAAAGCATCCCTGTGCTTCAAATTCTCTGTGATGTTCCTCCAGATTCCAGGCACAAGCGAAGTACGAATCAGTGCCTGGTCCGACGCGATCGGATTGATGACACGGATGTGCTGTGCGGGATCGAGGCCAAAGGCCCGCACGCAATCTTCGCTGAGAAAGGAATAGTTGTAGACTTCCGTGAACCCGAGATCGACAAAGAGATTCCGAGCGTCGTGCTGGAACTTTCGAGCCGGATTCGACGGCGGCACCGCGGCCCGAACCAAAGGAGCTTGCGGTTCGATCGAATCGTAGCCCACCATGCGGCCAACCTCTTCTACCAGATCGTCTTTCAGGGTGATGTCCTTGGTGGCACGCCAGGAGGGCACATTCACCAGAAAAACACCGCGCCGGGGCTCCGAGACCCCGAACTCCAGACGTTCGAGAATGTCCCGAACCTCGCCGGAGTCAATCGCGCGACCGAGCTTGCGCTGCAGCCAGTCGACCGGCAATTCGATGGGAGACGGCCGGGTGAGTTCGTTTTTGTGATCGGCCACGCCGCCCACAACGCGAGCGCCAGGTGAGAGGTCCCGCAGCAGTTCCATAGCTCGCGCCAGACCGCGAACCGTATTCATCGGATCCTGCGCCTTCTCAAAACGCATCGATGCATCGGTGCGCAGCTTGATCGCGGCGGAGGTCTTACGTATGGAGGATGCCTGGAAATTGGCGCTTTCGAGCACGACTCGTTTCGTACTGCTGCCGATCGCCGTATCCATTCCGCCGATCACACCAGCCAGCCCGATCGGCCCTCTTGCGTCCGCGATGACCAGGTTTGAAGGGTCGAGCGTGTACTCCTCCCCGTTGAGCGCCCGAAAGCGTTCGCCCGAATGCGCGGGGCGTACGAAAATCGCGTCTCCTTGAATCAGGCCGGCGTCGAAGGCGTGCATGGGCTGGGCCAATTCCGACATCACGTAGTTGGTCATGTCCACTACGTTGTTGATCGAATTCAATCCAATTGCGTTGAGCCGATATTGCAGCCACAGCGGCGATGGCGCAACCGTGATGCCGTCGAAGACCAGAGCGCTGTATCGCGGGCACAGGCTCGTGTCTTCAATTCGTACGTCGATTGCAGCTGCACCTTGCGGCAGCAGATCCAGGCGCACCGGATCTTCGAGCTTTCGCGCCAGAATAGCAGCTACTTCCCGGCCCATACCCAAATGGCCCCAGAGGTCGGGACGATTGGTGATCGACTTATTGTCGATCTCAATAATGCTATCGGGGACACAGCCTGGCAGGGGCGCGCCGGCCTGTACATCCAGTTCCAGGATTCCGGAATGGTCGCGGCTGATCCCCAGCTCCGCGCCGCTCGCCAGCATACCGTCGCTCACCACGCCATAGAGTACCTTGCTGCCGATCGGTACGTATGCGGCAACCATACCCGGCCTGCAGTTAGGTGCCCCGCAGACCACGGTCCTGGTTCCATACCGGCCGGCATCCACGACGGCCTTCACGTTGTGCGTGTTCGCAATCGGCTCCACTGATTGAATCAGCGCTGCGCAAGCACGGTCGAGCAGCACGCCTGCGGCTTCGACGCCTTCGCATTCGGCGGTTCTCATCGTGATCAGGCGTGAGAGATCCGTAGGAACGGCGTCAGCCCCAGGCACTAATTCACGAAGCCAGTTGTAAGAAAATTTCATTTCCGAACAGGGCGGCCCGTCTTCTCAAAACTGCTCTAGGAACCGCAGATCGCCGCTCTGCAGCCAGCGGATATCGTCGATTCCGTAGCGCATCATCACCAGCCGCGTCAGCCCCAATCCAAATGCGAATCCGTTCCATTCCTCGGGATCTATGCCGCTCATCCGCAGCACATTGGGATTCACCAGCCCGCACGGTAGCAGTTCCACCCAACCGCTCTGTTTACACACGGCGCAGCCGTCGCCGCCGCAGATCAGGCAGCGGATGTCCAGCTCAAAACCAGGTTCCACGAAGGGAAAATAACCCGGCCGCAGCCGGACGGTCACTTCGCGTCCGAAGACGGCCGTCAGCAGCGTCTTCATGAAGTAGAGAAGGTGGGCGACAGAGACGTCGCGATCCACCATCATGCCTTCCAGTTGATAAAACGTGTGCTCGTGCGAAGCATCCACGGCTTCGTTGCGAAACGCGCGTCCGGGCGCAATCATGCGCAGAGGCGGCCCCAATCGCTCCATCCCTCGAATCTGTACCGGCGAAGTATGGGTGCGCAGGAGATTGCCTCCTTCGAGCCAGAACGTGTCCTGCATATCGCGCGCCGGGTGATCCGGCGGTATATTGAGCGCATCAAAGTTGTGGTACTCGGTCTCCACTTCCGGTCCATCGAGCACCGTGAAACCCAGGGAAACGAACAGGTCCTCCAGTTCGCGTTGGATCTGGGTTATCGGGTGGAGATGACCGCGGCGCGCGCCGGACGCAGGCAAGGTCAAATCGATCCACTCGCCGTCTAATCGAGCCTCGAGCGCGGCCTCGGCCTCGCGTTCCTTTCTCGCCTCGAGCGCTCGTTCCAGGCTCTGTTTGGCGCTGTTGAGCAGCATCCCGACGCGTTTCCGCTCCTCGGGTTCGAGCCGCGGCATCTCTTTTGAAATTTGATTGAAAGCGCCGTCCTTACGCCCGAATGCCGCCAGCCTCGCAGCTTCCAATTCCTCGGACGATTGTGCGGACGAGATCCTAGCCAGGAAAGCGGCTTCCAGTTCCCGGATTCGTTGCTCTAACATGCGGACAAAGCGAGTCACTTATTGTAGCTTGGAACACCGTTAGAATGCTCCTATGACTCCCAGCCCTTTCGCCGCCCGCCGCGCTGCTTTCCGGAAGCTGCATGAATCCGGATGTTTTGTAATTCCGAACCCTTGGGATACCGGAACTGCGCGCTATTGCCGCAAACTCGGATTTCAGGCCCTGGCCACCACCAGCGCCGGTTTTGCATTTTCGCAAGGCTTACCCGATGCCGATTGGGCCGTGCCTCGCGACCTGGTGCTGAAACATATCGCCGAGATCGTGAATGCAGTGGACCTGCCGGTCAATGCCGATTTCGAGTCCGGCTACGCGCATGACGCGGAAACGATGGCGCAGAATGTGAAACTATGCGTGGCGGCTGGAGTCGCGGGCCTTTCCATAGAAGATTCGACCGGAGACCCCAGCTATCCGCTCTACGAAATCCCGGCGGCTGTGGAGCGCATGCGCGCGGCGCGGGCCGCCATCGACGAAACCGAGAGCGGCGTCCTTCTCACCGGCCGCGCAGAGTGTTACCTGGTCGGCCATCCCGAGCCGCTGCGCGAGTCCATCCTCCGCCTGCAAGCATACGCCGAAGCCGGCGCGGACGTGCTCTACGCGCCCGGACCCCGCAACCGCAACGACATCCAAACGATTGTCCAAGAACTGCAGCCGAAGCCAGTCAACATCCTCGTCAGCACCAACCCGGGCTTCACAGTCGCCGATTTGGCGGAGTGGGGCGTGCGGCGGATTAGCGTCGGATCGTCCTTAGCCAGAGCGGCCTGGACCGGTTTCTTGAATGCAACGCGGCCCATGGCGGAACAGGGGAGCTTCGCCGGTTTCGAAGGCCTCGCCCCTCACCAAGAGCTGAACCACTTCTTCCGCGATGACTGGAAGAGCCGTCAGTAGCGCCGCAATCTATCGTCTTCTCTTTTTATTCGCCTGCGGTAAACTGAAGGGAATGCTTCTCCTCGCGGGGCCGGCCGGCTCCGGAAAAACCGAATTCGTTCTCGATCGCCTTCGGGAACGCCTGCGTGCCGGAGACCACGCTGTGAGGCTGCTGGTTCCCACTGCCACCCTGGCCCGTCATCTACAAAACCAGGTCGCGCGGAATGGCTTCGTTTTGCGTTGTGACGTCATTCAGACGCTTTCGAGCTTCATCGAAGAGTATGCCGGCGATGTACCGCAAGTGGGGGATGCGGCCCTCTATCTCCTGGTAGAAGAGGCAATTGGGCAGGTGAACCGTCCCGAGTTTCGCCGCGTGGCCGCAATGCCCGGGTTCTGCGCGCGCATGGCGCGGACGATTTCCGAATTTTCCGCTGCCGGGTGCGATAGCGGCAGGTTGGCGGCCTGCCTTCCGGAAGCGCCCCTCGCCCGCGCGTTCCAGGCGGTTTATGAAGAGGTGGACCGCGCACTCAAGCGCCGTGGCCTGCTGCTGCGGTCGAAGCGCCTGGAATTCGCAGCCGCTCGTATTCGCTCCGGCGGGCTGAAGAATGTTTCGACCATTTGGTTGGATGGCTTTCACGCATTGCCCGATCCGGAACTGTCCGTGGTTCGCGCCTTGGGTGAGCGCGCTGATGTCACCCTTACCGTGGCGGAGGGTGAGGGCCAGGAGAATCTGCGAGCGTGTCTGCTCTCCCAGGGCTTCCGCGAAGAGCGGTTGCCGAAGAGACGGCCGGCCCCTGCCGTCGTGCTGGTAAAAGCGTCGCGGGTGGAGCGGGAGGCCGACGATATCGCGCGCCGCATTCTGGAGCAAACGGCAGCCGGCCGGCAGTTCCGGGAAATCGGAATCATCGTCCGGTCCGCCGAAACTTACATTCCCTTGCTGCGCTCTACCCTCGAGCGCTTCGGCATTCCCGCCCATTTCTATTTCGATGAGGATGCCGCGCAGCACCCCGTTACCCGCTTTCTGTCCGGCGCGGTTGAAGCCATGCTCGGCGGGTGGGACCACATGGCCACGCTGGCGGTGCTGCGGCTGGCGCCGCGGTTGGCCGCTTGGCCCGCTCTCGACCGGTTGGATTTCAAGGTTCGCGAGCAGATTCCGAATAGCGGTCTGGAATCGTTCCAAGCGTTAGTCGCGGAGCATGACGGCCGCCTGCTTCATCAGATT
>JAFAWA010000422.1 GCA_019242155.1 Terriglobia bacterium | reverse complement strand
GGCCGCTCCAGGCGAAGCTGCCTTACGAGATTGTTCGGCGCTCAATTACTTTCCCGTAGCGTGCTGCAGTTCCACGTTGATCAGCAGTTCGAGATCCGGCCACTGGAGACCGCCAATCCGCCGGCCATTGATGAATAGAGTCGGTGTGCCTCTCAACTCTAGTGACCGGCCTTCGGCAATACTGCGATTGACTTCCGGTTCGGTCGTCTTGTCATCGATACAGCGGCCCAGTTGCAGCGTGTCCAACTTGTGATCGCCCGCCCAGCCGGTCACCTTGGATTTCAAATTATCGCCGTTGATTTCAGGCTGGTTCTCATACATCCAGTCGTAGAGGTCCCAAAAGGCCTTGCTATCCTGCCGGTAGACGCAGCGCGCCGCGATCGCCGCGGCGCGAGCCCACGGGTGAATGGACTCGAGGGGAAAGTCTTTAAAGAACACACGCACCTGATTCCCGAATTTTTCGGGAACGTTGCGGCGGAGAACGGGAGCTTCCATGCGGCAATCGGGGCACTCCAGATCGCCAAATTCCACGATCGTCACGGGAGCGTTCGCGGGCCCAAAACTAGGGGCGTCGGCTGTTACCAGTTTGCTCAGCGTTAATTGGAAAGGATTCCGGTTGATGTTGTATACATCGCCCGAAATGATGGTCTGGCCATCCGCGGAAACGTAATAGAGTTCGTCCTTGCCGCCGCCCTCGAAGCTAAGGTGCACCTGAACTTCGGAGAACCCCGGCAGCGACTTGGAAGGTTGCGGGTCGTCGATCTTGTAGGTCACAGGCACTCGATACAAATCGAGATACCGGAGATACGTTTCGAGCGTGCCTTTATTCAAGGCGGTTTTGCCGGATGGCTGTGATGGGGATGCCGATTTGCTTTGAGCGAAGCTCACTAATTGAAAGGACAGGCATAGTCCTAGGAAGGCAACGATTCTCATATTTGTAGCCTTCCCGATTCTAGTATGTCCGGCGCGAGGGAGGGCAGCTAGAACGTCAGCTCAGCTCAGCGTCTACGCCCATTCGAGCCGGGATGATCTCCATCCGGAATAATAGATAGTCCTGTGAGGCGCCTAAGCGAATCTTTGAGTGGACGCCCACGGCGGGGCTTTGCGTTCTGCTCGAGCTGCTCAAGCATCTGGATAGCCGAGGTGATGTAGTTCAATTCTTCGCGAAGCTTCGCGATGACCTTTTGAAGGTCCATTCGGCATCGTAAATCAGTTCTCCGCCCGATGAGAATACAGCAATTGTCTGATACGAGTTGTGGATTACACGCTTGCCTGTATTGTGCGTTTACGTATGGCACCTATCGCGTGTTTCGCAAGCGGTCCCACAGCATGAACCCGATCATGGTCTTCGCGTCCTGGATCTTACCGCCTTCAATCATCTTCCCAAGTTCTTTCCGCTTGAACCAACCGGTTTCGATCCGCTCGTCGTCCATGGGAGTGGCCTCGCCTTCTGTAAGATCACTGGCCAGGAATATGGTCATCTTCTCCTCCACGTATCCGGGACTCACCCAAAACGAAGCCAATTTTGACCATTTTCGTGCTTTATAGCCGGTCTCTTCAGCCAACTCCCTCTTGGCGGCTTGGAGCGGTTTCTCACCCTCGTCCAGCCGGCCGGCCGGAAGCTCCCATAGATATTGGCCGGCGGGCAAGCGGTATTGGCGCACCAGCAATATACGCCGGTCATCGTCTACCGCCATCATGACCGCGGATCCGGCATGACGAACCACCGAGCGTTCGATTTCGAAGCCGTCCTTAGGGTCAACCGCTTTGTCCTCAGTGACCCGGAATAGACTGCACTGATAAACCTCTTTAGAAGAAATAGTTTTCATGTTCTGGTGGCGAGCGCGTCCGCCAAGGCCCCAGCCGGAAGCGTGTTCATCACGTCGGCCGGTCCCAGCCACCCGCGCCGCGCCGTAATTACGCCGTAGCGCATGCTGTACAGGTGCTTGGGGTGATGCGCATCAGTCGAAATCGTAAATCTTGCGCCTTTCGCCTGGGCCGCGCGAACCATGGCGCTATTCAGGTCGAGCCGCTCCGGGCTGGCATTAATTTCGAGCCATACGCCGCGGCGAACCGCCTCCGTTACGATTCGCTCAAAGTCGAATGGAAAGGGATCGCGGTGCAGCAGCATGCGGCCCGTGGGATGGCCCATAATTCTCAGGTGCGGGCACTCCAAAGCTCTGAGGAGCCGGTCTGTCATCTCCGCGGCCTCCAGATTCATATGAGAATGGACGCTGCCGATGACCACGTCGAGCTCCGCCAGGGCATCGTTTGCCAGATCGAGCGCGCCGTCGCGCAGAATATCGCATTCGATTCCCGAAAAGATGCGAATTCCCAAACCGTTGCGATTCAGTTGCCGGACCTGCTTGGCGAAGGCGACGGCGCGCGCTTCGTCAAGGCCGTTAGCCATTGCGAGAGCCTTCGAATGATCGGTGATGGCGATGTATTCGTACCCGTGCCCGCGGGCCGCCTGCGCCATCTCTTCGAGCGTCGCGCGGCCGTCGGTCTCGGTGGTGTGCATGTGCAGGTCGCCGCAAATGTTCTTCAATTCCACGAGCTCCGGCAGGCGTCCCTCTTCCGCTGCCTCGATTTCACCGCAGTTCTCGCGCAGTTCGGGCGGGATCCAGGGCAGGCCGAGAGCTTGGTAAATTCCAGCCTCGGTCTCGCCCGCTACCTTACTGTTGTCCTCCACGCGATACAGGCCATACTCACTCAACTTGAGACCCATCTTCACGGCGCGCGTGCGTATGGCAACGTTGTGGTCTTTGCTGCCGGTAAAGTATTGCATGGCGGCGCCGAAGCTTTCCTTGGGCAGCGCGCGGACATCAACCTGCAACCCCTCGTGACCCACTTTGGCGCTGGCCTTGTTTTCGCCGCGGCCCAGCACCTCATCTACTTTTGGATACGCTACGAACTGCTCGAGCACCGCCGTTGGGTTCGGACCGGTTACCAGCAGATCCAGATCGCCGACCGTTTCCCTTCCACGCCGCAAACTTCCCGCCGCGGTGACCGCTTCCACACCGGGCACCTTTGCGAAGACCTGGCTCAATTCGTACGCAATGTTTTCGGCATAGCTGAGCAGGTACCGTCCCGTCCGCTGACGGTATTGCGCGATGGAACGCAGAACCTTCTCTTCGAGCTTGGCGCCCATGCGGGGCAGCGTGCGCAGCTTCTCTTCCAGACAAAGCCGCTCGAGTTCATCGATCGTGCTGATCCGGTAGTGCTCGAAGATAAGCGCAATGCCCTTCGGCCCAAGCCCCTGAATTTTGAGAAACTCGAGCGCAGTGGGCGGAAACTTCTGGAGCAGCACATCGCGCCGGTCACAAGAGCCGGTCGCAAGAATCTCGGAGAGCACGTTGGCCAAGCCCTTGCCGATCCCCGAAATGTCGGTCACCTTACGCTCTGGGTCGCGCAGAATATCTTCAATTCGCTCCGGATGCCCTTCAATGGCCGTGGCCCCGTTGCGGTAGCTGCGAATGCGAAAGGAATCTTCGCCGGCGATCTCCATCAGATCTGCCGTCTCCCACAACACGCGCGCGATTTCCCGGTTTTCCAAGCGCCCCCTCGTTCTAATTGTAAGCGGGTGGCGGGGAGCCTTAGCTCTCGCTTCTCAGTGGAGACGGCACTCAGGCCGGCCTGTCTTTCTTGTCGGGAGGACTCAATCGCGATCGCGTGATTGGAACATGGTGATTCCCGTTTCAATCACTTCCGCGGCGCGTTTGGGGCCATGCCGCCCTTTGGGTAGAAACTTCTTTCCGCGGCCCTTATTGTAATTTATGAAGAATTCTTCGATTTGGTTCAGCACTGACGTGTTCACCTGGTCGATATCGGTGAGATTTTCGTGGGCATAGGAATGGATCGCTGCGCCCAGTAAGCGATGGTTCGTCGTGCGCTTCTTATCTTCGATCTGTTCGGCAAGCAGAACACCGACAATGCGCACTTGTAATAGGCAGCCAACGTGCGCCGGCTCTTCCATAAGCACCATGACGTCCAGCGGATCTCCGTCATCGCCTAGCGTGCTTGGGATGAATCCGAAGTCGAACGGGAAGGACATACCTTCAGGGAGCAATCCGCCAAGTTCAAATACACAAAACTTCTCGCTGAAATTAAACTTGTTGCGGCGCCCCTTGGGTGTCTCGATGATCACGTTGCAACAGCTCTTTTTCCTTTCCCACTGGTGGTCGATCCTGGCTAAATTGTTCATTGGCGTGCCGAAACGTGGACGAACATTGCAAGCACGCGGCCAATGTTACGGTTTCGTTACTACGCCCGGAGCGATTCCGAACGTTGGTAGCGGGAGGGCCGTGACTGACTGGTTGTAGGACCATGTGAAGTGATGCTCTCGACCAGTGTTCTCGCAGGACTTCTGTTTGCGCCGCAGCCTCCGCCCGCCGCCGGAATCTCCGAGACGCTGGCTGAGGAGCGGACGGCCACTTTATCTTCGGTGCGTTATGAGCTTTCCTTTCGGATCCCGGAGAGGCGCACTGAAGCAATCGACGGCAGCGCGAAGGTGCGCTTTCAGCTTCGCGCGCCGCATCGAATTGTGCTCGATTTCTCGGAACAGGCGCGTATCCGATCGGTCCGGCTTGGAGACCGCCCGGCGGCATTGGAATTCGTCAATGGTCATCTGATACTGCCGGCATCAGCCACGCGGATCGGCGAGAACATTATCCAGATCGACTTTGTCGCAGGCGACGAAGCGCTTAACCGGAATGACGAGTTTCTATATACGCTATTCGTGCCCGCCCGAGCGCACCTGGCGTTTCCCTGCTTCGACCAGCCGAGCCTGAAGGCACGCTATTCTCTGACACTCGATATTCCGGCCCAATGGCAGGCACTGGCCAATACGGCAGCGGCCGCAAGCGAGTCGGCTTCGCCGCGACGGCGTGTCATTCGGTTCGCCGAAACCAACTTACTCCCGACGTACCTTTTTGATTCGCGGCCGGGAAGTTTCAAGTCGAAACCGCGGTGCGCGACGGCCGCACCTTTCGCATGTTTCACCGCGAGACCGATGCCGGCAAGGTTACGCGCAACCGCGACGCCATCTTTGATCTACATGCCACATCGCTTCGTTGGCTGGAAGATTACACGGGAATTCCCTACCCGTGGGGCAAATTCGATTTTGTGCTGATCCCCTCGTTCCAATTCGGCGGCATGGAGCACGCGGGCGCTATCTTTTATAACGCTTCGAGCGTATTGCTGGAACAATCGGCCACGCAAAACCAGATGCTGAACCGGGCGAGCGTCATAGCCCACGAGACCTCCCACATGTGGTTCGGCGACCTGGTCACGATGCGTTGGTTCAACGACGTTTGGATGAAGGAAGTGATGGCAAACTTCATGGCGGCCAAGATCGTCAATCCGTCATTTCCGGAACTAAATCACGAATTGCGTTTTATGCTTTCGCATTACCCGGATGCCTACGAAGTAGACCGCACGGCCGGCACGAACCCGATCCGGCAGCAACTCGGGAATTTGAATGAGGCGGGCTCGCTCTATGGGCCGATCATCTACGACAAAGCACCCGTCGTTATGCGCCAACTCGAGCGAATCGTCGGCGAGACTGGATTCCGCGATGGACTGAGGGAGTATCTGAAGAAGTATTCGTTCGGCAACGCGACGTGGCTCGACCTGGTCGCGATCCTGGAATCTCAGCATCCGGGGAGGGTGGCGGCATGGAGCCATGCATGGGTGGAGGAGCGAGGGCGTCCGGAGATAAGCACCGCACTGCGTCTTAGCGCAGACGGAAAAGTCGCAACGCTCTCTATTTCGCAGCGCGACCCCTTGGGCCGGAGCATTGTGTGGCCGCAGGAGTTGCAGCTAGCTCTGGGCTACCCGGGCCGAACCGAACTGGTGCCGGTCCAGCTTGAGGGCGCAAATACCAGTGTTGCCAAGGCCGGGCAGAAGCAGGCGCCCCTATATGTGCTGCCGAACGGCGCGGGACTCGGCTATGGCCTGTTTATACTGGATCCCGCGACTCGAAGTTATCTGCTGAGGCACCTGGAATCGATTCCGGATGCACTCACGCGCGGCAGCGCTTGGGTGGACTTGTGGGAAAATCTGCTGGAGCACCGTATCGATCCCTCAAAATTTCTCGACCTGGCTATGCGCGCCTTACCCAAAGAGACCGACGAACAGAATCGGGAGCGTGTGCTCGGCTATGTGTCCGAGGATTTTTGGCAGTGGCTACCTGCCGATGCGCGCGGAGTCCGGGCACCTCAACTGGAGTCTCTGCTGCGGCAGGGAATTTCGCATGCATCCACCGCAAGTGAAAAAGCCGCCTGGTTCCGAACCTTCCGTAATACGGTGCTGACGAAGGAAGGCCTGGAGTGGTTGGAGCGCGTGTGGCGGCGGGAGGAGAAAATCGCAGGTCTGACCCTGGGGGAAACGGACGAAATCGAGATGGCGCAGGCCCTGGCGCTGCGCGAGGTATCGGACTCAAGGCAGATTCTAAACACCGAGCGCGAGCGCATACAGAACCCCGATCGCAAGGCGAGGTTCGAGTTTTCCATGCCGGCCCTTTCCGCAGATCCCGTGGAACGCGAGCGTTCGTTTCAGCGTTTTCGCGATGTGGCCAACCGGCGCAGAGAGCCTTGGGTGCTCGACTGCCTAACTTTTCTGAATCACCCTCTGCGCCGACAGGATGCACTCAGATTTATCCGGCCCAGTTTGGAGATGCTGCCGGAAATCCAACGCACGGGCGACATCTTTTTCCCTTCACGCTGGATGGCGGCTGTTTTGAGTGGACACCGGTCGACCGAAGCCGCGGCTATCGTGCGAAATTTTCTTGCGTCGAATTCTGGAATGCCGGAACGGCTGCGGTGGATCGTACTGACGGCCGCGGACAGCCTGTTCCGGTCGAGCGCGTCTTGAGTGCCTGCAGAAAAACAAATCGGCGGTTGCCCAAACGGCAATCAAGGCGTTTTGAAATCCGGATTCTCCGGCACCGCGGCCCCGTCTTTGCGCGGGTCGGAGCCGCCGAAGTGGACGCCCGCGGCATTGCTCATTACGGCTTGGCCGCCGCCCATCGATCCCGAGTACACCCCTAGAAGTTTGATGACGTGCCCCATGGATTGGAGTTCCTTTACGACGGCCGGGGATATCCTCGTTTCCATGGCGACGTCGCAGCCCTCGAATGTGAGCTTCGTGAACCGCGCAGCTTCCAGAGCTGCCTGGATGTTCATTCCGAAATCCACTACGTTAGAAACGAATTGGGCGTGCGCCTGAGACTGGTTCCAGCCGCCCATGATGCCGAAAGCCACGCGCGTTTCATCTTTCTGCAGGAACGCGGGAATAATCGTATGCAGAGGGCGCTTGCGCGGCGCCAACGCGTTAGGATGTCCGTGTTCGAGCGAAAATAGCGCGCCGCGATTTTGCAATGCGTACCCGGTGCCGGGAGCGACCACTCCGGAGCCGAATCCGCTGTAATTGCTCTGAATAAGAGAGACCATGTTTCCTTGGCGATCGATCGCCGACATATAGATAGTGTCAGCGCCGGGCAGTTTCGCGAGCCACGCCACTTCGGTGGGAGTGACCGAGCACCTTGCATGCTGCGAATCGATCAGGTGGGCGCGCGCGGCCGCGGTATCCTTCGAAAGCAGCTTGGCCACCGGTACATCGCTATAGTGAGGATCGCCCACATAACGCAGCAGGTCCGCATAGGCGAGCTTTTTGGCCTCGATCATTACATGCAGTGCTTTGACGCTGTTGTGGCCGTATTCGGAAAGCGGAAATCGCTCCATCATGTTGAGCATTGACAGAGCCGCAATGCCCTGTCCGTTAGGCGGCAGTTCCGTAACAGTCCAGCCGCGGTAAGTCGTCGAAATCGGCTCTACCCACTCGGGGTGGAAATCGGCTAGATCGGTCTCCGTCCATTCCACGCCTTCCTCTCTCGCTTCACGAATCAGGGCTTGCGCGTTGGGTCCTTTGTAGAAGCCGTCGCGGCCGTGGGTTGCGATCATTCGTAAAGAGTTCGCAAGATCGCGGTTACGGAAGATGTCGCCGACTTTTGGCGCACGTCCGTCCGGAAGATAGGTCTGTTTCGCGCCCTTGTTGTTCAATAAGCTTGGGGTGTCGGTTTGCCACGCAGCGCTGATGATCTCTGTAACAGGGAATCCATTCTGGGCGTAGTAAATGGCGGGCGATAGAATGCGGTCGAGCGGCATGGTGCCGAATCGTGTCAGTAACTGACCCCAACCAGCCACCGCGCCGGGGACTGTCACAGAGTAGATGCCCTTCTGAGGCATCTTGGTTAGCTGATGGCGCTCGAGGGCTTCAATAGTCAAACCGGTGGGAGCCCAGCCGCTAGCGTTCAGGCCATAGAGTTTACCGGTTTTAGCTTCGTAAACGATAGCAAAGAGATCACCGCCGATGCCGTCCGACATGGGCTCCACCACCCCCAGCACAGCATTGGCTGCTATCGCAGCATCTACGGCGTTGCCGCCCATTTCGAGAATGTGCGCGCCCGCGGCCGAGGCCAAGGTTTGACTTGTGGCCACGATGCCGAACTTGGTTTCGACCATCGAACGTGCTTGCCAGCGGCCCTCCGGCTCAGAGGTTTCTTCCTGTGCAAGCAAGGATGAGAGAGAGCCGGGCGTAAACAGGCCCAAAAGCACAACCAGCGGCACGAACGGGAGGTACGAAGCGAAGACATGATTGAACGGCACGGGAGACCACCTTTCAATGGCTGAGGTTGCGGACTTGAAGGCAGCCGAGCCTCCAGCACGGACTAAATCTACTACTGCTGACACAGCAGTCGCTTCAGAGAGTTTTAGTAAGTATAAGTGGCTGCCCTAAACCTGTCAATGTAAACAACATGGCAAAAATTGACCGCCTGTGCGGCGAGTGATAGTATCTTTAGAAAGGCACCTTCAGCACACGTCCCGCCGCTAACCGCGTTTGTTGCGAGCCGTCTTTCAACTTTAAAATCGTTCGCTGCCGATTCAAGCGTCACGTCTTCAGGCCCAGGCCGGTCTGGGATACGCCGGCTTTTTGGGAGGATGAATGGGCGAAAACGTGGAACGGGACGCCGAGAAAAATGGGACGCAACCCGACCAATGCGCTCCGGACCTGATTCAGAAGGCGCTCGATCGCATTCTGGCGAGTCCGGTGTTTCGCTCTGCACACGCACAACAGGCGTTTCTCAGGTATGCGGTGGGGGAGACGCTTGCGGGCCGGGGACATCAGCTCAAGGAATACATAATCGGTATCGAGGCTTTTGGCCGCGGGAGCGAGTTCGATCCCCGTCTGGATCCGATCGTGCGTACGCAAGCTACCAAGCTTCGGGCCCGTCTCGCGAAATACTATGAGTCAGAAGGCGCGGCCGAATCGGTTCGTATTGAATTCCGGAAAGGCTCCTACGCACCGTTCTTCCGCATAACGGCTACTCAGGAGAGCACGCCCGCTGCTGATCATGGCGCCCCTGGGGCACCGGTGGAAATTGTTGACTCGGCGCCTTCTCGAGTAGTGTCTCCCAAGCTGAAGCGTAGGCAAACGTGGAGACGCACAGCGGTTGCGATGTTACTAACTGCGATTGCGCTCGCCGGTTCCGGGTCGGCCGCGTTCTACGCTTCCCGCTCGGGCTTCTGGGAACGCTTGTTGCGACCCGATGCACCCTCAGTCGCTGTTCTGCCTTTCGCGAACATTGGTCATTATGCCGAGGATGAATTCCTGAGCGACGGATTGGCGGAAGAAGTAAGCGCTTCCCTGCGAAGGTTTCCCGGCTTGCAAGTAACCGCAAGCGGTTCGGCCTTTCGGTTCAAGAATCAACCTTTTGACATTCGCAAGATAGGACGGCAACTCCACGTCCGCACCGTGTTGGTAGGCAGCATCCAACGATCCCCGGACAATGTACGGATAGCTGTGCAGTTGAATAGTGCCGATGGCGGCTACCATCTCTGGTCGGGTAATTATGAGCGGGCCGCGGACAACACGCAATCGCTTCCCTCGGAAATCGCCGGAGCAGTCAGTGCGGCGCTTGGAGTCGGCGGTCTCCCGAGAACTCAGGCCGCCCGCTTCGATCACCGGGTTAACCGCGACCCAGCCATACCCAATCCGGCTGCGTATCAGGACTATCTGAAAGGGCTGCACTTTTGGAACAAGCTCACATTCGCCGGATTACAGGCGGCAATCCGCTATCTGGAACAAGCGATTGCGGAAGACCCTTCCTTCGCGCGCGCGTATGCGGCATTGGCCGACTGCTACGTGATGGCGCCGCAAGTGGCCACGGCTCCGCCCCCGGAAGTGGTGTCCAAGATCAAGTCTGCCGCGTCACGGGCCTTAGAGCTCGATAGCACCCTTGGCGAGCCTCACTTCGATCTCGCCGTTTGCGCGGAGTACGAATTCGACTGGGTGGCGGCGGAATCGGAATTCAAGAAGGGCCTGGAACTGAGTCCCGGTAACGCTGTCGGTCATTTGTGGTATGCGAAGTATCTGGCAATTGTAGGACGGAAAGAAGAGGTTCTCCTACATCGAAGGATTGCAGCCTCGCTCGATCCGGTGTCACCGTATGCCGTGCAAGCGGTAGCAGGGTACTTTTCTGTGATAGGCCAGTATGATGACGCCATTCGTCAATTCGGCAGTGCGTTGGAGTTGGATCCCGGTTTCGGATTAGCGCATCAGGGACTAGGTATTGCCTACCTGTTGAAAGGAATGCCTGTACAAGCGATTGCGGAACTAGAAACTGCGGATCGCCTAATGACGGGCCCCCGCCGGAAGGCGCTGCTTGGCTACGCCTACGGTGTCGCGGGAAACAGGGCGGAGGCTGAACGGATTCTCAAGGAATTCCTGGCCGATTCCAGTCAGGCATCTTTCCCGGCGCTCGCGATTGCACAGGTGTACATCGGGCTGGCAGACAAGGACCACGCTTTCGAGTGGCTAAGAAAAGCGATAGACCAAAGAGACCTCGATGTAACTTTGAAGTGGGATTCTCCTTATGACTCGCTTCGCTCGGATGCGCGGTTTACGGTTCTCCTGCAGCGAATGAAGCTTGCATGAACGCGGGCGGAACGGTCACCAGTTACCGTAACCGTAATGGGATCGCTCGTTTCGTTTCAAGGACATGAAAACGATGCCGGCCTGAAAAACCAAACAGACCTCTTGACTCAGCATTTCGTTTGACTGACACTTGAATGACACTGTTCATTGGCAGACACCAAATGACAGCTGTCGCGCTTGAACTAAGTGCGAAGGCCTGACCTACGCAGGTCCTAGTGGCATCGTTGCCATCTGATCCCCAAGGCTCTGACGTTTTATAACGTTCCGAGCCGAAGGTGCCTCCTAGAGGAGGCAGATGTTCCGACAGGGAGGCAACGATTGAATCAAACTCGAATTTCACGGCTGGCAGTAGCGGTTGCGATCAGCGCACTGGGAGCCCCGCATTTGGCCATTGGCCAATCAACATTCGCCTCAATATTGGGTACTGTACGAGACCCTTCGGGCGCGGTGGTTTCCACATGCCTGGTGACGGTGGAAAACACCGGTACTTCGGCCAAGCGGTCGAGCACCACTGACCAGGCCGGGGCGTACTCTGTACCAAATCTCGAACCTGGGACCTACAAAATCACGATGGAGGCTGTGGGGTTTCAGACCGCGAGTTACAGCGTAGAGTTGCTCGCCCGGCAGACCGTTCGTATCGACGGGCAGATGACGGTAGCTGCTCAGACGCAGACGGTAAATGTTGCGGAGGCGGCCCCGGTCATCAACACAGAGGTTTCTAACATCGCAGAGACCAAGACAGGCCGCGAGCTGGTTGATCTTCCTGTGGCGATTGCGACCCGGGCAAGCGGATCGACCAGTCCGATCTCCACTCTGACTACGCAGCCCGGTGTTCAGACTGACTCGAGCGGTAACATTTCGGTTGCCGGCGCGAAGCCGGCCATGCTGCAACTGAGCATTGACGGTATCAGCAGCATGGGTCCGCGCTCCAACGGTCCATTGAACGAGCTCTTTCCATCGTTTTACTCAATTTCCGAGATTCGCGTCAGCGAAGTAAACAATGCCGCTGAGTTTGGCGGCATCAGCGACATCACCACGATTTCCAAGAGTGGAACCAATAGCTTTCACGGGGGCGCTTTCGAGAACTTGCAAAACACCGCCTTAAACGCACGAAACCCGTTTAATGCGGTGAAGCCGGTATTGCACATGAACGACTTTGGCGCGTATGGAGGAGGCCGTATCTGGAGGGACCGGACCTTCTTCTTTGCGAGTTACGAAGGCCTTCGTTTACCGCGTCAGACTACACTTGTCGAAAGCGTTCCGTCTCTCGCTTTGCGGAGCGGCGACCTGTCAGTGTATTCCAAACCGGTCTACGCACCCGGCTCCGGCATCCCGTTTCCAAATAACCAGATTCCTCTAAGCCAGATGTCACCGGTTTCGCTAAATGCGCTGAATTATCTGTTCCCCCTACCAAATACGGGTAGTCCTAATGCGATTGCGAACAACTATGTTCAAAACATGCCGACACCGATTTCGAGCGATCAGGGCGACCTCCGGCTTGACCAAGTGATCAACTCGAAACAGACAGCGTTTGCGCGGGGAACATACAAGACTCGGTCTGTCGAAGTAGCACCTTCCCCGGGCGGCACACCTACGCCTACGGGTTCGGCGCTACTAGGCCCGATCTCGACGCCTGAAATTGATTTTGGTTTTACGGCGGCACACAGTTATGTTCTTACGCCGACCCTGGTGAATGAGCTGCGCGTCGGATACAACGGAAACCACACCGCGACAGCCTTTGGGGCGGTCCCGAGTCAAATGGTCAGCGAAATCGGCCTGACTGGTCTGCCACCGCTGCCCTCGGGAAACGCGGTGCCCAACTTTAACATCGCAGGTTTCCAGCAGACCGGCGGGAGTGCCTCGACCCTTGGCCGGAACGGGACTCTACAAATTCTGGATAACCTCACTTGGACTAAAGGAAAGCACACCTTCAAGTTCGGTGGGGATTACCGATATCTTACCGGTTACTCCGAAAACGTATACGCCAACTACCGTTTAGGCCAGTACAACTTTAATGGCGCGGTGACAGGAGTAATCGGCGCAGCTAATCCGTACGTCGGTAATCCGTTCGCCGCTTTCCTGCTCGGCATACCGGACAAGACTTTCCTCGACACAGTTGTGGAAAACCGCCTTAACGGTTACGACCCGGCATATGCATTTTACGCCCAAGACGATTGGAAAGTGACTCCGCGACTTACGTTGAATTACGGTATGCGCTATGAGCTACACCCGAAATTCTACGATCACTATCTGAATATCTCGAACTTCCTGCCGGATTATCAATCCATTGTGAACGGGCAGTCTATTCTCGGCGCAGTGGTAATTCCGGACGGCTCACAGAAGATTCTCAGCCCTGATTTTGCTGCATCCATTGCGCCCACTCCTATTATTACGGCCTCGCAGGCAGGCCTCGGCCAGAATTTACACACCACAAGTAAGACCGACTGGGGACCTCGCATCGGCTTCGCCTGGCGGGCGACCGCAGACGGGAAAACAGTCATTCGTGGCGGCTTCGGACGCTTTATCGAGGTACCACTCGGAACTTTGCTGGGTGCGGGTTACGCCATACACAGCGCGGACCAAGGCTTCTTCAATCAAACCATCGTGAATGGAACGCCGGCTCTGACGTTCCCTCACCCGTTTCCCAGTAACCTAGCGCAGCCGGGGTCTCAGTTCTTCCAACAGGCAAGCGCTTTGAATTATAAGGAAGGGGCGGTCCTTCAATGGAATTTCACAATTGAGCGGGAAATTGGTTATAACACCGCTGTTCGGGCATCCTACACGGGAAGCCACGGGAGCGATCTCGGCGTCCAGGTCAACTTGGGACAATTGCCGCCGAACACTGTAGGTTTTTCGGCCGCCGGTTCGCTGCTGAAATACCCTCTATTCGGGGAAGTAGAGTCGGAGGTGAATGGCGGGATACAGAACTATGAAGCGGTGACTCTTTCGACGACGAAACGATTCTCCAATGGGCTTCAATTTCTAGCGAGTTATACCCTGACCAAGAACCTCACGGACGCACAAAGTTACAATCCCTCGGCGTTCACTACCGAGGCCGGCGGTGTTGCCACATATGTGAATGACTTCATGCTGGACTACGGCAATGTAGCATTTACGCGGCGAAACCGGTTTTTGACGACATTCCTGTATCAGTTGCCGGTCGGAAAACAGGGACTAGTTCTGGGAAACGCCAACGGCTTTGTGAACCGCATCGTCGGCGGATGGGAACTCGCAGGTTACCTGTTGTTTCAAAGCGGCCCTTTCATGACAGTCACAGTTCCCGGCGCGGACCCGTCGGGTACCGGGTTTCCGCAGATTGTGGGCAACGGGCGCGCGGACATAGTGTCCGGTGTACCTCTTTATCCCGAGCATCAGACCATCAGTCAGTGGGTTAACCCCGCGGCTTTTGCGGTTCCGCCGAACAATGTGGGCCGGTTCCCAACCGCTCCGGTAGGCGATCTTCTCGGGCCTGGTACACAGTCCGTTTCTATGTCGTTGATGAAAGCGGTTCCCATAACAGAGTCAGTCAGGCTGCAGGTAGGAGCGCAAGCGGCTAATTTATTGAATCACGCGAATTATGCCGCACCCAATATGACCTTCAATACGGCCGCGTTTGGAACGATATCCAATGTTCAGTCGGCGGAAGGCGCCGGTCCTCGCACGATCCAGGCCACCGCGCGATTCACTTTTTAGTGCGTGACCTTTGGGGAAAGAAAGGAAACAGCAAATGTGCTTAGGCAGTAGGCTCAGTTCCGTTGTAGTGCTCGCAATTTTAGGTGTTGTCTCGCTTTCGGCGCAACAGAGTTCCAGTGAAGCCATACCTATCGACCATCAGCTTACGATTGCCAAATGCGGTGGCTGCCACCAGCGCGACGCAAACGGAGTGATGCGGCGCATTTCGTACATCCGCACCAGCCCGGAAGTCTGGGAGCAGATCATGAAGCGTATGATCCGGCTAAACGGCCTTGTGCTGAAGCCGGAGGAGGCACGGGACATTCTGCGGTACCTGAGCGCCAACAACGGGCTCGCGCCGGAAGAGGCGAAGCCGGTGTTCTGGGAGGCTGAGCATCGCCTGTTCCGCGATCAAACTGACAAGATACCGTCGGAGGCCCTTCAGCACACCTGTAACTACTGTCACACTATCGGCCGGGTCCTTAACCAGCGGCGCACACGGGACGACTACGAAAAACTGATTAATATGCATCTCGGTCTGTTCCCCGGCGCCGAAAACACTCTGCGGCCGAGGCGGCCAAGCCGCCTGCAGGAAGCGGCCCCGGTTGCGTACTCCGCGCCCACGGGCTCGAACCCCGCTGTGGTTGCGGCCCCTCCACCCGCGGTTTCCGTTCGAACCGATGGCAGGTACCCGGCAGATGTCGCGATCGACTACCTTACTAAGGCTCAGCCTCTGCTTACACCGGAATGGACGGCATGGAAAGCCATGATGCGAACGCCAAAGCTGGAGGGTAAATGGCTGCTAACCGGCTATCAGCAGGGAAAAGGGCGAGTGTTCGGGACGGTCACAATAGAGCGGGGTACGGCACCCGATGAGTTTGTCAGTAAGACGGAAATCGAATACGCCACGAGCGGCGCTACCTTAACACTAACCGGCAAGGGCATTGTGTACACAGGTTATAGTTGGCGCGGCCGAAGCACTGGCTCAAAGAGTGCCGCACCTCCCGCCGATCCCGGCACCAACCCAAGCGAGTGGCGCGAAGCTCTCTTTGTATCGAGAGATGCGAATACCCTAGATGGCCGCTGGTTCTGGGGAGGGTACGAAGAGTTCGGAATTGATGCTCACCTGGTTCGTATTGGCTCGCAACCGTTGCTCTCCGGTATCAGCGCTTATTCGTTGCAGTCTCCTTCTATCTCGGAAATTCGCGCTTACGGGGCTAACTTCCCGGCTGACCTGAAGCCGGGGGACTTCGACTTAGGCACTGGTGTTTCAGTAAAACGAATTGTGAAACGAACACCTTCAGTTGCGACAC
>JAFAWA010000185.1 GCA_019242155.1 Terriglobia bacterium | reverse complement strand
CGGCGCATTTCCGGATCTGCCTTCGCTCGAGGCGTTGCGGCCGGATGTGGTGCTGGCCGCTGTGCCGCTAGAGGAGCTGACTGCGCCGGTTGACGGCTCCGCAGCCCCCATGGTTTTACTGTCCGCCGATTCGCAACCAGCATGGACGCGGGACACGCTGCGCGCCGGTGTACGCGCGGTTCTGCGGCGAGATGCCTCCGCAGCCGAAGTATTGGCGGCGGTAGCAGCCGCCGCGAACGGGCTCGCGGTACTCGATCCAACCGATTTGGAAGCCCTGCTCTCCGTTTCAAGCGCCGCTCCCATAATTTCCGAGCCACCCGTGCTGACTGCGCGCGAACTCGAGGTGTTGCGAATGATGGCGGAGGGGGAAGCCAATAAAGAAATCGCGTGGAAGCTTAAAATTTCCGAGCACACCGTGAAGTTCCACGTGGCCTCGATTCTAAACAAGCTGAACGCGGTGAGCCGCACCGAGGCGGTTGCGATCGGAATGCGGAAGGGAATGATTCTGCTGTAGGGTGCGTTTAGGCGGCCCGGAACTTATCACGGCACTGGGGCGAACAGAAATGCACGACGCTGCCGTTTACCGTGCTGGTCACACTTGCAGCCATCGAAACGTAAGTGCCGCAGACGGGGTCCTTCTTCAACTCGGTACCGGTGGGCGAGGGGGAAGTACGCACGTTGAATCGAGGGGACGCCTGGCGAGCCCGGCCGGCAACGACACTCCGCAACACAGACCGAATCAGGAAGAAGATCAGAAGGGGAAAAACAAACCGGAGAATAAGAAATCGAATCATTGCTGTGGGACGCCGGGGGTTTCGCCAGCGTCCCAAACACCTGACTTCACTGTACTACTTTTTGCCCTTCTTGGAGGCAGCAGCAGGATTCTTGTAGCTGGTATCGATGGTTGCGCCGAGTGAGGCCAACATGGCTTTGGCCGCATCAGCGTCTTTACCATCGGGTTTGAGCTGCAGATACTTCTGGAACGCGTCGGCGGTTCCGGGCACCGGTGTCACCTTACCATCGGCGGCTACGGATGCTTTGGACATCAAGTAAACGCCGTATTGATACTGCGCGTCGGCGTAGTTGGGATCGATTTCGATGGCCTTTTTGAAAGCATCCCCGGCGGGTTCATTTTGGCCCGCATTTACCAGCAGGGCGCCCAGATTGTAGTAGTATCGTCCGGCGTTGGGCGGGTCGAGGGTAGCTGCTTTGGTCAACTCTCCCTGCGCCTCGGGGTATTTTTTGGCCCTGGCCAATGCGAGCGCATAGTTATTGTGATAGCCCGCATCGTCCGGCTTGAGTTCGATAGCCTTAGCGTACGCGGCCAGCCCCTTCTCCATCTCGGCCTGGGCGTCCGCGCCGCTCTTTGTGCCGGCAAAGTTCATCTCGGATTCGGCAAGCTGCGCGTACACGACGTGCTGTGTGGGGCCGAGTTCGGCGGCTTTCGTGAAGCTCGCGACTGCCTGGTCGTATTGTTTATTCTGCGCGGCCGTCATACCGGCGTTGAACGTATCGTTCAATTCTTTGTTCTTCTTCAACTCGGCTTCGCGTTCTTTATTGGCTTTCTCGAGCGCCGCTTTTTCGGCCGCGCTCAGGCCGCGCGTGGCATCCTGGGCGTTTTGGGCCGCCTGAGCCTTCTGCTGCGCAGCTTGATCGGCCGCGGCTGCCTGGCTGAGATCGATGGGAACATTGACCGGGTCGCCGCCGCGCAACGGCACGGACTGCGCCACGGGCTGGTCCTTGCCTTCAACTTCGATGGAAACGTTGTACGTTCCATAAGGAAGACCGGCATGGAAATAGTGGCCCTTCTTATCGGTCTTTACCTGATAGTGAGCCTTGATATCGGTTCGATCAATTTTGACCATCATCCCGGCGGCGGGCTTGCCGTCCGCACCTTTGACGTTGCCCTCCATCGAGCCCTGCTGCGCGAACGCACTCCACGCGAACAGCGCCAAACCGGTGGCCGTTAAGGCCAGGCTTCGCAGTGACATAAAACCTCCAACTGAGAGTTCTTATCTTAAACCAAAGTATAACAGCCCAGGTGAAAACCGGTGCACTTGCCTGATCGGGACGACCGCGGTAGCCCAGGATTGATATATCTATAATGACGTCCAGAGGCGCACGTTTCCCTGAAGGGAAGGGGATTTTGATGAGAGGGATACAAGCAATAAAAGGTGCTGCCTTATTGACGCCCATTTTGATTCTTGCTCAAGCGCCGGAGTTTGAGGTTAGTTTCCACAGCTATCGATCTCTGAGATCGGCAATGTGGTTGATGAGACAGAAGACCGGTTGGCAGGTCTCGCTCGAGGAGCCGGTTTGGGCGGTGTCGCAATCGGCTGGGCCGGATGTCCGAGTAACCGAAACGGGGCTGCGAGTGCAACCACCGGTGGCCGACCAGATCCAACTCTCGATACCGACTCTCCGTTCCTCCACCCCGTCCGCCGCAATTGGGGCATTACTCGGTGCGTTCAACGCCCAGAACGCCTCCGTAGCCTACAAAGTGGAATCCGTTGGGAATATGGCCATTCTTGAGGCCGACACCATGCAGAAGCCGAGTGGCGCCCAAGTAACGGCTCCGCTGATTCTCTCCACTGTGGTACAAGTGCCTATCGGGCCCCGAACCCTACTGCAACACCTTGAAGCTCTGATGGCCGCCGTCCAGCAGCAAACCGGCGTCTCGACCCGAGTAGACACGGCTGGATTTGGATTTCAACTCGATGTGGCATTCACGGGCAAGAATGGACCAGTGGCTCAGACTCAAGATTATCTGGTGGACTGGGGAGCGGCCTCGCAGCCCGCGCGGACGGCATTGCTGGATCTACTCAGCCACTCCCTGACAACAACGGTTTACGAACTAACGTGTCAGATAGGTATCGGCTCGCCCGGAGAGTGCACACTGTCGTTGAGCCCCCTTACAGTTGATGTCACCGGCCGATCGGGCCATCTAAAGAAGAAAACGTTGTATTTCGACCGCGGCCGCCCGGACGTGCCGCAGCCCCCTGACCCCGATTAACGCAAAGGTGCCGGGAACTCGCGGAACGCCTGATCTGGTTGCTCAGGATGGCGCAGAAGGTTAGGCCCAATCCATTTTAGGAATTCTGTTCTTCGAACAGGCCGATCTGATCGCGCGCGGCGGGCTTGGCCTTGCGCCTTTTCAGAGGGCTGCCGACGACTCCCAGCACCTGGACCGAACGTAACGCCGCACGAGGCACGAAGACGCGCTGTATGTTGCCGTACGGATCGGGCGGGATGATGGCAAAACCATGGGTGTCGATCTGGAGCAGGTTGTTCGGCAGGACACCTTCGATTACATCCCCATCCCGGAACTGGAGACTTAGCCAGAGACCCTCCATTTTGGGGCGGTTCTGAAAGACGGGACGCCAGGGCTCCGAACTGCTTTCGAAGTCGCGGACGAACAGAATAGCTTTAGCTTCGGTGTACGGGATTACAGAAACGTTGCCTTGTGCCGATAAGAGTTCGATGCCGGTTAGCTGAAGGTAAGAGGCAGGATTGATGTATCCGGCCAGAGATTCTTTCTCAAACCGCCGGATCATCGCCTTCTTGATTGTGGAGGCTGCCAAACCGATTCAAGCTTAGGTAACCAGATACTAAGCTGTTGTTAACAGAAGTAGTATATCGTAAAGTGAACTTGGCTCCGGGGGAATGGAAAAATGGATCTGAACGCGCTGATCGGCCTGGGAACGCGCCGGCGCGGGAATAGTATAGAAGAGGGACCTCGCTCCGCACGGCAGGCTATCTCGTTGTGCCGTGCGCTTCTATCGGAGCGAGGCGAGATCTCGGGAGTGCGGCTGGCGGCGGAAGCACTGGGGGCCTATGAAGCGCTCGATGAGCCGTCTAAGGCAGCTTTCTTTGATCTGTTAGCCCAGGAGTTTTCCCCCGATCCGGAGGCTGTGGGAAAGGCCGGGGACGCATATCGTAAAGATCCGTCGGCAGGCAATCTGGCGCGACTGCTGACAGTATCGGAGCCGCCGCGTCAGGCTCTGTTTCGCCGCTTGAATTTGGCTCCGAACGGCACGCGGACGCTGGTCGAGATGCGGGCCGGTCTGCTGGCGAAGGCCGCGCCCCAGTGGGCGCCGATTGAAGCGGACCTGGCTCATCTTTTGAACTCCTGGTTTAACCGCGGCTTTCTCGAGCTGCATCGCATCGATTGGCGGACGCCGGCGATCATCCTCGAGAAGCTCATTCAATATGAAGCGGTGCATCAGATTCACGGCTGGCCAGATCTTCGCAGGCGTTTAGAAAAAGATCGGCGCTGTTACGCATTTTTTCATCCCGCTCTTCCGGACGATCCAATCATCTTTGTCGAGGTGGCGCTTACGCGCGGCATGAGCACCAAAGTGCAGCCGCTGGTGAATCCCAATACTCCGGTTACGGACCCGCGATCGGCGAATTGCGCCGTGTTCTATTCCATTACGAACTGCCATGAAGGCTTGCGCGGTGTTCCCTTCGGAAATTTCTTGATTAAAAAAGTTGCGGAGGACCTGGGGAAAGAACTGCAGCAGATCAAGGTTTTCGCCACGGCCTCGCCCATTCCGGGATTTCGCAATTGGCTGGAGCAGGTTGTGCGGGATCATAAGGACCGGCCCAGGTATGCGGCGATTGCCCACTTACTTTCCAGGCTGGACGATCCCGAGTGGCTTCGCGAGAAAGAGTGCCTGGAGGTGTCGCATCACGAACTTCCGGCTCTGTGTGCGTACTACCTGATGGAAGCCAAGCAGGGAAAGGAGCCCGTGGATTCAGTAGCGCGATTTCATTTGCGGAACGGAGCGCGCTTGGAACGAATCAATTGGCTGGGCGACATATCGCCGGCGGGGATGCGGCGGTCCTGCGGGCTGCTGGTGAATTACGTATACCGGTTGTCCGAGGTCGAACGCAATCACGAGGCTTACGTGAAGGAATACAAGATCGTGGCATCGCGGAAGATTGAGTCGCTGGCCAGAGAATCTCTCTTGGGAAGACGGAATCATACCGACAGCCGGATTCCCATCGCCGGCTGAGCGCGGCTCAATCGGTTCCGGCAGGTTTCTCCACTCGGATCATCCGCACGGGAGAGGTTGCCATCAGCCCCGTATCGAGCATCTCTGCCACCGCCGGAATCAGGCGGCGAATGTTCTCGACCGTATCCACGACGGTTATGGTGATGGGGCCATCGCCGTGCACCGAGCGGGCTCTGTGCATTTCCGCCGTTTCGCCGTAGCCTTCGAGCCCGCTGAAAACGGTGGCTCCGGCGATCTTCAACTCCCGGCACTTCTCGAGGATCGCCTCATACAGAGGCTGTCCGCGATAGCGGTCTGCAGCCGAAGTGTGAATGCGCAAAATTTCAGCGGGCTGTGCATCAGGCGCACGAATTCGACGTCAGAAATCACAAGCAGGCCGTCGCCCATCATGGCTTGGACGGCTTCCGCGGCTGTCGCTACCTTATCGGAACTATCGATCACGGAGATCATGATGGGCAGGTCTTTCGATATGGGGAAGAAGCTCTTCTTGTGCTGATGCCCCTTAGCGCCGTAGCCTAAAATACCGCGGTAGACTCGGTCAACATACGCCTCCTTCACCAGCGGGCGGCGAGCAGGGCGCCCAGCCACACGCCGAAATAGCCAATGACGACGCTGCCCGTCATGTACAGCATACCGATCCAAGCGGCGCCGTCACGAACCGCCTGATACGCCTCGTACTCGAAACTGGAGAAGGTGGTGTATCCACCCAGAATTCCCACTACGAGAAACAGACGCAGTAAGGATGCGGATGGAAGCGTTCGGTGAGCAGAGTCATGAGCACTCCGATGAACAGCGACCCGGTGACGTTAATGACGAAGGTCCCCAAAGGAAAGCGGCCGCCGTACTTTTGCATGATCCAGACACCGGCAACGTAGCGAGCCAGGCCTCCGAATCCGGCTCCCGCGAGGACCACCAGGTATCTCTCCAAGACGGCGACTCTCCTTTCCCATAAGGTCCAGAGTAGCGCTCCGTGGCCGGGGCGGCGCTTTCAGACGGGAACCCGACGGCTTAGATCGGCGACGCGCACTTGACGAGTGGGCGACTACCTCGATGCGCGGGGAAAGGCCCACTTGCTACTCGAGAAGCTTTCGCAGGTCGTCCCATGTGGCGGGCGGGATGAGTGTAACCGGAAGCCGGCGAGCCGTTACAAGGGCGATCAGTTCGTCGATGGTACGGGCCTCGATGCGGTGTCTTAGGGGCCAAAGCTGCCGCGTTCCGTCGGGGGTCAAGAGGACTGCCTGAAATTCGCCGCCCATGCTGGTGGACTTGTGATGCGTTTCAATGTACCGCTCCATACTGGCGCGTGCTTCGGATGCTGTCTCCAGTGCCGTCATGTGGGGCAGCCGGGAAAGCAGCTTTTCGAAATCAGTAGGGGAGCTTTGGATGTAGGCGCGATCGATACACGGTCCCATCCGGCCGTCGTAACCGCAAATGACGGCTTTCCCGTTGCGAAATTTGGCTACCGCCATGTGCTGTCGCGCCACTATCTGATAGTCTTCGGCGGGCAAACGCCGGCCGGCGTATTCCAGCAGCGCAGGCAGAATATTTTCCACCGGCAAGGAACCGGAACTTTCGGCGAAGCGGTGGACAAACAGATCGAAGCGCTCTTCGCTCATGAAGCCCTGGCCGGTCTCTGCCAAAATCGCACGGTCGAAGCTGATGATCTTGTCGAGTCCATCGGCATAGGCGATTGGAAGGCCGGTGACATTATCCGAGAATGACAGACGCGAATCCGCCACGGCTACTATGCCCTCTTTGCAAATAGCCGTGATAAAAATGGAAGCATTCGCGGGAAGACAGTAGAGCGCAGCGGCTAAGGCGCTACTTGCCCACGAAATGCGTGAGGGACTTTTCATTTTCCAGGCAAACGTAATCGAGTAACTCGGTATCGACGACGAGAAACTGATTGAGTTTGACGGTCCAGGGCCGGGTGTACGCCTTGGGATCGTCAACTGTGATTTCGATTTCGAGCTTGCCGAAGTTCACGCGCCGGAAGCGCTCGGTCATCTTGGCGGCGCTGGTGAGCGGGCTGCCGTTGCGATCCAGCCAAAGCCCGTCGCGGAAGCCGTTGGTTGTGACTACCAGGGTGTCGCCATCCCATTTGCCACTGGAGTAGCCAACCCAGGAAGGCTGCGGATCCTCGGGAAGGCTTCTGCCATCCAGAAATATCTGGCGGAAGGAGGTATTGCGCTCGCTCAGGAGAACCATCAAGCCCGGCGTCTGCACGATTTTTCGCAGCAATGGCGTAGTGTGAATTTTGATTAGACTTCCGGGCAGACACTGCGTCGCCGGGTCATCCCTTCCTAACGTTGCGGTGCGCTCTTTTACGAGTGCCGCCGCCCAAGGCTGATATGGAAGACCCTCGCGCAATGACCAGCCGATATTCAGGAACTCCTGCCCGATCTGCATATCGTCACAGCCATCGCGTGGGCACGGCCGGTTTTTCTCGGGTGCCCAGATGCCCGAAAAATCGGGCTTGCCGCCGGCAGTGCGCGGCGCGGGCGCATTCAGATCAGGAGTTCCATTCGCGGTCCTGGGCACTCCGGCGGTGGGGTAGTGAACCCACTGCGCCGGTAAAGTGCCGGCGAAAGTTCCAGCGAGGGCGGCCCATACGAAGAGACGCACGGAACTAATCTCCAGCCTGCATGGCGGGTTCGAGCGTGCGGCGCGGAGTGCGAGAGGCGCGCCATCGATTCAAAGCAGCCGCGAGATACGTGTATACGACAGGCGTGAGATAAAGCGTCATCATCTGCGAGAACGCCAACCCGCCAACGACGGCCATACCGAGCGGCCGGCGTGCTTCTCCGCCCGCCCCGTATCCCAAGGCTATGGGCACTCCGCCCAGCAGCGCCGCCATCGTGGTCATCATGATAGGGCGGAAGCGAATCATACAACCTTCGTAGATGGCGTCGAGCGGAGCCTTTCCGCGCCGCTCGGCTTCCAACGCAAAATCGATTTGCATGATGGCGTTCTTTTTTACGATGCCGATCAGCATAATGAGGCCCACAAAGCTATAGATACTGAGTTCGATGTTGAATAACAACAGAGTCAGCAAGGCTCCGAACCCGGCGGAAGGCAGACCGGACAAGATTGTAATCGGATGGACATAGCTCTCATAGAGGACTCCCAAAACGATGTAGACTACGAGCACCGCGATCACCAGCAACAGACCCATATTCTTCATCGAGTCTTGAAACAGCTTGGCGTTGCCCTGGAATGTACCGGTGATGTTGCCGGGAAGAATCTGCCGCGCTGCCTGCTCGATCTCATCGGTCGCTTCACCGAGCGAGAAACCGGGGCGAACACCGAAGGAGACGGTGACCGAAGGCAATTGGCCCGAATGCGGGATGCTCGTGGGACCCGCCGCCAGCCGCAGTTTCGCAATGGCATCGAGCGGCACCAACTGGCCAGTGTTGCTCTTCAGGTACAAGAGCTTGAGCGAGTTCTCCTGTTTCTGATACTCCGGAAGCAGCTCCAGCAGCACGCGGTATTGGCTGTTAGTTCCGTAGATGGTGGAGACCAGTTGCGGGCCAAACGCGTCGTACAACATGTTGGCGATGTTATTCCAATCCACGTTCAGCGCCGCAGCGCGATCGCGATCGATACTGATCTCGATCTGTGGATTGCGGATTTGCAGGTCGCTGATCACATCCACTAGGGACGGCAGCGCGCGCATGGCCGCTTCGATTTTGGGCGCCTGGCGGTAGAGTTCGTCCGTATCGGGGCCGTAGAGGGTATAGTCGTAAGCCGAACTCGAATTACGGCCGCCTACGCGGATGGCCTGCGGGATGCGGGTGCCGATCCTCAGGTTGGGAATATTGTTGATCTTTGGGCGGATGCGGTTCACTACGTCGACAACAGTGGCTTTGCGCTGCCGCCGTGGTTTGAGCATTACATCGAGAAACCCATTATTTCCCTGCCCTCCGTTGCCGCCGGTACGCATAAAGAAACTGTCCACGTCCGGGTCGCGGATTACGATGGCGGCCAATTGCTCGCCGTAATGGATCATCTGATAGTAGGAGGTGCCCTGCTGTGCCTGCATCTGAATGTTGAACTGGTCGTTATCGGTATCCGGAATGAAGCCCTTGCGCACGGCGGTATACAGGTAAGCGGTCGCGGCCGCCACCACCAGGAACATCACCATCATCGCGGCACGGTGCGCGAGGACCCACCGTAGGCTGCCTCCATAAAAGGACCGCATCGACTCAAAGCCCTTTTCGGTCAGTCGATATAGAAGCCCGTGTTTCTCCGGGCCGGGTTCGCGTAGAAACCGGCTGCATAACATCGGCGTGAGCGTTACCGACACGATTCCAGAGATTACGATCGCGGCACAGATAGTTATGGCGAATTCGCGAAATAGCCGGCCCAAAATGCCCGACATGAACAGGATGGGAATGAACACCGCCGCGAGCGAGAGCGTCATCGAAATGATGGTGAATCCAATCTCGCGTGATCCGGCCAGCGCTGCGGCGAGCGGCTTCTCCCCCATCTCGATGTGGCGGACGATATTTTCAAGCATCACGATAGCATCATCCACCACGAATCCAATTGACAGAATCAGAGCCATCATCGAGATGTTATTCATGCTGAAGTTCAGCAGATACATGACCGAGAACGTGCCCAAAATGGAAAACGGCAGAGCCATCGCCGGGATCATGGTGGCGGAAATGTTGCGCAGGAATAAAAAGATCACCATGATGACCAAGCCCAATGTGGCGGCCATGGTGAATTGAATGTCCTGGAAGGCTTCGCGGATGTTTCTGCCGCGGTCCCCACGGACTATTAAGTGAGCCGCCGGTGGGATCTGCGAGTTGAAGAACGGCAGGAGGGCTCGTATGCGGTTGATCACGTCCAGGGTGTTGCTGCCGGGCTGGCGGCTCACCTGCAGTTGTACGACATTGGCGCCGTCCCGGCCAAACTCGCGGCCGTACATAACCGCGATTTGCTTATCATCCTGAATGCTGTCGATCACATGGGCGACTTCATTGAGCCGGACCGGTGCGCCGTTCCGGTAGGCCACGATCATCGGCCCGTATTCCATGGCGCGCCGCAATTGTCCGTTGGTCAGAACGTTGTACGCGCGGCGGGGACCGAACAGAGTGCCTGTCGGCAGGTTCACGTTCCAGTTTTGAATCGCGTCGTTGACCTCGTTCAGGCCGATTTGGCGCGCAGCCAGTTTGTTCGGATCCACCTGGACGCGCACGGCATACTTACCGGAACCCCAGATCTGCACCTGCGCCACGCCGGGCACCATGGAGATGCGCGTCGCGACCATCGTCTCGGCGTAGTCATCCACATCGGAAATGCGCATCGTGGGTGACGTCATCGCTAACTGAATCACCGGCTGGTCGGCGGGATTCTGCTTATTAAACGAAGGCGGTGTCGGCATACCGGGCGGCAACAGCGGCGTCGCCGAGGCGATGGCGGTCTCGACGTCAACCGCGGCCCCGTCGATGTCGCGGCTCAAATCGAACTGTAAAGTGATCTGCGCGCCACCCATGGTGCTTTGCGAGATCATCGAATCCAAACCGGCGATGGTTGTGAACTGCCGTTCAAGGACCGTGGCTACCGAAGACGCCATAGTCTGCGGATTGGCGCCCGGCAGGCCGGCCTGGACCTGAATGGTCGGGTAGTCCACCTGCGGTAGATCGCTTACCGGCAATGCCCAGTACGCAATCACGCCGAACATGGCGATCGCAAGCATTAACAGGCTGGTGGCGATCGGCCGTCGAATGAAGATCTCGGAGAAGCTCATGCGCAGCCCGCCTCGGGCACCCTCCGTTCAGATTGGGACAATGATACCCCACGCGTATGCCCGGCACAATCGCGGCGTCTTGCTGCGCTGATTGGCTTTTCCGTCAGTTCCAGCCCATGCGGCGGCGCAGCGAAGTAATATGCGCAACATGGTGGCGGCAATGCCAGCCATAGGTGACTAAGTAAGTGTCTAGGCGCAGCACTCCGGATTCGGGGTGATTTAATTTGCGGGCGAAGTCCGCGTCCGATAGTGAAGTGAGCAAACTGACCCATCGCCCATGCAGGCCTTCGAGTATTCCCAAAGAGGCCTGAATGGGACTTGTACGCGCATCAATGAGCTCCGCCCATTTCTTTTCGTCGTATGGCTTGATGGTCGGCTGATCTTCGGTCAGCGCCAGGCGGAAACGCACGTACGCGTTCATGTGGCTATCCACGTAATGGTGGACGACCTGGCGAACCGTCCAGCCGCCCGGACGGTAGGGCGTATCCAATTGGCCGTCCTCGAGCAGGCGGACTGCCTCGGTGAGGTTCTTCGGCAGCGCGGCGATATCCGCGATGTGGCGCGCTCGATCTTCTGCCGAAACGGTTACGGAGTACTCGCAGGGGCCGATCGGATAACTCAAATCCATGTTCGTGATTCTAGCAGGCGTGTATAGGCAGGCTCGCCGCTACAGTTCGGCTCGAAGCACGCGATCGGCAAGCTCAGGCATGCGGTCGACGATGAGGTCCGGCTCCGGGTCGTGGAGACTTTCCGGCGAAAATCCATAACTTACGCCGCAGACGCGCACGCCCGCATTGCGCGCGGTTTGGACATCGACCGCGGTATCCCCCACCATCATGGTGAGGTGTTTCGGTGTGTCTGATTCCGCCATCAGTTGCAACACGCCGGTAGAATCTGGCTTTTTGGCCGCAAAGCTGTCGCCGCCGTACACCCGGAAGAATAGACTACCCAGGCCGAGGCGGCAAATCATGTCTCGACTGATGCCCTGAGGTTTATTGGTTAGGACCGACAGGCGCTTGCCGGCGCTGTGCAGGCGCCGCAATGAATCGTCAACTCCGGGGAAGAGCGCGGTAGCATCGAGCGCGTGAGCTCGATAGTGATCGAGAAAAAACGCGAGTCCGTGAGCCACGGCCGCGTCGGCGGCGTCGGGACCGAGAGCCTTGCGGATTAAAACGGGAGCGCCGCTCCCTACGTAAGTTGCGATCACCTTGAGATCGAGCGGGCCTAAACCCATCTGGGCTCGAGTGGCGTTGACCGAATTGGCGAGGTCGAGTTTGGAGTCGATTAGGGTGCCGTCGAGGTCAAAGATCAGCAGGTCCACCATCAGGCGACGACGAGTTTGGACTTGCGGGACCGGGCTTGCCGACCAGGAGCTTTGCGCCGGGGCCGACCGTTGCCCAGCCCGTACTCAACTAATTTTCGCTGTAGCGTATTGCGGTGAATGCCGAGTTGGCGGCTGGCTTCGGACTGATTGCCTTCGGCGCGCTCGAGCGCTCGTGCGATCATACTGCGCTCGAGCACCTCAATTGCTTGTTCGAGAAAAATGTTTCCGGAGAGCAGATGCTCGACTAGTCCTTCAAATTTCTGATGCATGGTAACTCCCGGGACAGATCCTTTCATCCCTTGCCGTTCGGTTGCGACCAGGCCGACTTTACCTTCGCGTAGCTTTTTCGGAAACCTTCCTTCAATTCGTGGGGAGCCATCGCCGCTACCACGCGCGCCCCGCCGACCACATAGGGAGCCATCCTCGAATGAATTACGGATTCGGCCGGCCGGTCGCCTTGTGAAAACGCCATAATTCCGGTGATGAGAGCAACACCGATCAGCAAGCCCCGCACCACGCCAAAACCCGCGCCCAGCAGGTGATCGAGAAACGAAAGGCCGGTAATTCGCAGGAATCGTCCTACTACGACATTAAAGAGACTGCCGAGCAGCAATACACCGCAGAACACAACTGCAAAGCCGGAAAAATTCGCTGCCCTCTGGGAACTCAGGTAGGGTTGCAGATATCCCGCCGCGGATCCATAGAACCAGATTCCAAGCAGGATGGCCATGCACACCGTAATGACACCGATGATCTCACGCGAGAGCCCTTTGCGGAAACTGGATAGGATCGAGGCCAGCAGGATCAGTATCAACACCAGATCCAACCAGTTCATAATGGGCGGCCGGTCAATACGGCGTAAGCCTGCCGGTACTTCTCACTGGTCCGGGCAGCTACTTCCTCCGGCAGAGAAGGCGCCGGGGGCTGTTTGTTCCAATGAATCGACTCCAGATAGTCGCGGACGAACTGCTTATCGTAAGAATGCTGCGCGCCTCCGGGCCGATAACTTTCCGCGGGCCAAAACCGGGAAGAGTCCGGAGTGAGGACCTCATCCCCGAGCACTAATTCCTCGCCGACAAAACCGAACTCGAATTTCGTGTCCGCGATGATGATGCCTTTCGATTCCGCATAGCGCGCTGCGCGATTGTAGATTTCGAGTGTCAAATCGCGGAGGCGGACCGACAGGTCTGGGTCCACCAACGCCTGCATCTGCTCAAACGAGATGTTCTCATCGTGACCGGTCTGCGCCTTGGTGGCGGGCGTAAATATGGGTTCGGGTAAACGGTCGCTTTCCCGAAGTCCGGAGGGAAGTGCAATACCGCACACCGTTCCCGACGCCAGATACTCTTTCCAACCGGAGCCGGATAGATAGCCGCGCGCCACACATTCGATTTCGACCATTCGCGCGCGCTTCACCAGCATGGATCGCCCTTCGAGCTGGCCGCGGAATTCCCTCAACTCTTCGGGGTAGCTCCCGACATCGGCTGTCACGAAGTGCGTGGGCGTAAGGTCCTTGAGAAAATCGAACCAGAAGATCGAGAGCTCGGTGAGCACGCGCCCTTTGCCGGGAATACCGGTGGGCAAAATGTAATCGAACGCGGAGATGCGGTCCGTGGCTACGATCAGCAGTTCGTCGCCGGCATAATATACGTCACGCACTTTGCCGCGGGCATAGCTTTTCACGCCCGGCAAATTGGTTTGGAGAATGACCGAATCTTGAGTGGATTTCACAGTGACTTCAGGTTGATCGGGGGAGTAAAGGAAGATCATAACCTGATCGGGGTTCCGTCGAAAAGGTCTATTTGCGTTTAGTACCATATTCGAAGTGAACTGGAATACCGCCGCCGAAGAAATCCTTGGCAATATATTAAGCCAGACACCCAGACCGGTTCGCGAAGCTGCGGAGAACGGGTTACGCTCCTCCTCCGAAGCCTTAGCCCAGGAGGAGGGCATCAATCGCGTGGGAGTCGAAACCGTGATCAAGGCGTGGATCCGGGACACACCCGAAGCATTGCGGAGCGATCTGCCGCGCCAACTGGAGCGTTTGGGACTCGACCCCGACGATTATCGCAACTTACTCGACTGAACGCCGCAGTGCTTCAAGGCTTCCCGCTTCGTAAGAGGGCTGAGTTTCGATTCGTGAGCTAATACGTACCTTACGACTTCTGCCGAATCGGTTCTCGCGTACTGGCGTAGCGCCCAACCGATGCCCTTCCGCAGGAAGAACTCGGAGCTTCCCATCGAAGGCGCAATGCAGTCGTATAACAGCTTGAGATCTGTTTGGTTTTTGAAGTTGAGCTGCGAGATAATGGCCGAACGCCGCTTCCAGATGTTATCGGAAACGGCCCACTTGCGCAGGATTGCTGCCATTGCGCGCGGTTGCTTTCGTAACAGAATGCCTAATTGTTTGGTAGCGACGGCATCGACGACGTCCCACCACGCGCCCGATACGATCATTTCCTCGTAAACGGGCAACGCCAGTTGCGTGCGGAACTCATCGTAAGGTTTGTATCCCGCAAGTTCAATGGCAGCGTACCATTCCTCGCGGTAGCGCGCTTTGCGCCATAGCTCGAGGATCGTGCCGCGCCATGCTTCGAAGGACTCGAGTACGTGCGCCGCAAAGATGGGACGGATGGTCTCGCGAAGCACCGGCGTGGATACACCAAGATAAGGCATCTTGGATTTGATGTATGCCTGCATGCCGGGAGCTTTTGCCGGGTCCGCCGCGGCGCGCAGGGATTGCTTTAGAACGCGAATCAGGGGAGAGGAGAAGGAAGCGGCCATTCGGTAAATAGACTCTAAAAAGACGTAGAAGCCGCTGCCGGATCAGTGCGCTTGCACCGCGGGCGCGCGCTTCGGCGGTTTGCGCATGATGAGCACAAACGGAACCAGGCACAACACCATGAGCGCCAGGAACGAAATCACATCCACGTATGCGAGCGTGGTTGCCTGTCCTGTGATGATGCCGGCGACGCGCGCATAAGCCTGCTTCATCGGATCCGCCGCGCCTTTATTGGCGAGGGTCTGCTGCATACCGCTCACCATTTGTTGGAACGCCGGGTTGCCGGACGTCGCGTGGGCCACCAGATAGTTCTGATGTCTGGCAATCTCCCGCGTCAGCGAGGAACTGATCACAGCGATTCCGATGCTGCCCCCGACGTTACGGACAAAGCTGTTCATGGAGGCTACTTGGTTTCCCTTCTCTCGCGGCACGCCGACGTATGCGAGCGTGTTCGACGGCAGGAAAATGAACGGCAGTCCCACCGCCTGGTAGGTACGGAGCATGGCGGCGGTATAGAAGTCCATCTGAAGGCTGAGATGCGTGGTGATGTAATAGAGCGACACCGCGGTGGCCAGGAAACCTGTGGCCATCATGGCTCGCGGGTCCACGCGGCTCACGAGTTGCCCCGCAATCGGCATCATCAAAAACATCGCAAATCCCCCGCCGGCCATGGCCTCCCCTGCTTTGACTGCCGGATAACCGAGCGAGAGTTGAAGGAACTGCGGTATCACGACGGTTGTGCCGAACAGCACGATGCCCAGCACGAAGGTGAAGAACATGGCGGTTGCGAAATTGCGGTTCTGAAACATGCGTACGTCGACGATCGGCTCCGGATGGAACCACTCCCACACCACCCAGAGAAACAGGGTGTAAATTGCGGTTGCGAGCAGCACCGTAATCCAAGTGGAACTGAACCAGTCCGCCTCCTGGCCTTTATCGAGCACGATCTGCAGGCATCCCACTGCTATGACGATCAGGCCCAAGCCCATGAAATCGATGCGCGGCCGGCCCTGCGCCCGCAGCTTCTGAAGATACGGCGGATCTTCTACGAGTTTGTTGGTGAGTAGGAGCGAGATAATTCCGATAGGCACGTTGATGAAGAAGATCCAGCGCCAGGTAAAGTTGTCGGTGATCCAGCCGCCGAGCGTCGGGCCGAGCGCGGGGGCCACCACCACAGCCATCCCGTAAACAGAGAACGCCACGCCTCGTTTTTCGGGCGCGAACGTGTCGGCTAGAATGGCCTGTTCACTCGGCTGCAGCCCGCCGCCGCCGACTCCCTGCAACACCCGAAACAGGACCAGGACGCCGAGAGTTGGAGCCATGCCGCACAGGAAACTGCTGCAGGTAAACAGCGCCACGCATGTCATGTAGAAGCGCTTGCGGCCGATCAAGCGCTGCAGCCACGCGCTCATGGGAAGGATGATGGCGTTCGAAACCAGATAGCTGGTAAGAACCCAGGTGGATTCCTCCTGACTCGCGGCAAGATTGCTGGCAATATGCGGCAGCGACACATTGGCGATAGAGGTGTCCAGCACCTCCATGAAGGTGGCCAGCGTAACCGTTAACGCAACCACCCACGGGTTGTATTTCGGTGTCCAGAGGCTTTGAGATGGCGACATCGGTCGTTGTGATTGCCCGTTGGGCGCGAGTTGCTCTCAGAGGGTAATCTTGGGGACTACCGACATGCCCGGCCGGAGGCGGTCCAGCCCCTGCTGGTTTTTGTCGAAGCGGATCCGCACCGGCAGACGCTGCACCACCTTGACGTAATTTCCGCTGGCATTTTCCGGCGGCAAGAGGCTATTGATCGTACCTGTCGCCCCGGGCATGCTCTCTACCGTGCCGTTCAACGTCATTCCATAAGCATCCACCGATATTTTCACGGGCTGGCCTGGATGCATGCGATGAAGCTGCGTCTCTTTGAAATTGGCTGTGACCCATAGGTCGTCTAGTTGAGCCAGTAACAAGAGCTGCTGGCCGGGCTGCACGTGATTGCCGACTTCCACGCTCCGCTTGGTGACCACGCCCGATACGGGTGCATAAATTTTGGTGTACGAGAGGTTAAGCCGAGCCTGTGCGACACGGGTTCGGGCTACATTTGCATCGGCCTGCTTGGCGGCCACGTTGGCGCGGCTGATAGCCAGCTGGTTGGGCGCGTTCCGATCGGCTTCCGCGAGGTGGCTTTGCGATTCCACCAGTTGGGCGCGGCGCTGGTCGACCAGTTTTTCGGAAGCCTCTGCGGCGGCGCGGGCCGAGTCCACGGCCGCGATTGCAGCATTCGCTGTAGAGACGGCCTGATCGTATATCTGGCGGGAGATCTCGTCCTTGTCCACGAGGGCTTTATAACGGGCGAGGTCGTCGCGAGCCTTGGTGCTTTCCGCCTCGGCCTGCCGTAAGCGTGCCTGCGAGGCAAGGTAGTCGCGTTCCGCCCAGGCTACGCCCGCTTCCGCATTCGCGACATCTGCCTGGGCCGTCGCGATACTGGTCGCGCTCGAAGTCTCAACAATCGGCACATTCGGATTCTGCGTCAGGACCTCCGCCTGCTTTTGGGCCATTTCGGCCATAGTCTGGTCGAGCGCTACTTTGTAATCGCTGGGATCAATCTCTACGAGTAGTTGACCCGCCTTCACAAACTGGTTCTCCTCGACCATGACGCTGGTCACGGTGCCCGAGATGCGCGCGCTGATGCCGTTCAAATGGCCGTCCACCTGGGCATCGTCCGTTGATTCGTAGGTCTGCGCATAGCGCCAGTACAAAAAGCCTGCGGTTGCCAGCACGGCACCGACCAGGAACACCATGAGCAGGGCCCTGCCCCGCCCTCGCGTTCGCGGCGGCGGAGGTGGTTCGACGATCACCGCCGGACGCTCCGGTCTGTTGAGTGCTTCTGTTGCCATTACGGTCTTCCTAAGAGTTGTTGAATCCCTTGTTCGGCTTGCCCCATGGAGCGCGCGAGGCTGGCCTTGGCCAGGTTGTGCGCATATAAGCTGCTGATATAATCCTGCTCCGCGCCTGCCACCTGCTCCTGCGCCTGCACCACTTCCACGGTATCGGCCACTCCGGCCGCGAAACGGTCACGCGCCTGAGTGAGCGTCTCCTGGGCTAATTCGCGGTTGCTCTGGGCGACGGTCACCTGATTGGCCGCCGCTGTCAAATCGAGGAACGCCTGCCGGATATCGGCGTCGACACGTCCGCGCAGGTCCTCATATTCGGAGCGCCGTTGCGAGAGTGCGGCATCGGCCTGTTCGATATCGCCGCGAATACGCCCGCCCTCCCAAATAGGAAACCGCACGGACCCGGTTACCGAAAAGGTGCCATGGGAGTTCTGGGGTGATGTACCGTTCACACCGTAGTCGCCGGCCAGTTGAACGGTCGGATACCTTTCAGCGGCGGCCGCCTTTTTCGTAAGCTCCGCGGCTTCCATTTGCGCCTGGGCAGCTTTCAAATCGGCACGATTCATGGCCGCTCGTTGTAATGCCTGATCGAGCGTGAGTCCCGTTATGGGCGCATACGGCAGGGTATCGCTCAAAGTGAAATCCTGGCCCGGCGGCAAGCCGATGAGCCGCCCCAACTGGATCTTTTGCTTTGCGAAATCGGTCTCCTCCGAGGTAAGCCGCTGCTGTTGCGTCTGCAACTCCACCTGGCTCCTGGTTACATCTATGCGGGCTGCCACACCGGCGTTGTGCCGGTCGAACGCCTGCTGGTACAAAGCCTGGGCGGAGGCGACCTGCGCGCGCGCGGAATCGATCCGGGCCGCAGCCGAGATGATCGAAAGGTAACCGCCGGTAACGGCTAATACCACGAGATCACGCGCGTCCTGCGCCGAAAGATCGGTCGCCTTGGCGTTTTGCCGGCTGGCACGGTAATTCCGTAAAGTTGTGAGGTCGACGACGGTCTGGGTCAGTTGAGCGCGCAGGTCAATGTAATGAAAAGGTCCGACGATGGTCGGAAAAGTAAAACCGGGTATCGGCAGATTGAAGTGAAAACCAAACGTGGCCAAATTCACCTGCTCTTCTGTGAGCAGGGCGTATCCGCTAACGTTCGGCAGTAACGCTGACCGGGCGAGCAACTCTTGCGCCCGTGCCTGGCGGGCGGCATTTTGATAGCCGACCGTGCCGAGGTTGTATTCGAGCCCGCGCCGTATGGCATCCGCCAGAGTTAGCGGTAAGATCGCGCCGGCCGCTTGTGCCGCGGGCACGCTACCCTGGTAAGCCCCTTGCACCTGCACGTTGCTGCTCAGAGTGTTCACGGTCTGCGCACCGCCGGGCACTGGGTTCTGCACAGTGTCGACCCCGCCCGGCGAACCGGTGCGCCCGGACAGCGGTAATTGTTCCGCTCTCGCGGGAGGCGGTCCGGGCGGCCCCCCTTGCGCATGGAGGCAAGCCGCGTTAAGTGCCAGCAAGACCAGGCCCGCCGCGTTATGCAATCTTGGCACGGTGAGCCTCCCGTTTGGATGAACGCTTTGCGTGCATGTTTCCCTTTTCAGCATTTTGGATGCCCGAAAAGAGCAATTGGATTGCAAATTCGATTTCGTCCGCCGCCCGAAACTCCTTCCATCCCAGCAGCCGCCGTTCGAGGAGGCCCCGCGAAATGTCAAAAAACGCCGCTGCCACCGCGTAAGGAGCCACGGTCCGAATCTCACCGCGCCGTTTTGCCTGGGCGATTACTCCCGCCACATAGCGCATGTTCTCTCGTAATAGCTGGATCAGATCCGGGCTGATCGCCGTTTTTACAAAAAGGCTGCCATACTCGGCCAGATAAATGCGCAGAAAACTTTCCCGCGAAGTGGCGTACTCCAGGCGCACTCTTAAGAATGCGCGCAATTTGTCGCGCAGCGTTCCGGCCCGCTCCATCTCCTGTTTGGCTTCGGCCGACATCGCTCGCAGATCGCTGGCTAAGGCATCCAGATACAGCCTCTCCTTGGATTTGAAGTAGAGATACAGGGTGCCTTTTGCGATGCCGGCATGCTCGGCGACATCGTCCACAGAAGCTTCGGAGTAGCCTTTATGCGAGAAGACCGCGCGCGCCGCGTCCAGAATGGCGCAGCGCTTCCTCTCACTGACTGACTGGTCAGTCATAATCTCAACGTAAGAAATATCGAGGAATTTGTCAAATGACGAGTGTTACGACGGCTGCAGATCCGGGGACCGCTACCGGCCGGAATCATTGCCCGGGCTGCAGATGTTCCTCGACGGCTTTCTTCAGTTTGGCGATCTCGCGTTTGTTGATGGGAGCCGCGTCCGGGCGTTCGAAATCGACCGCAGCCGTTTGGACATACCGCTCCGCCAAGCGGTAATCGCCCCGCCGGAGAGCAATTTCGCCCTGTGCCATCGCGATACTCGCCGGGATAGTGGAGTCGCCTGTCAGAGCAATTACCGGCTTGATATCTATGCGGCGCAAAAGCTCCGAAGCTTCTTCCAAACGGTTCATGCGGGTCAGGCAGACCGCGAGGCTGTAAGCTGCCGCTCCGGTCGTTCCGGCACTAGATCCGAATGCCTGCTGGGAGAGTTGAAAGGCCTTACGCGCGTTGAGTTCGCCGGCCCGATAGCGGCCCGCCTGGCATTGCGATTGGGCCGCGTCGGAGAGCGCCGCGATCGATCCGAACGTGCTCGGACCATGCTTCAACACTTGGAGATTGTAGAATTTGAGATCGTCTCGTATGGCCGCATCCCACAACCCTAACATGCCCTCGCTTGCCGCTCTGGTTCCCAAAACAGACTGGGTAATCTCATGATCTTCTCCCAGCTTTCGAACCAGCGCTGGATATAGGAAATTGGTTTCCTGTATCCCTTCGGTAAACTTTCGTTCGACGAGCAGCGCTTCCGCTAAATTCGTCCGGGCCTGCAACAAGATCGGATTCTCCGGCCCCAGGGTCTTCGAGAGTTCTGCGATCGATTCGCGCAGAAGGGACTCCGCCTTCGCTCCCTGTCCAAGCCGGATGTAGGAGTGCGCCAACATTTGCCGGATAGTTCTCAGCCTGCCCGGATCAAATGAGGGAACTTTCTGGGCTTCGTGCAGCGCGGCTAGAAAATGCTCATTGGCGGAGCGGGCGTCCTCAGTGTTTATCGCGATCACTCCTCGGGCGACCGCTATCCAAACTGCGAGATCCTGTTTCGGGTTTTTAATTTGGGAAAGCTGCTTCTCGATCTCACTGACGATCGACTTCGCCAGTTCGCGAGAGCCGCGCTCATAGCTCCTTGCTTCCATCGCCGCCCGGCGCAGACGAACGATCATCGCATTTTGAGATTGCGGTCCCTCACCGCGCCGGAAAAGCTCGTCGGCGCGCTGATACTCCTGGCGGGCCCGGGCATAGTCGGAGCGGTTATCGAAAGCTGCGGCGATCTCCTGATGTAAACGTCCCGCAAGCACCGGTTCTCCCTGGAACTGTCTGTCGATACGGGAAGATGCCTGGTCCACAACATCTTTCAACAGCTCTTTGTCGTTGCCACTTTTGAACGGATCGGCCTGCGCCAGGAGATCTTCTGAGAGGAAACGGTTCATCGCGGTCTCGATTGTCGTCTCCCGGTTCGCTACATCCCGCTCTCTCGCCAGCCGCACAGTGAAGAACACCACCAACCCGATGACGAGCAGCAATGCCGCTGCGATTGCGAGGACACCATTGCGGTTGCGCGTTACAAACTTGCCCGCCCGGTAAGAAAAGCTATCCGGCCGGCCTTCGAGCGGCTCTCCTTTTAAGTAGTGATCAATGTCGCGAATCAATGCCTCAACCGACTGATATCGGGATTGAGGATCTTGGCTGATCGCCTTCAGACATAAGACATCAAGATCGTTCCATGCCGCTTTATCGCATCCAGAGTCACGGCTTCCGGAGACGGAGGGGTTCTCCGGGCCGCCCGCGCGGAGAGCATGCGCATTTGTTGCCGCGCCATGCGACCGCGCAAACGGCAGCTTCCCCGTCAGCATTTCATAGAGAATGACGCCGAGCGAGTAAACATCGGTGTAGAACCCGACGCTCCCGTCGCGTATCCACTCCGGAGCAGCATAATCCGGTGAGAGAAACCGCAATCCCGGACGCGTCTGCTCGCCAGGCGCATCCAGACTCTGTAACTCGCGCGCGATTCCAAAATCCAGCAGCCGGGGCGTCCCGTCCCGCTCCACCAGAATGTTTGACGGCTTAAGATCCCGATGAATGATCTCCTGGCCATGAGCGTACTGCACGGCTTCGCATACTTTGCGAAAGAGCCGCAACCGTTCCTCGACGCTTCGACTTCCCGTGCGCCAGTACTCGTTCGATCGCACGCCCTCCACGTACTCCATCGCGAACCACGGGGTTCCGTTCCCCAGTGTGCCGGCGTCGTAGAGCCGCGCGATGTAAGAATGCTTGAGCTTTCCGAGCGTTGTGATCTCGCGTGTGAATCGTTCCCGCCTCGCGGGCGAGAGCCCGGCGTGCGGCAGGAACTTAATCGCGACCAGATTACCGACATCCTTGCGTTCGGCCAGCCAGACAACGCCCATGCCGCCTTCACCCAACAGCCGGACCAGACGATACGGTCCGAACTCCTCGCCCGGCGATGTCTCGATCGGATGCCCAATTACTCGACTCACCACATCCGAGAGACCGACGTCTAATAAGGACGTCTGCCGGCCATCAGCCGCCAGCATCGCCCGCACTTCCGCGATTAGTTCAGCATCATTCCCGCAGGCATTCTCGAAAAACGCTGCGAGTTCCGTCTCCGGTAAATCCAAGGCCTTTTGAAATAACCCGTGAATCTGCTCGTAACGGAAGCCGTCCATAGGAATCTATTTCCTTTCCGGGCGAATCCTGCTCGCGAGCCAAGCCTTCGCCGATCTCCAGTCCCGCTCAATTGCGGATTCGGAAACTCCCAGCAGATCCGCGATCTCTTCCACGCTCAAACCTCCGAAGAAACGCTGCTCCACCACTTGCGCCTGGCGAGGATTCAAATCAGCAAGTTCGTCCAGACAGTTATGGAGCGTAAGCAGTTCCTCATTACAAGCTGTCACAGGCTGTTCCGCTTCGGCCTCGGTGATGACCTGAATCTCGGCCGCCCCGCCTCGTTTCAAAGCGGTTCTGCGGCGCGCTTCGTCTACCAATACTTGTCGCATCACTTTACCGGCAATGGCCTTGAATTCTGCCTGGGACTTCGACGCCAGCTCAGGTGAGTCCTTGAGTTTCAGCCAGGCCTCGTGGACCAAAGCGGTGGAATTGATCGTGGAGTGGGCTTCATTGCGCCGCGCAAACGCCGCCAGCCGGCGGAGCTCCTCATAGATGAGGCTAAACAGGTCGTCAAGCGAGCGCATTGCTTCGGGAGTTTGCTTTATGTTTTCCCGGTTTGTGTTTTGAGGTCCGGTCATGAAGGCTTCTGCGAATGATTTCCGCATCCTCTAGTGAGATCCAACCATTCAGAACTTCTCGAAAGCGTAGCAATCGAGGAGACCACTTGCAACCGAAATTTGAAGGAGATTTACGTATGAACGCAATTCGCAAAAGTCTCACGCGGCCGCGCCGCTTGACGCAACTGGCCGCATTGACAATGACGGCTGCCGCCACGCTCGGTTCCGCGTACGCGCAGACTGAGGCCGCGGCTGCAGCACCGGGCAATTACGCTGAGTTCCAAGCGTCTACGATGACCGGTACGACCAACACAATCAATGTCACCTGGCTTCCGGTCGTGACTGCAACCGGAATCAGCTATTACAATGTCACGCTGCCTTTCACAGTAAATTCTTCAGGTGGGTTAACGGCCGGCAAACCGCAAGTTGTGCCCGCTCCCGTCCCGCAGACCTCAAGCTTCCGAGCCGGGAACTATGTGGGACCGGCAAACGTAGGGGGCGGCAAATC
>JAFAWA010000148.1 GCA_019242155.1 Terriglobia bacterium | reverse complement strand
GCTCGCCCTGACGCTCGGCGCCTCGCAATATATCGACACGCGCGCGCAGAACCCGGCGGAAGAGCTTCAGAAGCTAGGCGGAGCTAAAGTTATACTCGCCACCGTCACCGCCGCGGACGCTATGGAAGCGGCCATCGGCGGTCTCGGCGTTAACGGCACGTTGATGATCATTGGCGCTGTCGGCTCGCTCACTGTGCCCTCGCTGTTACTCCTTCGCGGACGCCAATCCGTGAAGGGCTGGTACTCGGGCACGTCCATAGATTCGCAGGATACCCTCGAATTCAGCGTGCAGTCCGGAGTCCGTTCCATGAACGAGGTCTTGCCCCTCGAAAAAGTAAACGAAGGTTACGATCGCATGATGAAAGGCGCGGCGCGGTTTCGGGTCGTGCTCACTACGGGAAACTAATGATGGCCACCCCTCAAAATCCAGAACCGCCCGATCCCATGTTCCCTCACCTGGATGACAGCCATATCGAGCGGCTTCAGCCGTTCGCGGGCTCGCGTCACTTCGCGGCCGGTGAAACCATCTTCGAGCAGGGCGACGCCAACCATGGAGTCTTCGTCGTGCTCGAAGGAACCCTCGAGATCATCGGTGTTTCGGGCAGCGAGGAAACCGTGCTCCGCGTCTTGAATCCCGGCACGTTTACCGGTGAAGTGAACCAGCTTTCCGGACGCCGCAGTCTCGTCAAATGCCGCGCCAGCCAAGACAGTTCCCTTCTCGAAATCGAAAGGCCGAATCTGCAGCGCATGCTGCAGACCGATACCGAATTGGGTGAGCTGTTCCTGCGCGCGTTCCTGCTTCGCCGTGTGTATCTCATTTCCCACTCTGTGGGTGACGCTCTGCTCGTCGGCTCCAGCCATTCGCCCGACACTCTGCGTCTTCGCGCCTTCCTTGCCCGCAACGGCCATCCGCATACCTACGTCGACGTCGAACGCGATGCCGATGTTCAAACCATCCTCGATCAATTCGCGCTAAAGGTGAGCGACATCCCCGTGTTGATCTGCCGCGGAGAACTCGTGCTGCGCAATCCGACCAACGCGGAAGCCGCGGAATGCTTCGGGTTGAACGCCGGCATCGACGAGAATAGCGTCTACGACCTGCTAGTAGTCGGCGCCGGACCGAGCGGGCTCGCCGCCGCCGTTTACGGAGCTTCCGAAGGATTGAACGTCCTGGTGGTCGAGACCACAGCGCCGGGTGGACAGGCCGGGTCCAGTTCCAAAATCGAGAATTACCTCGGGTTTCCCATGGGAATTTCGGGGCAGGATCTTGCCGGCCGCGCCTTCATCCAAGCGGAGAAGTTCGGCGCGCACATCGCCGTCGCCCGGTCCGCCCGCGGCCTTCAATGCGGCCGTTCGCCCTACACCGTCGCACTCGATGGTGGAGAGTCCGTTCAGGCTCGCAGCGTCATCGTCGCCGCCGGGGCGCAATATCGGAAGTTGCAACTGCCGAATCTTGCCCAATTTGAAGGCACGGGTATCTATTACGGCGCCACTCCTGTCGAAGCGCAGCTCTGCGCCGACCAGGAGGCTGTGGTGGTTGGAGGCGGAAACTCCGCCGGCCAGGCCGCCATGTTTCTTTCCACTCAGGCCAAACATGTGCACCTGATCGTGCGCGGACCCGCACTCGCCGATACCATGTCCCGTTATCTCGTTTCGCGCATCGAAGCCTGCTCCGACATCAGCCTGCGCACGCAGACCGAAATCGTGGCGCTCCAAGGGAATGACCGCCTGGAGCAGATTGAATGGCGCAACAACGCTACCGGGGAAACCGAAACTCATCCCATTCAACACCTATTCCTGATGACCGGCGCGGACCCGAACACTGCCTGGCTGAATGGATGCATGGCTCTCGATAACAAGCAATTCATCAAGACGGGCACCGACCTCACTGGAGAGTGGCGGCTCGACCGCCCGCCGTTCCTACTCGAAACCAGTCTTCCCGGTGTATTCGCCGTGGGCGATGTCCGTTCCGGAAGCGTGAAGCGAGTCGCTTCCGCCGTGGGAGAAGGTTCAATGGCTGTTCAGTTTGTTCATAAATTTCTGGCGGGCTAACATAAGCCGCCCCCGCCCAATACCAGTCGGCGCATTGATGTAGCCGCCCCCCGCACCTTACGAGATCCTGACCGCACCCTTACTCCGCCCTTACGACTTACAGCTCCTCTCGAACGTAAATTCAAATAGCAGTCGCGGAAACGCGGCGCATACGAATCGTGAGGAGACTAAAACAAATGAAACCATCTACTTTTATCGGCGTCAGCATGATTGCCGGTATGATCGCGTCACCAACCGCTTTCGCCCAACAACCACCGTCGGAGACGCACTTCAAACTGGTCGTCGTCGGCAAGTTCGCCGCTTGCCTCGGTGTGACTGGCGGCCCCACACCCACCGCAAACGTTACGGTCGTGCGCGGGAAGCTCAATGACACGTTGATTCTTCGCGCAAGTCATATCAAACCTAACCTTGCTTTTGACCTGTTCACGGTGCAAAATACTTTGCTTTTGGCCAATGGACAACCTGACCCGAATTTTCCCGGCTTCGGTCTGGCCTGGTATCAGAGTGACCTGCAGGCCGACGCTTACGGCAACGCGGAAGTGGAGATCAAGACCATCCTGTTAGATCAGATTTTTGGTTTCGACGCCGGGGTGGCTCTCGCCCCCACCAACACCTTTCACGTTGGCTTCTGGTTCAATAACCCGAATGACGCCGCCCCCTGCGGATTTGACCCCACCCATCCGACACCGTTCAACGGCGAGCACAACGCCGGCCCGACTGCGATGATCAGCGTGCCGGATGCAGTCACCGGAATCGGACCTCTCTGCACGGAGCCGCAATCCAACGGCACGTGCCATCCCTGACCTCCTGATTGTTTACAGGCCGCTGGTGTGAAGCTGTTGCTTCATCCCGGCCGGCCTGTCAGCATCTAGAAGAAGTCTCTATTGAATTTCTCATATCGCCGAAGCGCGATCCCGAGGACCGGGCGGAACTCCGGCGAGGCGCGCAGATTCGTAAGCAGCGGATCGGCGACAAAGTAAGGATAGGGAAAGAAGCCATTCTGGATGCTGGAACGCAATAAACGGAGACCCGAAGCTCTGTCCCCCAGCACGGCGTAAGCTTGCGCCATCTTATAGCTGGCTTCCGGATCACCCACTCCGCGCTGCTCTATTTTACGCTCCAGCTCGTCCAGCATCCTCATTCCATCCGCATTCTTTTTGGCAATGGACTCCGCGAATGCCTTTCCAATGCCGGTGTAGAGTGTGGGGTCTTCAGCATAGGCACGGTTGAAATCAGAAGCCGCCTGGCCGAGGTCACCTTTGTAAAATTCGCCGAAGCCGCGGTAGAACCGAATGAACCCCGGTTCGTTACCGCCCGGCAGGCTGCGCAGAAAGTCGTCGTAACGTCCTAAGTAGACGTAAGTGTTCAAGACGGCGCCGTTACCTTTTACTAATGGATCGATTTGGCGGGCAAGGAGGCACTCCCCGAGCGATTGTTCGAGTTTCCCCGCAAAGCGGTACGCATAGCCCAGTTCCCAATGCGCGGCCGCATTGGTCGAATCGCGGCTGATCGCATCCCGCAGCAACGGTACGGCCTGTTCCACTTTGCCCGTGTCGACCAGCAAGTTTGCGAGAAAGATTTCCGCCTCTAATTGCTTCGGTTGTAGAGTCAGCGCCCGCTCGTACGCAGCTTGCGCTCGCCGATATTGTTCGCGGCCTCCCAGTTCGAAGGTCGCGTAGGACGTGTAAGACTGACCGAGATAGGCCCAGGTCTGCGGATACTTCGGATCAATTTCCGCCGACTTTTCAAGCATCTGTACCGCGAGCGGGAAATTGTGGCTTCCCATAAGATCCACCCCTCGCAGGTAATATTCGTACGCGAGCGGGTTCACAGGCGCGTCCGGCTTGATGCGTTCGGCCTCGAGTGGCGACAGATTTAGGCGCAGCCCTTTAATGATCCGCTGCGACACACTGTCATGTACCGTGAGCAGCTCGTCATAATTCAGATCCATCGAGTCCGTGTAAAGCATCCTGTTGGCGGGCACATCGACAAGCTGGTAAGTGATTCGCAGGCGATTTCCTTCGCGAATGAAGTTGCCCGTCAGCAGTGTGTCCACATTTAGCTCGGCCGCCGCGCGTGTAGGGTCAATGCCATGTCCTTTGTATCTTTCGACAGCCGAAGAAGGCCGGACCGTGACGGAACTCAAAACCCCGAGCTTGGTGATTACGGCATCGGCCAGCGAGAAGCCCAGGAAGTCGCTGTCCGGGTCTTGCTTGAGATTTTGTAACGGAAGTACGGCCAGCCGGTGCCGGGTGGATGGTAGGCGATAGGAAAGATATCCCGCCACCGCCAGAATACCGGCGGCGAGCGCGAGCACCGGCATCAGGATTCTCCTGAGGCGGCGCGGCCCTCCGCCGAAGACCGGCGGCGCAGACGCTTCCTCCGGTTGTTTGGGGCCGAGATCCACCGGCTCCATCGGGTCCGCACTGGAGTTTCCTACCCGTACCGACGCCGTGAACCGGTATCCTTTTTTCGGTATGGTGGTGATGTAGGGCGCAGCATCTTCCGTCTCCCCCAGGACCTTTCTGAGCGAGGAGATCAGAACGGTAATATTGCCCTCCTCCACAAAGCTGCCCGGCCAGACCGCGTCCATGATCTGGTCTTTCGTAACCAGGTGGTCGGAATTCCGAACTAGGAAGACGAGAAGGTCGAATGCCTTCGGGGACAGGAGAGCGGGCTTCCCTTTTCGGAGCAAACGGTGCTTCTCGGGCTCTAAACGGAACGGACCGAATTCGTAGAGCGGTCCAACGCTCAACTGCATATGCTTCGGAGGCTATTTTAGATCCTTTGGAACCGCCCAAAGGGAACTCTTTTGATAACCGATTCTGGGGTGATCACCGGGCTTTTGGAGATTCCTTGGAATTTTCCAATGATTTCCTAACGACTTCGGACAGCGTTCCGGCGCAAATTGAAATCGATGACACCCGCAACCACCATCAGGTTTCCCCCTTTTCAGATCGATTTGGCGGCTGGACGCCTCTGCCGCGGCAGCAACGCGATTGGCCTGCCCCCCAAAGCTTTCGGCGTTCTGCAATACTTGGCCGAGCGTCCTGGAAGGCTGGTCAGCAAAGAAGAACTTCTTGGAGCTATGTGGCCCAATGTCCATGTCGGTGACGCTGTGCTCAAAGTTACGATCGCCGAGATTCGAAGAGCCCTCGCCGACTCTAGCCAGGAACCGAAATTCATCGAGACCGCGCACCGCCGCGGTTACCGCTTCATCGCCCAAACCGAATCGGCCTGCCGCGAGACGCACTCCAAGGATTCCGACATGCTGGCCACAGTTCTTGCGGCCCGTTTCACGCGACTCGAGGATGTACCCCAGCCTGATCCGGAGACCGCGCTCCAGCTTGAACACCAACTCAACCAACGAATCGCCGGGTTCGCAGTCGAACTAGCGCGCGCTATTGCCGAGCATGCGGGCGCCGGAGAGATTCTGGTGCCTGCTACGGTTCGCGATCTGGTGACCGCTCCGGATATCCAGCTCCGCGAACGGGGTGTCCTTTTCCTTCGAGGCGGCGGAACTCTCGCGATTCTAAGTGTTAACTCGAAGGCATGCCTGACGCCGCTGACACGCACCTCAGCTTGCGTTCCCGCGTTCCTGGTAGTGTAAAGCCAGGTGCGTATTCTCGGGATCGAATCCTCGTGTGATGAAACCGCGGCTGCGGTGGTGGATGACGGGCACCTCGTGCGCTCTTCCGTAGTCGCTTCCCAGATGAGTACCCATGGCAAGTACGGCGGAGTCGTCCCGGAACTCGCTTCCCGCGAGCATTTGCGCGCGATCGTGCCGGTGGTTCGCGAAGCTTTAGAACAGTCCGGGTCGAAGCTTGAAGATCTCGCCGCGATTGGAGCCACCGTCGGGCCCGGCTTGGTGGGATCGCTGCTGGTTGGGCTGACTTATGCCAAGTCGCTCTGTTTCGCGCGCGGCATTCCGCTCATCGGCGTCAATCATATCGAAGGGCACATTCATTCTGTCATCCTGGAGGCGCGCCGTTCCGGAACAGCACTCGATTTTCCTGCGCTCGCCCTTGTTGTGAGCGGCGGCCATACGCATCTGTTTCGAATGGACGAAGAGCTCCACTACAGTCTTCTCGGCAAAACGCGCGACGACGCCGCGGGCGAGGCCTTCGACAAGGTCGCCAAGCTTCTCGGCTTCGGATATCCCGGCGGACCAGTAATCGACCTGCTTGCCCCTTTCGGGAACCCGGAGGCCGTGCGTTTCACCTTGGCCAAAATGAAGGGCAATACTCTGGACTTCAGCTTCAGCGGCCTGAAAACGGCAGTGCTCCGCTGGGTCGAGCAGCGCGATATGCAAAGCGAAATTGCCGCGCGGCAGATAATGTTGCGCAATCGGAGCGCGGGGGCGGGCCCGCCCACCGCCGCGGAGTGGCTGGCGCTCACACCGCAGCGCACGCTCGACCTTTTGGCATCTTTTCAAAACGCCGTAATTCAGGAACTCCTGAAGCGCGCGATGGCCGCGGCCGAGGACGCCGATGCCCGGGCGCTCATCATCTCGGGTGGAGTGGCGTGCAACTCGGGCCTGCGTGCCGCGCCTCGCAGCGCGAGGCTGCCGTTTCCGGTATACTTCCCGTCGCCTGCCCTCTCTACCGACAACGCCGCTATGATCGCAGCGGCGGCGTTTCCAAAATTTGCCCGGCGGGAGTTTGCGGGCTTCGACATAAAAGCGCAGGCGAATCTAACGCTCGCGTGAATCAATTACCGAAGCCGCAAACTATTCATAACCACTGTGACGCTCGAAAGCGCCATAGCGGCGGAGGCTAACATCGGCGAGAGCAGACCAAGGGCAGCGATGGGAATGCCTATACTGTTGTAGGCGAACGCCCAGAAGAGATTCTGCCGGATGACGCGGAAGGTGCGCCGCGACAGCTCAATCGCTTCGGCAACTCCGTTCAGATTGCTGCTCATCAGCGTGATCTGGCCCGCCTGAATTGCGATGTCCGTGCCTGAGCCCATAGCAATTCCCAAATCGGCTTGAGCCAAAGCGGGCGCATCATTGATGCCGTCTCCCACCATCGCGACACGCCTTCCCCCGGCCTGAAGTTTTCGAATCTGGGCGACTTTCTGATCAGGTAGAAGCTCAGGTACCACATGATCCACACCCGCTTCGCACGCGGCCCTGGCAGCGGCTTTCTCATGGTCCCCTGTAACCAGCCAAACGTCCAGGTTCATCGAACGGAGCCGTCCCACTGCGCTTGAGGCTTCGGGCTTATTTACATCCGCAATCTCTAGGCTGCCTGCGAAGCTACCATCCACCGTGACCGCAATGCCGGGGCGGCCTACGATCACGGAGTGCCCTCCGACTTCCGCGCGTACGCCGTGGCCCGTTTCCGCGACGAAGTTGACGGGTTGCTCGAGTGCAATACCGCGTGCGTAAGCAGCTTCCACAACTGCCTTGCCGATGGGATGTTCGGAATAGCGTTCCGCCGAGGCCGCGAACCGCAACAGTGCCTCTTCGGTAAACGGTGGAGCAGGCGAAATCGTAGTCACTTGGGGCCGGCCGACCGTAAGCGTTCCGGTCTTGTCCAGCAGAATCGTGTCGATTTTGTGGGCGACTTCGAGCGCCTCGCCGCCTTTAATGAGAATGCCGCGTTCTGCTCCGCGGCCCGTCCCGACCATAATGGCCGTGGGCGTGGCCAGACCGAGCGCGCACGGACAGGCAATGATCAACACCGCCACCGCGTTTACCAAGGCCGTGCCGAACGGCGCAAAAAAGAGCCACGCGATAAACGTCACCAGGGCCGCCAGCAGTACCCCGAGCGTGAACCAGCCGCTAACCACATCCGCCAATCGTGCGGCGGGCGCACGCGAGCCTTGCGCCTGTTTCACCATTTCGATCATTTGACGGAGCACAGTGCCGCGGCCGATCTTAGTCGCTTCAAAACGAAAACCGCCGGAACGGTTCATGGTTCCCGCATACACCCCGCTCCCTGGAGCCTTATCCACCGGCATGCTCTCGCCCGTCAGCATCGATTCATCTACTGCCGAAGCGCCCTCGCATACCACCCCATCCATGGGAATGCGTTCTCCGGGCCGCACCACAACGATGTCGCCGGCGTGAACCTCCGCTACCGGAACTTCAATCTCGGTGTCCTGGCGCCAAACGCGGGCGGTGGGCGGCTGGAGATCGATGAGGCGGCGAATCGCCTCCGAAGCTTTTCCGCGAGCTCGCGCCTCAAGCGTCCGGCCCAGCAAAATCAAAGCAATGATCACCGCGGCCGCTTCGTAATAAACCTCATTACCGCCGCGAAGCGTCTCGAAAAGAGAATAAACGAAAGCCGCTGCCGTGCCGAGCGCGATCAGCGTGTTCATGTTTGCTGCCTTATGACGCAGCGCCGTCCAGGCTCCCGAATAAAACGGAGCCCCGGCATAGAAAATCACGGGAAGCGTCAAAACAAGCTGGACCCAAGCGGCGCGGTGCAGCATGCCAAGCAGCATCACCGGAATCGCAAGCGAGACGGCCGCGATCAGACGGTTACGGTACGGAAGGGCCTCCGCGTCTGCTGCCGCTTCCGTTTCCGGCACCCCGTAGCCAAGCTTTTCGATCGTGCCGATCAGGTCCGCGAGCTGTGTCCGCTTCGGATCGAACTCCACCGTGGCAGTCGCAGTCGCGAAATTTACGTTTGCTCTTCCGACCCCCGGTGTTTTGGCCAGTTTGCGTTCGATAGCGCGGGCACAAGCCGCGCACGTCATCCCGGAGACCGGCAGGTCCAGCCGTTCCGGTGACGCCGCGTTCATGCCGCTACTTCGTATCCCAGTTCGCGAACGGCATTCGCCAGGACGTCCGGCTTTACAAGATCCGTGTCGTATTCAACCGTCGCGCGTGCGGCCTGTAGATCCACCGTCGCCTTGGTTACGCCTGGTGTCGAAGCGAGCGTGCTCTCTACGCTGCGTGCGCAACTGCCGCAGGTCATCCCGTTGACTGTCAGATTCAAGGTTTCGGCTGGCATATTTCTATGATGCACGAAACCGCTTCAAGGCGCACTTCTCCAATGTTTCTTAGTACAGCGAGGGCCGTCCGCCGCCGCCCAGAATTATGGGATTAATGTAGGCGATGCTGTGAGTGCCCTCATGGCCTCCCCAGGCGAACAGCAGTTGGACCATGGGAAACCCGCCCGCCCGAACCGTCAACCCCGCGGCGTAGCTGTGCAGAAAGTGATCGAAGCCGATGTCTCCCCGGTTGAGCGCGACCTTTCCGGTGTCGGCCTGGAACATGGCGCCGATCGGGCCCCATATCGAATGCTCGATACTGGCTCGGAACAGTATCAAGTTCGGCGCGCGAAAGCGGTAATCGGCATAGCTGGCCAGCATCTTTTCACCGTTGAGGTCGGCTCCGCCCAGGGTCGGCTGGAAATAGAAAGGAACCTCGTGGCCGGCCGAAGCAAAAGATTCCGTTATGCGCGCTTCGAGCTCAACCGTGCCCTGGCGGTTGTAGGTGAACCGGTTTGTCTCCAGGCTCGCGGGACTCTCATCCGGTCCCGCGCTTTGAACCACCGGTGCGGACCTCTGCTTCCGGTGCAGCGGGATATCGTGCAGGAAATCCAGATTCAGGCGCTGGAAGGAATACCGCGAGTCGTTGACCGCGGCGAATTCCTGGAAGACCGCCGAGTAATCCAAGTGGAGAATATCGGAGAACGACCGCGCGAACAGGAGTCCGCCGCCCGGCTGCAAATATCCGGGTTGCGATGCGAGGCCCGGCGCAGTGGCGTTGGTGTAGAGCTGCCCTATGGACGGTATCGTTCCCTGCTGCGCGGGCCTTATATCCACCCAACGGCCGTTGACCTCGCCTAATAACGCCAGGCCGGAGTTCCGGATCACAGGATAGGTCACGTTACCGCCCGTAATCACCTCGCGCATTTCAAAAGACGCCAAACTGCTGCGCGAGCTGGAAGGGCCCAGGCCGTAGAAATCAACTTTGTTTAAAGATATCGCCTGCGCGTAAAAATTGAACTCGGGAACCGCCTGAAGCGTGGCCACGGGCAAATGCGCCGGACCAGTGGGACGGTGCTGGAGAATCAGAACACTCGGCGGCTTGGAGCTGGTGTGGATGGCCTTGAAATACACGCCGGCCCGCCAGGATTCGTTGGTCGAAACCACGGCATCGGCGTTGGTGCTGGTCCGCCAGCTTTCGCCCACGTTTTTGTCGTAAACGAATGCCGGTCCGAAGCCCACGCTGTTTTGTGGAGCAATGCTCGATGCCGTTAGGTGCACGGGTTTCGCGGTCGCGATGTCTTCGAGACAACTGAACGCCTTCTTAAAAGCACTGCAATCGCCCAAGAACTGCATCCCTTCCAGGCGAAACTCCGAAGCGAGTTGGCCTTCATTTTGCGCGAGCGCCGCCACGCCCATGGTTAAAGAGAAAAGTCCTGCCCGCACGATGCGATTCATAGGCGTCCCTAACGGCCCGTGACCAATAGCTTCTTGTGCAATTTGGACATCACCATCTGTATGTACTTGCTGGCCTCGCCTTCGGACTTGAGATGCGCCTCGTCAACCGCGATACGCTCTTCGGGAGGCGACTGCTGATCTACTTCGCGCATGGCCAGAACGTGCTCGGTTAAAAGTTCCGAAAGCGGCCGGCCGGGGTTGGCGGCATCCGGCGGCACAGGAGCATCGCCCGGATCGAACTTGATGTAGTCTTCTCGCGGGTGATCGAGCGACAGAATATCTAAAAAGGTGTCGGCCGCGATCTCTCGCGGTGAGCGGTCCGCGAAGTCCCCGATAAAATGGCTGGTGACCGTAGCCGGTATCGAGGCGTGGTCGAAAACCCGGTTAATGACGGTTCCTTCGGGAACCCACGGCGAGATCAGCACGGCGGGAACGCGCACTCCGAGCCGGTCGAATTTGAACCCGGTCTGGGAATCGGTGAATTCGTCGGGCACACACGGGGGAGGCTCGACGTGGTCGTAAATGCCGCCATGCTCATCGTAGACCAGCAGCAGAGCCGTGCTGTTCCATAGCGCCTCATTGTCGAGAATCGCCGAGTAGACGAGAGTAATGAACTGTTCGCCCGCGAGCACGTTGTGGTCGGGGTGCTGGTCGGCCGCGGGCACAGTGCCGTTGCCCACGGCATGGTCCGTGTAGTTCGGTTCAATAAAGCTGTAATCGGGAAGGTTGCCGGAACGGCAGTCTGCCAGGAACTGGTCGAAGGTAGCGAAAATTTCCGGCTGTTGTTTGAGAATGAATGCCATGCCGAGCGTGGCGCTGGGCGGATCGTAGTAGTAGATTTTGGCGGTGCGGCCGTGATCCAGCATTCGCTCGTAAATCGTCTTGTACTTTTCGTTCAGATAGAACAGGTTCATGTCGGTCTTGCCGAAGGAAGTGCCGAAATGAGCGAAAGCGCGGTTGGGAATGGTCGGCCCAGGCAGGGAAGAAAACCAGCGGTTGAAAACAGCATAGGTCCGGGCGAGCGTAGTGATGACTGGGACCTTTTCCGGCGGGAAGCAGTACATGATGTTGTGCGAGCGCTCGACGTTTTGCTGCTTCTGGTAGTACGCCTTGATGAAGCCTTGCATGGGCGGGCCGCCCGGGATGTCGCCGTGAATTTGCAGATCTACATCGGCCCAGTGATGCCCCGGATCGGGCTGCAGTTGGCTCTGATATTTGGCCAGCGGTTCGACCGGTATGAGCTTGCCCGTGGTGTCCGGATTCGTCTGGTTGCCGTCGACACCGTCAATCCGGGGATCGTGCGCCATGAGATACCCGAGCATGTGGTCGAACGAGCGGTTCTCGAGCATCAGCACGACGATATGTTTGAGTTGATCGATTCCAGCAGCCATTCCTATCCTCTATCACCCGCTTTCCCGGCTATCAATCGTATTACAGAAGTCCTGCGGGGAAGTGACCCAAGGCCGGTGATCGTTTCATTTCGCTGAACTAGAAACGGGCCGCGCCGCTCTCACCTCCTCGTGAGCACAGCCGCCAGATAGCGCAGTTCGGACTCGACTTCCGCCGGATCGGCAACCGTCTCGGCGATCTCCCGCCGGAAGAGGTCCCTATAGCGCTTGCGAAGCCTGTGTATCGCCACCTTGAGCGCTCCTTCGGTAATGTTCATTTCGCCGGCCAGCGCGGCATAGGGCGCATCGGAGCGGCTGAGGAGAAAGATCTTCAAACGCTCGAAATGCTCCGGCCGGCCGTATTGTACAAACTCGGTCCGCAACGTCTCTACCACCCGGTCAAGTACGCACAGCGCCCAGCGCCGCTCGAAGATCCGTTCCGGCGTCTCCTCGTGCGCCGGTTCATGTTGGTAACGCTCTTCGCCGCGCGAGAATTCGATCGGCACAAGCACGCCTCCCCCGCGTTTTTGCGCGCGCTCGCGGTCCTCTTCATCGCATACGAAGAATTTAATGGATGTCAAAAGAAACGACCGGAAACGGCCCTTTTGCGGGTCGGCGCGATCGACATAACGGCCTTCCAGCACGCGCAGGAAGAACTCTTGCGTGAGGTCCTGGGCCTGGTCCGGCGGATATCCGCGCCGCCGCAAATAAGCAAATAGCGGATACCAGTAGTTTTCACAAAGGGACACCAGTGCGGACCTGGCCTCTTCCCGGTGTGGATCGCCCGCCGCCAAAACCAGGCTCCACCGGGTGGTTGGAAACTGTGAAGGTCCCGGCCGGGTGTCGCTGGTCTGGTCGTTCATGATGCCTTGTCCGATTTCATGGGCATCAGCGTCCTCCCGGGGCCTTCATGGGCGTTCCTCGATTCTCCGGGGCACGGCCGTGTGACTACCGCCGCCTAGCGTTCGGATTTGAGTAGCTGCTCCGGGATCGTAGCCGGGTCGATGTCGTCGGTCCAGCGCTTCATCCTCACGCCACCTTGGGGACTTCAGCGTAAGCCACCAGGGTGGTGGGT
>JAFAWA010000034.1 GCA_019242155.1 Terriglobia bacterium | reverse complement strand
GTGGAGTACACATGAAGCGCCTCGGGATCCTGCTCTCGGGACGGGGATCGAATTTCGAGGCGATCGCCGAGAGCGTGGCTGCAGGGCTTGTGGAAGCTTCCATTGCCTGCGTAATCAGCAATCAGCCGGAGGCGCGTGGGCTTGGGCTGGCGCGCGAGCGGCACATTCCGGCCTTTGCCATCCCGTCCAAGGGCGTGGATCGCGAATCTTACGACCGTACACTGATTGCGCGGTTACGGGACAGCCAAGTGGATCTGATTTGCCTCGCGGGATATTTACGCGTACTCAGCGCCGGTTTCGTGCGGGAGTTTTCCAACCGTATTCTGAACATACACCCCTCCCTACTCCCTGCGTTTCCGGGGCTCGATGCTCAACGGCAAGCGTTAGAGTACGGCGTCAAAATTACCGGATGCACGGTTCATTTCGTTGATGAATATCTGGACGCCGGGCCATTGATTCTGCAAGCCGCTGTTCCCGTACACGATACCGACACGGAGGAGTCGCTTTCGGCTCGCATCCTTAAGGAAGAACATCGGATCTATTCTCAGGCGATCCGATTGGTGCTCAGCGGCAACTACCGCATTGAAGGGCGGCGAGTTATCCCTGCGTAGTCCTTGCATTGCGCCGGGCCCGCATGTGTAAAAAATCCGAGAGTTTCATGGGCGGGCCAGGACCTTTCTCCATTTGTTTCTCCACAGCCCTTAAATATTGACGCAAAATCTCGTTACGCCGCCGCCTTTCTAACTCGCAGTTGGCGAAATCCAGAAGAATTTCTACTTCCCAGGGCTGAAAATCATTGCGGGAGATTTCTCCCCGCTGCAACTCCCCTAATAGGCGCCGGAACCGGTTTAGCATCAGTTCCAGAAGCACTAAATCGTCTTCTGCCATCAGCCAATAGTTCGGCGTTAGTCCACCAAAGCTTTAGCCTTTTGCAGGTACGCGGCGGAAATTTTGCGGATGAGGCCCAAATCGCCTCCGGAACGCCAAAAAGGGCGTGCTTACTGTTGCGCCCAATCGGTCACCAGGTTCCACCAGGAATGGATTCTACTGTCCATTTCCGCCACGTTCTGGTTGATTGAAGATGCCGATGAGGTCATCTCCTGCCGCGCGGCGTTGACGGGTTCAGCTTTGGCGGGCTGAGCCGCGGCATAGTCGGCAAGGGCTTTGGCAGCGGCGTTGAGCGCCGCCGAGGCGCCGTCGTATCGGCCATCTCTTACCAGGTTGTCCGCCAAGGCCAGGTTTTGGCGGGCCTCGAGAAGCGGCAGGTTGGCCGGGACGGTTACCATTGTGAGGCCGTCCTGAAGAGCTTTCAACGAAGCATCGGCGGCTGTTACGTTGCCCTCCGAGATGGCGCTCTGCGCGGCCTGAAGCCGGTTTTGCGCCATATTCAAGTCGAGGGAGACGTTCGTATAATGGCCCGCCGCCTCGCTCACTTGCTGGTGCGCCGATTCGGGCGCTTCACGGTTCAGAGACCCTGCCGATTGAATCGCGGGAGCATCTTGTGACTGTTTCGCTGTGGTGAGAGGCTTAACGATCGAAACTTGCTTCCACTCATCGTAGATCGGGACCATGTTGCTGTTCGATCCGCTGTTTCCGCCGGCCGGATTTCCCTTTTGTAGCTGGCCAATCACGGCCAGCGCATCCTTAACATTCTGGGCCGCGCCGGTTTGGTCGCTATTCTTCAATGCCGTGCGCGCGTGGCCGGTGTCCTGCAACACGGTCGAGGCGAGATCCGACCGGTCGACCTTCTGTTTCGCGACGTCTTGTTTGGCAGCGTCTTGTTTGGCAGCGTCTTGCTTCGCGGTGTCCTGTTTGGCAGGGCCCGAAGTGACAGGCGCAGCGCCGGTGTTTATGGAGCTGATGGCACCGGTTGGCGGCGTTTGAGAAGCCACGATCAAAGGCCAACACAGGGCGAACGACGTTATCACAGCAGAGCTTTTCATTAGGGCTCCTTAATGGCAAAGACCGGTGACATATCAGCACTTAGTGAGCCGTCCCTTAGGGAATCCGTTCGCAATCGAACTAAATGCGCCCTAACGGGAACTTTTCGGGCGAAACAAGCGGGATACGTTCACAGGCAATCGAGAAACACCGGAAAGCCGTCAACAATCGCGAATTCAGGTCCTTATCGCCTGTGCTTTGCCCAAAGCGGTACGGTCGGGCGGAGTTAGCGAAATACACTGGAGTTCGACGGAAGCTCCGTGGACGGCCAGACCGCTTACCGGAGTTTCTGTATCCAGAAATAAATCATGATACGTTCAGTTGTTCTCGCTGCTGCCTTCTTAGCTTCGATTGCGCGGGCGCAGCCTCCATTCGTAGATGCCGAACCGCTATCCGGGGTGGTGGACGGCTCCAACACGACATTTACTCTGCGGGGGGTGCCGAATCCGCCTACCAGCCTGGCTATTTATCGCAATGGCCTCTTACTTACTCTGTTGCAGGACTATACTGCGAGCGACAACACGATCCAATTTCTTTCTGAATCGACACCACAAGCCGGCGACACTTTGGTCGCTAACTACCGGACGGAGAATGGGACGGTTTCTCCCCAGCAGATCGACCCGACCGGCTTAGGGGCAGGCCAGGCGTGGATCTGGAACGGCAGTTCGTATGTGCCGGGCGCGGTCGTGACCTCGACGGGCAATTATCTGGACCCCCCGTGGATCGGGTCCTTGGCGTTCGCGAAGATTACCGGTGTTCCGGCATTTGAGCTTGCAATTCCGACGGGAACGGCCGGGCAGTATATGCGGGGAGACAAGAGCTGGCAGACTCTGAACGCCGCGGCTGTGGCCAATGCCGTCGATAGCACCAGCCTCTACAGCGACCCGCCATGGCTGAGCATTTCCAAGACGGAAGTAGGTCTATCCAACGTCGAGAATACGACTCTCTCCACGTGGACCGGCAGCGCCAACCTGGCGACGGTTGGTACGCTGACCGCGGGCTCCGTGCCGTGGACGCTGCTCGCTGATGTTCCTGCGAGCTTCACGCCTTCGGCGCACGCGCCAACGCACGCCGTGGGCGGGTCCGATGAACTGGCGGGCACCCTGAACATAGACATCACGGGCAATGCCGGTACCGTAACCAACGGCCTGTATGCGACGGGTTCTTACGCCGACCCGGGCTGGCTGACCGGCCTGAATGGAGCCAAACTGACGGCAGGCACGGTCCCGGCGACGGCGCTGGCAGCAGGCGACTATTCGGGTGCGGTGACGAGCGGCACCTATTCGATCTCCATCACGGGCAATGCCGGTACCGTAACGAACGGGCTGTATGCGACGAATTCTTACGCCGACCCGGGCTGGCTGACCGGTCTGAATGGAGCCAAACTGACGGCAGGCACGGTCCCGGCGACGGCGCTGGCAGCAGGCGACTATTCGGGCGTGGTCACGAGCGGCACCTATTCGATCTCGATTTCCGGGAATGCCGCGACCGTAACGAACGGGGTAGTAACCAGCGCAACCTATACCGATCCGTCGTGGCTGACCATTTCGAAAAACGAAGTGGGTCTATCCCAGGTCGAAAATACCGCCCTCTCGACGTGGACCGGCACCGCCAACATCACTACCATCGGCACGCTCGCCGCGGGTACGGTGCCCTGGGCGCGTCTGAGCGGCGTACCGGCGGGCGTGTGGAGCGTTTCGGGCAGCACCATTAACTACAACAAGGGCAACGTCGGCATCGGCACTACGAGCCCGCAAGCTCTGTTGCATGTAGCGGGCTCTGTGCTTCTGGGCGTTCCTACAGCGCAGCCGGTCACCGATACCAATATCGGCAATTCGCAAATGACCGTCTGGTATGACCAAACAAATAACCGCCTGGCTTTTCGTGTGAAGTCCTCGACAGGCACGCTAAAAACGGGATATGTAAGCGTAAATTAAGCCAAAAATGTAGTTGGGCCCATCATGAACTCTGCGTTGACCAACCGCTATGAAAATAATTCTCGCTACTCTCATCTCTGCCGCCCTTTTACCGGCTGCGGACAGTGCGTTTCCCGGCGCCACACCCCTGCCCAAGGAGCGCTACGAAGAGATCTCACGAGCCGCCCTTACGATCCAATCCATCCAGATTGAGGTCCAACAGTTACAGTTGCGTCTCCTCGAGGCGTCCCGCCAACTGGAAGAGACCAAGCGCCAGTATGAAGATCTGCTTGGTAAGCTGCGCCGCGAACTCCATGCCGAAGGTTGCGAATTGAATCCGATCTCGAAAGAGTGGATCTGCCCTAAGGCGGAAAAAGTGGAGAGCAAACCGGCGAATACAAAATGAATACAGACCTGCGCCAAATGCTATAATCAACACTTCCGCCCGGCATTCCGGTGTTCCTATGTTCCTTAGTGTCAAAGAGATGGAGTTGCGAAAGGTCCGCTTCGAAGAGACCTTCGCACCCGGGCAGATCGACTTTGCCGGAGAGGCCCTGACGCAGGAGACGCCGCTCCATGTGGACGGTTCGGCGGAACTGCTGGCCCATTCGGATGGCGAAGTGCGCGTCCGCGGCCGCTTCACTGTGGAAATGACGGCCGAGTGTGACCGATGCCTGGGGCGTGCGCGGTTCCCCATGGATGCGCGCTTCGATCTGTTCTACCGCCCGGCCGCGCAGATTGCGCGGGAAGAAGAAGTTTCCATCGACGAAGGCGAAGCGGAAATCGGTTTTTATGAGGGCGAAGGCATGGAACTCGAAGACCTCCTTCGCGAGCAGGTTTTGTTGACGCTCCCCATGCAGCGGGTCTGCAGTGATCTCTGCAAAGGAATCTGCCCTATCTGCGGCAAGAACCGGAATGAGACTACTTGCCAGTGCACCGTTTCCGCGGACGATGACCGTTGGGGAGCGCTCCGCAATCTGAACCTCTGAAACTTTTTGCGAGAATGGTATCCGGGATCGCCCGTCGAGACCGTACTAAGAAGGAATAAACATGCCCAATCCCAAACGTAGACACTCCCAACGCCGCACGAACAATCGCCGCGCCCATGACGCGCTGAAGCCGGTCGGTCTTTCCGAGTGCCCCAACTGCCACGAACCCAAATTGCCGCATCGCATTTGCCCGCACTGCGGCCAGTATAAAGGGCGCGAAGTAGTCGAAGTCGAGCAGGAATAGCTACGGGCAAACATGCTCACCATTGCCGTTGATGCAATGGGCGGAGACCACGCCCCAAAGTCCGAGGTCGAAGGCTCTATTCGCGCCGCCAGCAATTTCGACATAAAGATCACGTTGGTAGGCCAGGAGGATCTGCTCCGCAGAGAACTGGACCAGTATGACTGGCGGGGTCTTCCGATCGAGATCGTGCATGCGAGCGAGCGCGTCACGATGAACGATAGCGCCGCGCGCGCGGTTCGCACCAAACGTGACAGTTCGCTGCGCGTCGCCTCCCGCCTGGTGCGCGACGGCTACGCGCAAGGCATTGTGTCGGCCGGCAACACAGGCGCCGTAATGGCTACCGCCAAAATGGTGCTGGGCCTGGTGCCGGGGGTCGAGCGGCCGGCTTCGGTGGGCGTGCTGCCGACGGTCGAGGGCTCACCTGTTCTACTGGTCGATGTAGGCGCAAACGTAGATTGCTCGCCGCGCATGCTCGCGCAGTTTGCGATCATGGCCGAGATTTACTCGCGCACGGTTCTGCGCCGCTTCCAGCCGCGGGTCGGCATCCTCTCGATCGGCGAGGAGGAACACAAAGGCAATGAGTTGACGCGCGCCGCCTGGCCGCTGTTGCAGAGCCTCAACATCAACTTCATCGGGAACGTGGAAGGCGGCGACATCTATAGCGGCAACGTAGACGTGATCGTCTGTGACGGCTTTACCGGAAACGTGGCGCTCAAGGTGAGCGAAGGCATCGTGGAGATGGTGAAACATCTTCTGCACGAGTCGCTCGAAGCTACGATCACGCGCAAGATCGGCTACGTGCTGTCCAAAGCCGCTTTCGCCGACTTCAAAAAGCGGCTGGATTACTCCGAGTACGGCGGCGCTCCGCTTCTAGGCGTCCGCGGGGTCTGCATCATCTGCCACGGGCGCTCTAACGCCAACGCCATCAAGAACGCCATTCGCGTCGCCAAGGAGTTCTCGGGCGCCGGAATCAACCAGCACATAGAGGAACAGTTGCGCCCGATCGTGCGCGAAGCCGGGGCCGGGGATCACTTCAAAACTGCGACTTAAGCGATTGCTGCCCGCGAGTCAGCGCAGCATACTGCTTTGAGACCTGCACGGACCACTCCAATGCGCCGCCCTCAAGCCCTTTCGCTAGACTCCCAAAAGAGCCACTGCAGCATCTCTGTGTTATTCTATTGAGGTATCAAAACGAGATAAAGAGAAGACAAGGAGCATCAACCTCTAGAATGGCACTGGCGATTGAAGCAAAGCGGCAGATTTTTTCCTCAAATCAGCGCCATAAAACCGACACCGGGTCGCCAGAAGTACAGATTGCCCTGTTGAGCCAAAAGATTGCCCTGCTTACAGAGCACTTCAAGACGCACAAAAAGGACCATGGTTCACGGCGCGGTCTGTTGATCATGGTTGCCAAGCGTCGCCGGCTTCTGACGTACCTGCGCGATACGGACCCAGAGCGCTACAAAGCAGTTCTGCAACGCCTAGGCATCCGCCGCTAGCCCGTTCTACGGGAACACTCCGAATGAACGGAGGTTCCGATTCATTCCAAACCTGCCCGGGCGACCGCGAGTATGTAGCCGCGGCCTGCCAGAGAAATCCGCTCTGTCAACTCCACTCTCAAACGGCTGCCGCGCCCGGTAGCCGATCCTGGCCGGTCTACCGGCCGAGGTTGGAGGTAAGAAAAGAAGAATGTCACATATTGTAGAAGTCGATCTGGGGGGTGGACGAACACTGACCCTGGAAACTGGCAAAATCGCCAAGCAGGCGAACGGCGCTGTTGTGGTCCGTTCGGGGGACTCCGTGGTCCTGGTCACTGCCTGCATGGCGGAAGATCCTAAACCGGGAGCGGGTTTCTTCCCGCTCACCGTGGATTACCGCGAATACACCTACGCCGCCGGAAAGATACCCGGTGGATTCATCAAGCGCGAAGGACGTCCTTCGGAGAAGGAGATCCTCACCAGCCGTCTCATCGACCGCCCGATCCGTCCCCTGTTTCCTGAAGGCTTTCTTAATGAAACCCAAGTAATCGCGATGGTGCTTTCGGCGGACCCCGAGCAGGACCCCAACTCGCTCGCTATTGCCGGCGCCGCTGCCGCGCTTGCGATCTCTGATATCCCGTTCCCGTACGTCCTCGGCGGCGTGCGCGTCGGTTATAAGAACGGCGAGTACATCGCGAACCCGAGCTATACGGAGGGCCGCGAATCCAAGCTCAATATTGTAGTCGCGGGCACGGAAGAAGGAATCGTAATGGTGGAGGCCGGTGCGCAACAGGTCTCGGAAGCCGAAGTTCTTGGCGCCATCGAATTCGGCCATACGTGCTGCCGCAAGATCGCGGCCGGCATCCGCGAACTGATGAAATCCGCCGGCAAGCAGAAAAGGGCCTTCGCCTCGCCTGTATTGGACCAGGAGATCTCCTCTGCTGTCGATAAGTCCGTGCGTGCGGAACTCACGGACGCCCTGAACACCGAGAAATACCCCAAGCTCGAAAGCTATGCGCGCGTGCACGACCTGCGCAAGTCAGTAGTGGAAGGGCAGCCCGAAGAGAAGCAGCACGAAGCCGGCAGGTGTTTCGACGCTCTCAAAGAGCGCATTTTCCGCGACGAGATGCTGAAGAATCACCGCCGTCCCGATGGCCGGGCCTTCGACGAGATTCGCCCTATCACAATTGAATCCGGCATTCTTCCGCGCACGCATGGTTCGGCTCTGTTTACGCGCGGAGAGACGCAGGCGCTGGTTACCGTCACCTTGGGCACCAAGGAAGACGAACAGCGCATCGAGCTCCTCGAGCCGGGTGAGGCATCCAAGCGCTTCATGCTTCACTACAACTTCCCGCCATTTAGCGTGGGGGAGGTGGGCTTCATGCGCGGGCCGGGACGCCGGGAGATCGGGCACGGCGCTCTGGCCGAGCGCGCCCTTACAGCGCTTATACCCGATGAGCAGGCTTTCCCTTACACGCTGCGCGTGGTGAGCGACATTCTGGAGTCGAACGGCTCCAGCTCCATGGCTACCGTATGCGGCGCATCTTTGGCCTTGATGGAGGCAGGTGCTCCCATGGCAGCCCACGTAGGCGGAGTAGCCATGGGACTGGTAAAAGAAGGCGACGACTACGCCATCCTCACCGATATCGCCGGCGCCGAGGACCACTACGGCGATATGGATTTCAAAGTCGCGGGCACGCGGGACGGAATTACCGGTCTGCAGATGGATATTAAGGTCCCCAATGTGGCAACCGCTACTTTGAAGGAGGCCTTGGAACAGGCGCGCCGCGGGCGGCTTTACATTATCGACAAAATGGAACAGGCGATGCCGCGCGCCAAGACGAACATTTCCCAATACGCGCCCCGCATCTACACCATGACGATCCCACAAGACAAAATTCGCGACGTCATCGGACCTGGCGGCAAGGTGATTCGCGGCATTATCGAGCAGACCGGCGTCAAGATCGACGTCGAGGATAATGGCACGATTCACGTGGCTTCGAGCGACGAAGCGTCCGCCAATAAGGCGCTTCAAATTATCTCCGACATCACGGCGGTGGCCGAGGTGGGTAAGACTTACTTAGGAAAGGTAGTGCGCCTGGTCGATTTCGGCGCCTTCGTCGAGATCTTCCCTGGTACAGACGGTCTGCTGCACATCAGTGAGATCGCCGAAAATCGGATCCGTGACGTCCGCGATGAGCTGAAAGAAGGCGACCAGATCCTGGTGAAGGTCCTCGCAATGGAGGGCAACAAGATCAAGCTGAGCCGCAAGGCCGTCTTGCGCGAGCAGCGCGAAAAACTAAAGCAAAGCACCAAAGCCTAAGCCACAGCGGCGGTTCGTATCGCACGGAAAAACCGGTACCGGGCCCCCGGTTGACATGGCCGCCGCTGAGCTTGCTCCAGATCGTAAATCCTTCTACAATCGATCAACTGCTGGGATTTCGCAATGTCTGCACCACTGCCTGGAATGCGAATAATTGGAGGCCGTTATCAAATCAGGTCAGTACCTGTCGGGCAAGGCGGCATGGGCGTGGTCTACATGGCCTATGACTCTGTTACTAAGCGGGACGTGGCTTTAAAGAGCTTGCGCGGCGCGGTCGAACCGGCGGCCTTAGAACTGTTCGCCAAAGAGTGGACGGTGCTGGCGAAACTAAGCCATCCCAATATCGTCGACATCCTGGATACGGGAGAGTTCGAGCAGAACGGCCAGAAAGTACCCTTCTTCGTAATGCCCCTACTGCCGGGCGTTACATTGGACAACCTCATTCGCAAGGCCAGCCCACGGCTGACGGTCGGCCGCGTGATCGAGATGGTTACGCAGACCTGTAGGGGACTGCAGGCCGCCCACGACAAAGGCATCATTCATCGCGATTTGAAGCCCAGCAACATTTTCGTGATGGATGACGACACGGTCAAGATCATCGACTTCGGCGTGGTTCACCTGGCCGACGCGCAGTCGATGACCGGCGTGAAGGGCACCTTGCCCTACATGGCGCCCGAGCAGGTCGATATGAAACCGGCCACCCCGGCTTCGGATATCTTTTCTCTGGGCGTGGTGTGCTACGAAGCGTTGACCGGACGCAAGCCGTTCGCCCGTGAAAACGATATTGAAACCATTCGCGCGCTGCGTCACTACATTCCTCCGGCGATCTCGGAAGTCAACGCAACCGTCAACCAGCTCGTCAGCCGGGTAGTGCATAGGGCTATGGCGAAGCAGCCATCCTACCGCTTTCACAGCGCGCGGGATTTCGCTGAAGGGCTGCAAAGGGCGTTGCGCAATGAACCTATAGAAGCGTTCGATCGCGCCAGAATCGGCGCCCGCGTCGAGCGCGTCAAAAAAGCCTGCCAAAGCGGCGATTATGAGTTCGCCAACGATATCCTTACGGAAATGGAAGCCGAGGGACATCTCGATCCCGACATGCACTTGTTGCGGCTCCAGATTGATCAATCCCTCCGTCAGAAGACGATCCGGCAGTTGTTAGAGAGCGCGCGAACCCGCCTGGAGGAGGACGAATTCCCACTCGCGCTGCAGAAGATCCAGGAAGCCCTGGAGTTGGATCCGGCCAACGCAGAGGCCCGAATTTTGGCGGCTCAGATTGAGCAGCGGCGCGGCAGCCGGCAGGTCGGGAACTGGCTGCAATTGGCGCGCGAGCACATGGATAATCACCTGTACAAGCAGGCGCGGCAGGCGTTACAGGAGATTTTGAAGATCAATCCCGCAGATGCCAAAGCGCGCGAATTGATGGCAGAGGCGGACCGGCGCGAGCAGGATTTCATCAGCAACCGCAACCAGAAGGAGCAGCTCTATCAGGCTGCGATGCAGGCCTACCAAGGCGGCGAGATCAGCAGCGCGCTTAGTAAGCTGGAGCGAGTCCTGGAGTTGGGACGCGCCATGCCGGGCTCTGCATCCGCCGACAAGGAGGCGCAGTATCAGAGTTTCTACAACCAGGTCCGCTCCGAACGGGATCTTTACCGCAATGGGTACGGCGAGGCCAGAAAGCAGTTGGCGGATCGTAATTTTGATGCCGCACTGGAGCTTTGCGCCGGCTTTTTGCAGAAATATCCCGGCGACCCGCTGTTTCAAGCACTCAAACTGGAGATCGAGGAGCAGCAGCGGCAGGAGCATTCCGCGTTTGTAGTCGAGATGAACAAGCGCGTAGAAGCGGAAGCCGACCTCGATCGAAAGTTCGCCATCCTACAGGAAGCGACTGAACGGTTTCCCCATGAGGCCCATTTCCAGCAGGCCCTACGGTTAACGCGCGAGCGGCGCGACCTGGTAAACGGCATCGTGAACAAAGCGCGCCAATATGAAGAGCGCGGCCAGTATGCCGATGCGCTCGGCCAATGGGACATTGTGCGCAGTATTTACGGCCAGTATCCAGGGCTGGATTTCGAACTTCAAAGACTGAAGCGCCGCCGGGAAGGGCAGCTCCGTGAAGAAGCCAAGGCCCGCTGGGTCGACCAGATCGACCATTGCCTGGAGTCGGCCGAGTACACGCGCGCCGAGGAATTAGTTCGCAATGCACTCATCGAGTATCCGCAGGATCGGGAGCTACTCGGGTTGGAGCGCTTGGCGCAGCAGGGAATCGAGCGTAGCGCGGAAGCTCAAAAATGGCTCGCCCAAGGCCAGAAGCTGTGTGGAGACGGCCAGTTTGGACCAGGTCTGGATGCGCTCAAGAAGGCGGAAGAGTTGGATGGAAAGAATCCGCTCATCCGAGGAGCGCTGCTCTCCGCTCTGCTCGAGCAGGCGAGATCGATTTTGGCAATGGATTGGCGGGCCGCCGAGCCGCTGATTCAACATGCGCTGAATCTCGACGGGAATCACACGGTCGCAAAGAGCCTGCGCAGTCTCGTCGACGACTACAAACGCCAGCAGGCCGTGGAAGAACTGGTATGCCAGGCAAGAGAGCTACAGGCCGCGGGTGAGATCGAATCCGCGCTCGAGAAAACCGAGCAGGGTTTGGCTTTGTTTCCTCACGACTTTCGCCTGGCGCAGCTACGGACCACCTTGCGCAACGCCTTGCCGGAATCCAGCCGCAGAGAAATGCGGGAGCGGTACCTGCAAGAGTTGAAAGCGCTGGTGAGCGTCATCGATCAGACTTCCGATGCGGCGCAAACTCTGATCCTGCTAGAACAGTCGCGGGCATTGGCGCAGAGGTACCCTGATGACGCGGATTTCCAAGCCATCGCGGCTGGGATTGAGAGTAGAGTCAAGAATTCAGAAGAGAGTCGGTATGGCGAACAGACCGCATCGAATGCGGGGCTGCCGGAACTCACCAGGACCATCCATCAGACGGACAGCGCGCCGGAGCCAAGAGACGAAGAGGCCGTGGGCCGAAAATCTACCGGCCCAGCGCCCCTACACGATGCGCTGCGCACCGCCGGATCTCACTTACAGAAGTTGGCGGAAGTGCGCCGCACCGGTTCGGCGCTGCAATGGACGGTTGTGGGGGTCGGGGCGGCATTGCTGGTGTCGGCATATGTGGTAACTACGTCGCATAAGAAGCCGCGCCCTCAGGTTTCAGTCGAGTTCCCGGTGGAAGTGCACGCCAACGCGAATCACGTGCTCTACATGATCGATGGACGGCAGGTCACCGGCGCTATCAAGCTGCCGAAAGGCCCCCATCATCTTGACGTTTCCGCCGTCGGATTTAAAAGCGACAGCCAGGATTTCACGCTTAAGGATGGCGTCCCTTCCCCATACCGCATGGAGCTCAAATTGGTTCCGGAGCCGGTACGCCTCCAGGTGGTTTCCGATCTGGTGAACGGCAAGGTCTCGATCGACAAACAGGATCCAATAGCGCTCCAGGATGCGGGCCCCAGTAACGAACTCACCCCGGGCGAGCATTCCCTGGCCGTACTTCAAGACACTCGAGAGCTGCTGACGTTCGCATTCAAGGCCGACCCCGGCGAGGCTCCTTCTCTTCTCGGCCCGGTGCAGGCAAAAGATGTCACCGCCGTACTAATATCCAGTCTCAGTGACCGTGGGCGCGTGTACGGCGCGGGACCCTTCAAGGTAAATCTGCCCGGCCAGGTTCCCGACCTCATTCCCCCGGATGGTTTCGTCCTGACTGGTTTGAATCCCGGAACTGCTCAGGTTTCTGTAGACGATGGGAAGAACATACGGCCGTTTCCAATCGAGCTGGACAACGCGCCGCACCTCAACTTGTGGGTGAATTCGGACCGTAACATTGGTTTTCTCACTGTGCAGGCCAATGTTCCGGATGCCGAGGTGTATGTCGATGGACGGCCCGCAAAGCGGCCGGCCTTGCGGAACGGGAGGGTGGTTCTTAATCTCGAGCCAAAAACATACAGCGTGCGGGTTGTTGCGCCCGGCTACGAAGACGCAGGTGAGCAGTCCGTCGATATCCACAAGGGCGAACCGAAGGAATTGAAATTTGAACTCAAGCCGGCAATCACCACCGCGAGTTTAGAGATCGACGGCGGCACGCCGGAGGCGGAACTGTGGCTGGATAACACGAGAACTGGTACGCTCAATGCCGCCGGCGCGCTTACCCGGGAAGGCATCGCTCCGGGAAGCCACATAATTCAGTTTCGAAAAGCCGAATTCGAAGACCTGACCCTGAACAAGAGCTTCACCGCAAAACAGACCATGCGTATAGCCGGCGATGAAGCCAAGCTTCGCCCGTTTGGAAGGCTGGAGTTCCGTGTGTCTCCTGCGAACGCAAACGTGACCTACAAACTGCAAGGCGAGACCGCGGCGCTTCCGGCGCGAAATGGACAGGCATTAGCGTTAAAAGCCGGAACCTATGATGTGGAGGCGCGGGCGGAAAATATGATGCCTGCGGCCAAGTCATACGTCGTGACCCCGGGGCGGCCGACATCGGTGGACCTGGCGTTGTCGCCCGCTGCTGTGAGCCGGGCTCTTCCTGTCGAAGCACCCCCGCGGCGTGTCGAATCGCCGTTCGATCCGGCCATGTGGAAGGTCTCCGAGGATGGTTGGGCGAGCCGCACCGGGCCCGGATATTCCTGGTTGAAGGTGAATCGCGGCACTTTCGATTTGGAGATCAAGAAGCGGCCCGGCAGGGGTGTGTTTAACAGTTCGAAGCGGATGAAGAAGGTGGAATTGGTCGTCGACTACAAGGACGATTCGAACTATATCCTTTACTCGATCGATCAGCAGAACCTCACCCGCAAACAGCTTGTGGCCGGCAGGAGCATGGCTGAAAATAAGCAGCCCAATAAGGTAGACAGCACCGCCGAAACCGTGCGGATCCGTCTCGAAATCCAACCGGCCGGAGTCACGGTGAGAGATGCCGACGGCATGGTCTTAGATGCAGTGCAGCGTGACGCCCCAAATTCGGAACTGGGCAGGTTTGGATTCAAGGGCGATGTAGAGTTGAAGATCGCCGGGAAATGATCGCGGGAGCCCGTGCTAGGATGGGTTATTGTCAGGTCTCGGGCTCCGTGCAACGGACGGCTGCAAACCCCGCCAGGTCCGGAAGGGAGCAACGGTAGCGGTGCGGTTCGTGTGCCGCGGATCACCCGGGGCTTGGCAGTTCGTCCGCGCTCGTCCGGACCCACCCCATGTACCAGGTCATAGCCCGAAAATACCGGCCACAGCGCTTTGACGACTTAATCAACCAGGAACACGTCAAGACAACACTAGAAAACGCAATTGCCCAGAAGCGTATTGCGCACGGCTACATTTTTTCGGGCCAGCGTGGGACCGGCAAAACCACTGTGGCACGGATTCTGGCGCGCTGCCTGAACTGTCTTCAAGGGCCGACTCCGGCTCCCTGCGGCGAATGCGCGAGCTGCCGGGAGATCACGGCGGGCGGCACGGTAGACGTGATCGAGATCGATGCGGCGTCGAATCGCGGCATCAACGAAATGCGGGAACTGCGCGAGAATGTGCGTTACCAACCCGCGCGCGACCGCTACAAAGTCTTCATCATCGACGAAGCGCATCAGATCACGAGCGAAGCGTTCAACGCTCTGTTAAAGACGATTGAAGAACCTCCGCCGTGGGCTGTTTTCGTGCTTTGCACGACGGAAGCACACAAGATTCCAGCTACTATCGCTTCGCGCTGCCAACACTTCAGTTTCCGGTCCGTCGATTTCGACGAACTCACCGCCCGCATGGCTTGGATCTGCGCGCAGGAAGGCATCGAGGCAGATACCGAAGCTCTGGCCGTGCTCGCGCAGGCCGGGGAGGGCAGCGTGCGCGACTCACTTTCCGCGCTCGATCAAGCCATTGCGTGTTGTGGATCGAAGATCAACGCCACCGAAGTTCGCGCGCTTCTCGGAGTGTTTTCACTCGAATCGCTCGAGCAGGTCAGCCAGGCTTTGCTCGATGGCGATGCCGGCCGAATGCTCGAAGTGGTGCACGATCTGGAAACGAACGGACACAACCTGCAGCATTTCTCTCGGGAACTGGCCCGCTATTTCAGAAATCTGCTGGTTGCCCGTATTTCGGGCGCGGACACACGCCTGCTTGCGGTGTCACCGGTTCAGCGGCAGAAGCTTCAAGAGGTCGCCGCGCGGTTTTCGGAAGAGGATCTGACCCGGTACTTACAACTCACGCTCGAAATGTTTCGCGACCTGCAGTTCTCTTTACAGCCGCGCTTTCACGTGGAGATTGGCTT
>JAFAWA010000014.1 GCA_019242155.1 Terriglobia bacterium | reverse complement strand
GGTAAGTTCTCATTTCCCGAAGGCAATTTAGGAATTTACGAATTCACCCACAACCCGGAGGACGTCGGCAGATTCAACGCCCCATCGCTTCGCAATATCGCTCTGCGGGCGCCTTATATGCACGACGGCAGCATCGCCACACTCGATGCGGTAATCGATCACTACGCCGCCGGCGGCCGCACCATTTCGAGCGGTCCAATGGCGGGCGAGGGCAGCAAAAATCCCAATAAGGCATCGCAAGTTGCCGGGTTCTCGATCACCCCCGAGCAGCGGCGCGATCTGATTGCATTCTTGGAATCTCTGACCGATCAGGAGTTCATTCACGATCCGCGATTTTCCGACCCCTGGCCTGCCCTCAGAAAATAAATTTCGCCGACACCTGTAGCTGCCTGGCGCCGTACAGTCCGTTTGCCGAAGACGAAGAAGTCGGCGTAAGAAAGCTTGGATTCGGAATCAGGCAGCCGTTCGCCCCCGTGTTCGCAGCCGCCGCGCAACCGTTTGCCCCGAGCGCCGCAAAGGTGAAGGCGGTTGTGTTCACACTGAAAATGTTGGTGTGATTGAAGAGATTGAACGCTTCACCTAGAAATTCCAGCTTCATTCGCTCGCGTATCGGGAAGTCCCGCGATATTCGGAAATCAATATCTTTCATCCCCGGTCCCTGGAACGTGTTCCGGCCGATCCAAGGAGCCCGCCCACCCGTGGGCGCCGCTGAGTTGCTTACCACACCGCCGGTCAACCCGCCATCCACTCCGTTTCCAGGGAAACCGCTGATAGATCCGGTGACCGGCATGCCGGTCGCGAATGTGGCCACTCCGGAGAGTACCCATCCCTCCGCTGCGATCCGAACGGGCGCGCTGCGAATGTTCTTCGCGAACTGCGGAGTCCACACCACACTACCCACGAACCGCTGCCGTTGGTCAAGATCGGAGCGGGCATTCTCCTGCTTCTGGTTGTAAGGATCCACCGGCGAGTCGGTCCCGTAGAAAGTGCCGAATTGGCCGGAAACAGCGCCGTCATCGATCGCTTTGCTCAGCGTGTAATTCAAGAGAAACTCCAGGCCGTGCTGGAATGGCCTGCGAAGAGACAAAATCATGCCGTTGTACCAGGAGTTCACAATACTGTAGCCGTTAAGGATTACTCCGGTGGCGGGGTTGATTCGCTGTGTATAGAAGGGCTCGGTAATGCTTTGTGACGAAGTTCCGTTCGAAGTGTAGATGTTATAGCTCTTGGTGAGCGCCGCGGGCGCGAGATTCGCGTCAAGATACACGGGAAGGTGGAGGGCCCGGCTGAAAACATAACTGCCGGACGCAATGAAACCGCCCGGGAGCTGCTGTTCGAGGGTGAACTGCCCCTCATGCACGATAGGGTTGACGAAGTCCGGCTGCAGTCCGTGCGTGGCCAGGATGCCCAAGGGCGGGTTTGTGTTAATCACCTGAGGTGTCAGTGCTCCCGGGAAAGGCGCCGCCGGGGCCGGCCCAGGCGGTGTGAAGATCACGTTCGGAAATATCGGAGCGCAAGCCGTTGCCGGTCCGCAATTGAACTGCTGCTGATAGACCCCGTTCTCTACGCGGTCCCCGTAAAACATACTGTTCGATGTCTTCGCATAAAATATGCCGTACCCCAGACGCAGCACCGTCTGTTTCGAGGGCTGCCACGCTAGCCCGATACGCGGGCCAAAGTTGTTGGAGTCCGTGTTGATGCGAGAGGTCAATGCGGCGAGCAGTGGTGTCGCCGTGTTAGGAATCGGCGGCTGCGGGATGGTCTGAATTTCATAACGTAATCCCAGGTTCACCGTCATGTTGGAGCGAAGTTTCCAACTGTCTTCTACGAAGCCTGCAAAATCGTTATCCCAAAAGTCATCCCTTCCGACATGCGTGATGGGATCGTAAGCCTGCGTGAAGCTTTGGTAATGACGGCCCGCCAGACCGTCGCCCGTATTGATTCCGAAAACGTCGAGGACCCAATTGCTAAATGCTGCATTAGCCGAACCGGTGTAGCTGTAAACGCCATCCCCTTGAAACAGGTTGACGATCACCTCATGAATAAAGTTGAAATCGAAGCCAAATTTGATCTGGTGACGGCCTTGAACCAACGACAAGGTGTCGGAAACCTGATTGCGGTATTCGTTCGGAAACTGCGCTCGCGGCAACTGAGACGGTTCCCCGTAAGCCATCACATTGGCGATA
>JAFAWA010000411.1 GCA_019242155.1 Terriglobia bacterium | reverse complement strand
CAAAAACCCTTCCAGGCGCTGCTTGGCGTGGTTTGGATTTTTCACGGGCAGGATGGCAAAGATCACGGTTCGATTTCCAGTTCGCGGGCGAGCACGCGCGCCAATGCCGTGCGCTCGCGCCGGCCGCTCATGACAGTGTTGGTCACTGCCGGGCGCAGGCCGGTGGCTTCCACTTCGGCGGCCTGTTTCCGGTCGAGTTCGTCGAGCACGAAGACGCTCGTAAAATCCTGATACAGTCTCGCTACCTCGGCGGCTGCCGAACGCAGGCCCATACTCTTCATCATGGCGGCGGCGGGGCCCTTGAGCGCGCGCCCGCCGACGATGGGGGAGATTGCCGCCACGCGGTCGCGTTTTCGCCGCAATGCCTCGCGAATTCCCGGCACGGCAAGGATTGGGCCGATGCTGATAAACGGATTGGATGGACACACGATGATGGCTTCCGCCTGCTCAATCGCGGCCAGAATGCCGGGAGCGGGAAGAGCGTGGTCCGAGCCCTCGAAACGAATGCCTGCGACCCGGTCGCGAGCGCGCCGCTTCACGAAGTAGGTTTGGAACTCGAGTTCGCCCGCGGCCGTGCAGATACGAGTGCGCACGCGGTCATCACACATGGGCGCAATGACGGAGCGGAGGCCGAGAGCCCCGGTGATTTCGGCAGTGACTTTTGTAAGACCGGCGCCTCCGCGCAGACGCTCGGTTCGGTAAAGATGAGTCGCGAGGTCGCGATCGCCCAACTGGAACCAGGTCTCTCCGCCCAGGCGGCCGAGCGATTCCAGACAGCGGAAGGTGTCCCCGCGAATGCCCCAACCGCGGAGGGGATCGGAGAGGCCGGCCAAAGTGTAGGTGACGGTATCGAGATCGGGCGAGATGTGGAGGCCGTGAATTTCGGCGTCGTCGCCGGTGTTGCCGATGATGAAGAGGCGCTCCGGCGCGACGACGCGCGCGAGACCATCGAGGAAACGGGCCGCGCCGACACCACCTGCGAGGGCTACGATCGGGCGGCCTTTCAAGCGGGAACTCCGGGGAGATTGAGGCCGGTGATCCGCAGGCCCGAAGCCTTCACTTTGTATCGCAAATTGAGCGAAATCAGGAGCGCCGCGGCGCTCTCGAGCATACGGGCATTATCGAGCGGTCCGGCATCGATGGTGCGGACGCCGGGAATCAGCGAGGCGAGCTCGCGGACATGCGCCTTGGCCTCGGCGTTATCGCCGCAGATCAACGTATCGCAATCGATCGGCTCACCGGGATGGGCCAGGGCTTCGGCGCTCAGGCCGTGAAATGCGGCAACCACGGAGACACCTTCGGGGACGAGCCGTGCCGCCTGTTGCGCAGCGGAACCGTCCCACAACGAAACCGTGCGCGAGACGCGCCCGCCGATGGCGACTTCGAGCGGAACGGTGGCGTCAACCAAAGTTGTCCCGGGTTTCAAGCTGCCGCGAATGGATTTGAGGATCTCGACTTGGGCCGCGAGAGGCACGGTAAGGAGCACAATCGCCGCCTCGGCGGCGGCATCAGCATTGGTGTGACCGGTGATCTCGCCGGCGCCGGCGGTGGCCGAGAGGCTGCGCGCTGCCTCCCGCGCCTTCTCCGCGGAACGGGAGCCAATGAAAATACGCGCGCCTGCTTTGGCGAAGCGCAGCGCGAAGCCGCTGCCTTCGGCGCCTGTTCCACCCACGACTGCGATCTTGGTTTCCATGCGCACTCATCCTAAAATAACCCGTGCCTATCGCACCCGGCATGGTGTACTCTCGAATTTAATTCACTTAAGGAGAGAGACTGATGCCAGCGATACCGGAGAAGTATCAGGACCTGATGCAGAAGAATGCCTTCGCGCAACTAGCCACGCTGATGCCGGACGGCAGCCCGCATGTGGCGCCGGTGTGGTTCGACTACGACGGCACCCACATACTGGTTAACACCGCCAAGGGACGCGTGAAGGACAAGAATATGCAACGCGACCCGCGCGTGGGTATTGACATTCTCGACCCCGATAATCCGTACCGCCACCTCTCCATTCGCGGCCGTGTGACAGAGGTTACGGAAAAGGGTGCGGATGAGCACATCAACAAGCTCGCCAAGAAATATATTGGCCAGGATGTTTATCCCTACCGGCAGCCGGGTGAGGTGCGGGTGCTCTATAAAATCGAGCCGGTAAACACCCACGCGATGGGCTGAAGCGTGTTTCCAACTCCCACCGATACGGGGATTTCGCGGGCGGAGGCGTACCGGCTGATTCGGGCGGCGGGAGCGGAACTGCTCGATCTGTTTCAGCGGGCGAGCCGGCTTCGCGATGCACGCACGGGCCCGGTGATTACGTATTCGCGCAAGGTTTTTATTCCGCTCACGAATCTCTGCCGGGATCGCTGCGGCTACTGCACCTTCGCGCGTGAACCGGGCGACGGCCTGGCTCATACTATGACGCCCGAGGAGGTGCTGCGTGTTGCTCGCGCAGGCCGGGCCGCGGGGTGCAAAGAGGCTCTGTTCAGTCTCGGCGACAAACCCGAGCTCCGGTATCCGCAGTATCGCGAATGGCTGGAGAAGCGCGGGCTTCGCTCCACCATCGAGTATCTGCAAGCCATGTGCCGCCTGGTATTCGAAGAGACCGGTCTTCTGCCGCATGCCAATCCGGGCGTGCTCACACGCGAAGAGATGCTCGAGCTGCAGCCGGTGAATGCCAGCCTGGGGATGATGCTCGAGACGGCCAGCCGCCAGTTGCTGGCTCGCGGCGAGGCGCATTTCGAGTGTCCGGACAAGGTGCCCGGCGTCCGGCTGAGCTCTCTGCGAAATGCGGGCGAGCTGGGAGTTCCGTTCACCACCGGCATTCTGACCGGAATCGGCGAGACGCCCGAAGAGCGGGTGGATGCGCTGGTTGCGATTCGCGAGATTCATGAGCAATACGGGCATATTCAGGAAGTGATCGTGCAGAATTTTCGAGCCAAGCCGGGTACGCAATTTGCCGCGCGACCGGAGCCGAGCGCGCTCGATGTGGCGAGGACGGCCGCCGTGGCGCGGCTGATTTTGGGGAATCGGGTGAATTTGCAAGTGCCTCCGAATTTGACGCGCGACTCTTATGCGTTCTATCTATTTGCGGGCATCAACGATTGGGGCGGCATTTCGCCGGTGACCAAAGATTTCATTAACCCCGAAATGGCCTGGCCGGAAATCGCGCAGTTGCGCTCGGCGACAAGTGAGGCGGGCTTTACTCTGCGGGAAAGACTAGCCGCGTATCCGGAGTATGTGTGTAGTTCGGGCTGGGTTCCGGAAGCGTTACGGCGGGGCGCGCAGGCCTGGCTCGATGAAACGGGGCTGGTGGCGCAGGATCGCGAGGGCGCATGACGATTGACGCGATTCTCGATAAAGCTGCCGCCCGCAAAGAACTGACGGCCGAAGACGGCGCAGCGTTGTTTGGAGCGGAAGGCGAGAGCTTCAGCCGGCTGCTGGCCGTGGCTGATGACCGGCGCCGGCAAAGTGTGGGCGATCCGGTGACGTACGTGATCAACCGCAATATCAATTTCACCAACGTCTGTGTGAAGCGCTGCGGCTTTTGCGCGTTTAGCCGGGGGCACAGGGCCGAAGAGGGTTATTTTCTGCCGCTTCCAGAGGTGCTGCGCCGCGTGCGCGAAGCTGCGGAGTTGGGGGCTACCGAGGTCTGTATTCAGGCGGGCCTGCCGCCGCGGATCGACGGCTCGTTTTATATCGATCTGTGCGCCGCAATCAAGCGCGAATGCCCGGCTATTCATGTACACGCTTTCTCTCCGGAAGAGATTCTGTACGGGGCGACGCTCTCGGGACGAACGATTGCGGAATATGTTGCGGCGCTCAAAGATGTGGGCCTGGGATCGCTGCCCGGCACGTCGGCGGAGATCCTGGACGACACCGTTCGGGAACGTATTTCTCCGGGACGCATTTCCCAGCGCGATTGGATGACGGTGATTCGCACGGCGCACAAACTCGGAATTCCGACGACTTCGACGATTATGTTCGGACACGTGGAGACGCCGCTCGAGCGGGCGCGGCATCTGGAACTGCTGCGAGAGCTTCAGAAGGAAAGTGGAGGCTTCACGGAATTTGTTCCCTTGAGTTTCATTGCAGCGGAAGCGCCGATGTACCGGAAGGCGCTCGTGCCCGGGATTCAACCTTTCGTGGAACGGCGGGACGTGCTTCGCATGTATGCGGTGGCCCGGTTGATGCTCGATCCGTGGATTGTGAATATTCAAGCGAGCTGGGTAAAGCAAGGGCCGGAAATGGCGCGCACATGCCTGGACGCGGGAGCGAACGATTTCGGCGGCACGCTGATGAACGAAAGCATTTCGACATCGGCCGGGGCGGCTCATGGACAGTTTCTGCACCCGGTGGAGATGCGGCGCTGGATTCGCGAAGCCGGACGCCTGCCGGTGCAACGTTCGACTACGTACACGAGTCTGCGCGTGTTTGACAACGAGCCAGAGCAGAGCGAAGCACTTTGGGCGGCGGAGCGGTTTGGGTCGTACGGGCAGTTGATTGCGTCGACGGAGTTTCGATTTAGGGACAGGTAGGGAGAGCCGCTTCGCGCAGCTTGCGGGACGCGGTGCGGAAGCCCTGGCCCACATTCTCCTAGGGAGCGGTATGCTGACCGCGCATGTAGTGGAGATACATGCCGGCTCCCGCTCCTTTCCGGAGAGTTGAACCAGCCAACTGGAGGTAATCGGTCGGCTCCGTTTCAATTATGTATGCCGGGCTGGGAGAGGGCTGCCTGCGGAACCCGATACCGTGAGCGCAAGCGGCTCTGTCAGAGTCAGTTAGATTTTTTTGGAAGTGCTGTCACCGGCTCGCCGGACCTTCTCCAGAACAAATAAACGGGCAGACCTAACAGGACGATGATGAGCCCCGGCCAGGTGTTGCTGGGCTTATAGAGCAGAAGCAGAACCTCGATGACCGCGGCAGCGGCGATATAGGCCGCGGGCAGGAGCGGGTACCCGAAAGCGCGGTAGGGGCGTTCGAGATCGGGGCGCGTGCGGCGGAGCACGAACAGCGCAGAGATGGTGAGGATGTAAAAGAGCAGCGCGGCGAAGATTACGTAGTCGAGAAGATCGTTATAGCTTCCGCTGACAATCAGGATGATAGTCCAGACGCATTGCACCACGAGCGCGAAGCGCGGCGTGTGGCGCATAGGATCGAGCGTCGCGGCTCTTCTGAAAAACAGGCCGTCTTTCGCCATGGCGTAAGAGACGCGCGCACCCGCCAGAATCAGACCATTGTTGCAACCGAAGGCAGAGATCATAATTGCTGCCGCCATCAGCTGAACGGCAATCGGCCCGAGGATTTGCGCCGCGGCGGCAGTAGCGACGCGATCTTCAGGCGCATGCTGAATGGCGTTTAAAGGCAGCACGTAGAGATAGACGAAGTTGCAACCGATGTAGAGCGCCGAGACGATCGCTACGCCGAACGCAAGGGAAAGGGGAAGGTTGCGTTTGGGATTGCGCACCTCGGCAGCGGTGAACGTGACGTTGTTCCAGGCATCGGCAGAGAACAGCGCACCCACCATGGCAACGCCGACGAGGCGGATGGTTTCGAAGTTCCATCCGCTGTTTTGCCAAAAATTAGTGAAATTGGCGGCAATCGCAGCGGAATTCCGGCCGAGCAGCAGCCCAAATCCGATCAGACCGAGAATCGCGGCGGTCTTGGTAAACGTGAAAACGTTCTGCACTACAGCGCCGGTGCGAATGCCCCTCGTGTTACTCCACGAGAGAAGCACGACCATGGCGATGGCTAAAAGTTGCTGGGTGTTGAGGCCCACGCGTCCATGGCCGAGCAGTTGATTTTGGGTCGAGATCCACGGAACAAAGATGCCTGTATACTTTGCGAAGGCCACGGCGACGGCAGCGATGGTCCCGGTCTGAATAACAAGAAAAAGGGTCCAGCCGTAGAGGAAGCCCCATAATGGTCCGAACGCTTCGCGGAGATAGACGTACTGTCCACCGGCGTGCGGCATAGCGGCGGCTAGCTCACCGTAGCTAAGGGCAGCGATGAGAGTGAGGGCCGCGGTGACAAACCAGGTGAGGAGCATGAGGCCGGGCGAGTTCACCTGGCGGGAAATATCCGCGGCCACGATGAAAATGCCGGACCCGATCATGCAGCCCACGACGAGGGTCGTGGCGTCGATAAGGCCGAGGCCTTTGACTAAGCCGACATCACGAGCCGTTGCCATTGATCCATCCGCTTGGTTAGAGATTCGGCCGTAGGAGTTTCGGGCAGGAGCCCGGCGATCACCGCCACGGAATCGGCGCCCGCCCGAAGCACGTCCGCGGCATTTGCCATCGTGATGCCGCCGATGGCCACGAGCGGCTTTTCAAGCAAGGTCCGGCAGTGGCGGACCAAGGGGACTCCGACGATGGGGTCGGGCTTGTGTTTGGAGTAGGTGGGGAAGACCGGGCCAAGGGCGACGTAGTCGACAGGTTGGGCGGCGGCGGCACAGAGCTGTTCGGGATTATGGCTCGAAAAGCCGATCATGGCTTGCGGGCCGAGGAGTTTGCGGCCGTCGCCGGGCGGTAAGTCGTCCTGACCCAGATGCAGTCCCGCGTGGAGCAGCATGGCGAAATCGGCGCGGTCATTGATGATGAGCGGCACCTTGGCATCGTGGCACAGCCGGGCGACGGCTTCCACGAGGTGGTACGTCTGCCGATCCCACGGACCTTTGTGGCGAAACTGCAAGATGCCCGCGCCGCCATCGAGGAAGGCCGCTGCCGCGAGTTCGACGCCCGCGCCACAATTGATTAACGTCTGGGTGTCGAGGATGGGGTACAGGCGGGGAAGGGTCACCAAGCGGCGCGGCCTCCGGGAGCGAGGGAGCGACGGCGCGTTGAAGAATGCGAAACGAAGCCAATGCGGCCGGGGGTCAGCGGGGAGTAAAGGGATGAGGTAGCAAGGGCTTGCTGAGTGAAGCCCGCGTTGGGCACGGGCTGCGAAACGAAGCCATTTGCGGCCGTACGGTTGGGGATACGACGCATAATATGGTGCATTTACGAAATGAAGCCAAACTCGGCCGATGGGGCGAGAAACGCCTCGTTCCTTAGTGTAGCGCGGGGGTGAAGGGAAACGGGTTATGGAAGCTTGGCTAATCGAGGCGGCACCTTGGCGCGCGTTTGCTCACACGAAAACACTGTACCGATCAAAGCAGTTGCCGTCCTCGCGTAAGCCTCGACATCGAGTTCCGGCTCCCAAGCCAGTTGAAGGATCAGCCCCTGGAGAAGCGCAAGCATCACACGAGAGATGGATTTCACGTCCAGGCCGGCCGGCAATTCCCCAGCATTTTGAGCTTCGCGAAGTAAGGCAAGAAGACGATGCCGCTGCCGTAAACCACGATCCGCGATTTTCCGGACCTGTTTGTCGAGAAGCGATTCGGCCCAGAACTGGATCGAGACCTTGCGGCGCTCTCGTTCTTTGGAATCGTTCAGCAAACGAATGAGCCCATCACACAAGCATTCCAGTCCTTCACGAACTGTGGGCGCCGAGGCGAACTCTTTCAGTAGAGCCGAGTCGCGGGCATGGCGCTGTACCGCAATCGCTTCGACGATCTCGTGTTTACCTCGAAAATAGCAATAGATGGCGCCTGGACTAAGCCCGGATTCCTTGACAATATCCTCCATCGACGTGCGATGAAAGCCGTCGCGCGCAAAACAGGCCGTGGCGGCGTCAAGAATCCGAAGCTGGCGGGCTTTACGTTTCTCTTCACTAATTTTCGGCATTAGATCTTCGTCCGGACCGCGGCAGCGACGCGATAGGCCTGAGATCCGGGCTCTTTGCGGCCCATGCTCTCGCGATAATGGATGGCGATCTGTTCGGTGGACTCATCGCTAGTAAGCGAAAAGCCGAAATCGCGGAGCGTCGCCGCCAGACCATCGGGATGAAACCCGAAGATGAACGGCTCCCCGCTAAATCGCACCGATGACTTCCACCGTTTCCCGCCTGCGAATTTCTTGGTGCCATCGAGCGCTGCCCGGTCCACATAGGTGAAGATCAAGCGGCTTCCCGGAGCAAGCAGCTTATGAAGTAGGGCAAAAGTGTGATCCACGGCGGATTTGGTCAGGTAGCTGATGACGCCTTCCCACACCACGACGGCGGGATTCTCGGGATGGAAACCTGCGCCGAGCAAGCTCGATTCGAGGTCGTCCTGTTCGAAATTGACGGAGACAAACTGCACATTCGCGGGCCGCGCGCCCACCACACAACTGAGCCGCTCCTGCTTGGCGCGCTGGGTTGCAGGATGGTCAACCTCGAAGACCGCTACCTTCGTAACTTCCTGCAAACGGTACGGGCGGCTATCGAATCCGGCACCTAGCAGAACAAACTGGCGGGCGCCGTCTCGAATCGCCTCATTCACCAGATCGTCGATGGCGCGAGTGCGTACCACGCCTGAGCTGCGAGTGTAGGGCCATCCCAGGTCCAGAATGGTACGGATCGCCCGGCCTACGACCGGAAAGTGAGCTAGGCGAGCGAAGATTCGCAGCGCTCCCGAGAGGAGCGGGAAAGCATAAGGATCGCTGAAAAGACGCTGGGCCCGCGGTTCCGTCATTTCGAGCGCCCGGAAGAACGCCATGTATTGGGCGGTGCGGCTGGCTTGTTGATCTTGCATCCAAAAAACAGAATAGTCATTCTGTTTTAGGAATTCAAGTGTTTTTTGGGTGCGGCGTACTGATTATGAACTGTAAAGCGCTGTACATGGGCTGCGTCACGCGAGTACACTTTGGCAGTGAAGGCTGCAGTTACTCTGCTCATCACCACGCTCACAGGCTACGCACAGTCAGCCGTAGAGCCGCCGAAGTACGAGGTAGCCTCAATCAAGCCCAACACGGACGGCGACTCCCATTTGGCGTTTCGAATCGAGCCCAGCGGGCCGCTTGCCGCTACTGGGATCACTTTGAAACGGCTAATGATGACGGCCTATAACGTCCAGGGTTTTCGAATTGTGGGAGGCCCCGATTGGGTGGCTTCCAGACGATGGAACGTCGAAGCGAGGCCCGACCGGGCGGCGGCGCCGAACCAAATTCGGCCAATGCTGCGCGCGCTCCTCGAAGACCGGTTTCAACTTCGTTCCCATTCAGAAGAGCGGCAACTGCCGGTGTATGAACTCAGCGTTGACCGCAAGGGTTCCAAGGTTCAGGCAGCGAAGGACAGCGAAACTGAGGGCGCCGTAAGGGTTGGAGCCGGTTTGATTCAGCTTACGAAGAATACGGCGGCGACTTTCGCCAGCCAGCTTTCGTATGCGTTGGGCCGGCCCGTGATCGACAAAACAGGGCTTTCGGGTGAATTCGACTTCGAGCTTGAGTGGACCCCTGAACCGGGCGAGGATGGCGGGCCCACAACTTCTGGCTTGCCCCCTGGCGCCAGTGATCAGCCCGCCTCCACGCCAAATGGGCCATCAATCTTCACGGCAGTTCGGGAGCAGTTGGGCTTCCGCCTCAAGTCCGCGCGCGGACCCGTTGAAGTAATCGTGATCGACGACGTACGAGTGCCGACAGCAAACTAAAATCGAGCCGGGTGGCTGGGCTTTTCCCAGCCCATTCACCGCATCTACCCACGATTTCTCCTGACAAACCTTCAAAGCGGCTTGAGCTCGACACCAGCCGCGAAATGCTTGTTGCTCCCGGGGCACTCGGGGGGATAGACTATCTGGCACTTCCACAAATTACTTTGGGGGTGTTATGACTCGCGCCTTTCTACTTGCCGCTGCTTGCCTGTTCGTTTGCGCCGGACTTCACGCGCAGACCGCTCAGATCCAGGGCGTCGTGCAGGATGCATCGGGATCTGCCCTTCCTTCGGCTTCAATTAAAGCCATCCAGACCGAGACCGGAGCCGTGCGCAACGTGACCAGCGCAAGCGACGGCAACTACGTGCTCGCGGACTTGCCGGTCGGTCCTTACCGGCTGGAGGTCTCTAAAGAGGGGTTTTCCACTTACGTGCAAACGGGCATCGTTTTGCAAGTGGCCACCAACCCGACCATCGACATACAGCTCAAACTGGGATCGGTGACACAGCAGGTAGAGGTGCAGGCGAATGCGGCGCTAGTGGAGTCCGCAACCACTAGTATCGGCCAGGTAATCGACAATCGGCGGATCCTCGATCTTCCGCTGAATGGCCGGCAGGTGACCGACTTAATCCAATTGACGGGGGCGACGGTCACGGCGGGGGTTACGGGGACCGGAGGCATCCCCGGCGGCGTGTATCTTTCGGTAGCCGGCGGGCAGACTTTTGCCGTCGGATACTTCCTCGACGGCTTACTGTATGCGGCGGGGGATTCTGCCACTAACTACCCATTCCCGTTTCCCGACGCATTGCAGGAATTCAAGGTAGAGACCAGTTCGATGGGCGCGCAGAATGGCCAGAAATCCGGCGCGGCGATTAATGCTGTCACTAAGTCGGGGACCAATTCGCTTCATGGCGACGCATTCGAGTTCTTACGGAACGGCGATTTGAACGCCCGCAATTTTTTCGCTGCCCAGCGCGATTCACTCAAGCGCAACCAGGTTGGCGGGGTGATCGGCGGGCCCATCCGAAAAAACAAGCTCTTCTTTTTTGGCGGATACCAAGACACGCTGGTGCGCACAGATCCAACCGCAACTCCGGCGTTTGTTCCGACGCCGCTCATGCTTTCCGGCGACTGGACCGCGTTCGCCTCCGCCGCCTGCAACGGCGGGAAGCCGCTGAACCTGGGAGCGCCGTTCGTCAATAACCAGATAAGCCCGGCGCTGTTCAACTCAGCTTCGCTCAAAATCGTCCAGAGCCTTCCGGTAACAAACGACCCGTGCGGCAGAACTGTGTTCGGAGCAGTAGCCGATAGTAACGAGCAGCAACTGCTTGGAAAGGTAGATTATCAGGCGAGTGACAAGCAAAGTATCTTCGTGCGCTACAACGCCCTTATCCTCAAAGGTCCGGCTGCTTACAACCTATCACAGAATATTCTCTCGACGATCCAAAATGGATTCGACAATCTATTCCAATCGTATTCCGTGGGTGACACCTACCTGATCGGCCCCACTACTGTGAATGCCTTCCGGCTGGGAGTACTCCGCGCCGGCGTGCACCGGTTCAACGACGATTTTTTCTCGGGGTGCGATTTAGGAGTTCAGATGTACTGTACGGTGCCCCATCAGTCCATTTTTGCCGTAACCAACGGATTCAATATCAATGCGCCGTCCGGATCAGCGACTCCTAACAGTCCGACTACAACCACCTATGTCGCGAGTAACGATGTAAACATCGTGCGGGGTGCGCACCAGCTCAGCGTGGGACTTTCCGCGTGGTACAACATGTCGAACAATCGCGCGAACGTATATTCAGAGGGAACATTTACCTTCAACGGACTGGTGACCGGTTCCGGGTTGGGCGATTTCATCTTGGGTGACTTGGGCACCTTCTCTCAAGGCAATCCCAACGTAGGTTTCTCACGCAAGTGGTATTTGGGCTTCTACGGCGCCGATACCTGGAAGGTATCAACGAAGCTGACCTTGAACCTAGGGCTTCGCTATGAGCCGAGCTTTCCGACCGTCATCGCGAATGGTAACGTGTACAACTTCGATATGAACCTGTTTTTGCAGGGTGTGCGCAGCCAGGTCTTTACGAACGCACCCCCGGGAGTGCGCTACTCGGGCGACCAGGGAGTGCCGTACAAAACGGGTGTGAACGGAGTCTATACAAACTTCGCGCCGCGCCTCGGTTTTTCCTACGACCCTACCGGGCACGGAAAGACTTCGATTCGCGCAGCTTTTGGAACTAACTACGATGTCACGGGCGGCAATCTTGCGAATGCGACGCAGGGCGCGCCGCCTTGGGGAAACGTCCTCACGCTGCAAGGGCCGCTTCCGTTCCTGAATCCATTTGTCAATAATCCGGGCGGCAACCCGTTTCCGGGATGCGGCGGCAACCCTTGCGGCAAAGATACTCCGTTCGTTTCGAACGGCACGTACATCGCAGTGCAGCCCAACTTGAAGTTCACGACGGTTTATACCTGGAACTTCGGGATACAACGGCAATTGCGCCAGAACTGGTTGGTTTCGGCGTCGTATGCGGGCAGCGAAACCGACCATTTGTGGACGACACACCAACTTAACCCCGGCACACTCTTTCCCGGTGTTCCGAATGTGGCAACGTGCAGCGCTACTGCAACTAATGCGAACTGCGTTACGAACTTACCGATTCGCCGCCTATTTACTGTTTTGCGGCCTTCCTATGGACCGCAGATCGGTTACATGGATCTGTTTGATGCAGGCGGAACGGCGAGTTATCACGGATTGATCCTGACTGTTCAGAAACGGCTCGCAAAGGGATTAGCGGTGAGCGCCAACTACACGTGGTCACACTGCATTGGGGATGTTACTCAGGCATCCGGGGTCACGGGTGCGGGAAGCGGCTACGCGAATTTAAACGACCGCCGCTTCGACCGCGCCAATTGCGCTTCTCAGCAAATCGCCGGCAACTTCGGAACAGACCGGCGGCAAATCTTCAACCTGACGGCACTGGCGGAGACCCCGCGGTTTTCGGGCAGAGCCTTGCGCGCGATCGGGTCGGGTTGGAAGTTCGCGCCGATCTTCCGCGCTTCTACGGGCGGCTATCTTACAGTCAGCCTCGCGACCGATCGGTATCTGCAGGGCGGTGCGGCGAGTAATCAGCGGCCTAACCAGATTCTGCCTGATCCTCTCTGCGCGAATCCCGGTCCGAACTGTTGGATCAATCCAGCCGCATTTGCATTGCCGGCGCTCGGGACTCTCGGAAACATGGGCAAATACAATGTGCCCGGACCGGGCTTTTGGCAGGTAGACACGTCGCTATTCCGGGTGTTCCCGATTCGCGAACGGTTTAATCTGGAATTGCGTGGCGAGGCTTTCAACTTAACCAACAGCTTCCACGCGGGCGTGTCTTCGGGACTGACGACCGGATTATTGGGCGTGAACTCGACCTTCAGCGGGTCAGGCAACTTCGGTCAAATTACAAGTGCGCTAGATCCGCGCATTGTGCAACTGGCCGTCAAAGTTGTGTTTTGAGACCGGACCGGCAGTCTGTGGTCAACTATCTGTGTGAGTGAAACACTGACGAAGCAACCGGGTCTGATTGATCCCGGTGAGACGCTGGGCGTGATCGGCGCGGGAGTAATGGGGCGCACGCTCCTTCATGGGCTATTCGATAGCGGCGCTGTCTCCCGCGGCCAGGCGTGGGCATCCGCCAAATCCCAAGCGAGTTGTGACCGCGTCTCCGAAGAACTCTCCATTCCCGTGGTGACCGATTTCCAGAGCCGCGTACGCTGCTCCGGACTGATTCTGATCTGCGTGAAACCGAAGCAGGCGGCGAATGTGACGGCTGCGCTGAAAGAGGCGGGACTGCGCCCCGATACTTTGTTGATTTCGATTATGGCGGGCACGACCACCGCGCAACTGGAGTCGGCGCTGGGGACGGAAAATCCTTGGGTTCGCGCGATGCCGAACACGCCGTGCATCGTCCGCGAAGGTATTACCGTGATCTGTCCCGGAACCCGGGCGTCGTCCGATCATCTGGCTCGCGCGCAGCGGGTATTCGAAGCCGTAGGTCAGTGCTTGCCGGCGGAGGAAAGTTACTTCAACGCGATCACCGCTCTGAGCGGCAGCGGCCCCGCGTATCAGTACCTGATCATGGAGGCCTTTGCGGACGCCGGCGTTCGGGTGGGACTTCCGCGGCAACTCGCGCTGACCTTGGTGGCGCAGACAGCCGTGGGCGCGGCGAAGATGGTGCAGGTGACGGGCCGGCATCCGGCGGCTCTGCGGGACGATGTAACCACACCGGCAGGCTGTACTATCGGCGGACTACTAATGCTCGAAGACGGCAAGATCCGTTCGGTGTTGGCGCGCGCCATAGAAGAGGCGGCCAAAATTGCGGGCGACTTGGGAGCAAGCGCTCCGGTGCACAAAGACAGACGCCATGCGTGACGCCGCTTTCCTTTCCCGGCGGAATAAGAGAATATGAACGTGCTTAAGTTAGGAGGCCTCGTGCGAATTACTATCCTGCTTGTTTGCGCGGCCGCGTTTGTGGCGCGAGCGGAAACCGGCGCTGACTGGCCCGTCTACGGCGGCGATCTCGGAAACACTCACTATTCGAAGCTCAACCAGATTAATACCGGCAACGTCTCGAAACTGGTTGAGGCCTGGACCTTCGATACGAAACAGCCGGGCGCCCCGAACACGTCGCGCCAGGTCGAAGTGACGCCATTGGTGGTAAATGGTGTGATGTATCTCGTAACGGCCTACCAGAGCCTGGTCGCGCTCGACGCTGAGAGCGGGAAGCCGATCTGGGTTTTCAAACATACGCACGCGGGCCGTCCTCCGCGCGGGGTGGCTTACTGGCCGGGCGATGCGGGAAATCCTGCGCGGATACTCTTCGGCACCGCCGACGGCTTTCTCCTGGCGGTCAACGCCCAGAACGGTAAAGCCATTCCGGGGTTCGGCAAAGAGGGCGAGATCGATTTGAAAGTAGGCATGAACGAAAAATTTCCGGGTCATCACTATGGCCTCTCGGCCGCCCCGATCATTTATAAGAACGTTGCGATTACCGGGTCACACACGCAGGATAGTCCCGGTCTCGGTCCGAAGGGCGATATGCGCGCTTGGGATGCGCGTACCGGCAAATTGCTGTGGACCTTCCACTCCGTGCCCAGACCCGGCGAGACCGGCCATGAAACGTGGCTCAACGACGGATGGCAGGACCGCTCGGGAACGAATGCCTGGACCACTTCGACCATCGACCTGGAGACAGGCACACTTTTCGCGACCTTCGATTCGCCGTCTTACGACTACTACGGGGGCGACCGGCCGGGTAAAAATCTATTCGGCAACTCACTCGTGGCGCTCGATGCGGCGACCGGTAAGATGCAGTGGTACTTCCAGACGATTCATCACGACATTTGGGATTGGGATGCGCCCGC
>JAFAWA010000308.1 GCA_019242155.1 Terriglobia bacterium | reverse complement strand
AAACGGAGCGCGACGACGGCACTCGATCTCTCCAATAATCGGGGTGTGGAGTACGGCGCCGCGCTGGCCTTCGCGGTTCTGGGTGAGTCTTCGCGGCCCCCGAAACTGGCGAATGATCTGGAAGAACGATTCCCAGAGGATACATCGGTCAGGTTCAGTTACCTGCCCGCGCTCCGCGCGAGCATTGCAATGAACCACCGCGAGCCGCAAAAGGCGCTCGAGTTGTTGCAGACCGCTGCCCCAAATGAGTTGGGGAGTCCACGGACCGCGCTACATGCAAATTTCGGAGCGTTGTATCCCGTTTTCATGCGCGGCGAGGCATACCTCGCTACACACCAGGGCGTCGAAGCCGCTGCCGAATTCCAGAAGATTATTGATCATCCGGGGATCGTAGTGAGTGATCCAATCGGCGCGCTGGCGCGGTTGTACCTGGGCCGGGCGTGGTCGCTAGCAGGAGAAAAGGACAAGGCGAAGGCTGCCTATCAGGAATTTCTCACCCTTTGGAAGGCTGCCGACCCCGATGTTCCGATCCTCAAGGAAGCCAAGACGGAGTACGCGACACTATGATCCTCTTCGCGGCCGATTCCGAGAAGCTGGGCGGTAGAGCGAGGATCGGAATTCCAGGCGGGGCGGGCGGCCCCGCTCTCGGAAGCGGAGATAAGGATTACTGGGTGCTATTGCGGCGCATCCTCCGTGGTGCCTGCTCTAGAGATGTTTCCCGTAATCTGGCCCGTCTCAGTAGCAAAGACCACGTTGCCGGAGGTATCGGCCAAGACCGGCGCCCCTATCTCGGTGTACGTAAGGGAGCCGGATGCATTCTGGAAGCGGCCGGTTCCGCCAGTGATTTGCAAGGTTAGATTACAGTGCGCCTGCTGAGCCGCAAGATCGATGCAATCACCGCCTTGGACGAGACTGACGGTTAATAAACTTCCATCCTGAAAGCGAAATATGCCCGCGCCGGCAACACGCGCCAAGTAGAACATGTTTGGGCCCGAGCACGTGCTGGACGGCTGCGGAGCCGTTGTCTGAGCCGTTATATTGCGATAGGTGAACAGGCCCAACGAGCCGCTCCCGGCCACATCCTCTTCCGTGGTAACCGTGTTGGGCTGCATCAGATTGATCGGGCTCGGCCCGCCATTTCCCGAGAACGACAGCTTCACGGCGACCTGCGCGTTTAGCGCCGAAGCCGCAAGAACGGCCAGTAGCTGACACGTAAACACTCTATTCATAACGAATCTCCTTTTGGCTTTTAATTCAGGGCGGCCAGTTTCGAAATCCGGCTCACCTGCCACCAATAAGGAATCGAACATCGCAAGGTTACAGGGGCGATGCGGACGGGGTTGATGCGGAGCGTGGGGGTCTTCACGATGATGCCCAGCGCCGCGTCAACGGGTTCCGGGTCGAGCACACCGCTTTGATCGTGAAATCCAGGCTGCTTGAACTTACATCCAAACGGCATTGCTGAAACGTAGTGCACATAGACGTGATTTGAGAAAGGAAAGTATGCGAAAACATTTCATGCCGGTTTTGTTGGGAGGTATCTTGGCGTTTTCCGCGGCGCGGATGCCTGGCCATTCCAAAGACAGCTTGTATGACAGCCTCGGCGGCAAGAAGGCGATTACAGCCGTGGTTAACGAATTTGTGGCTCGCGTCGCGGCCGACAACCGGATCAACGGGTTCTTCAAGCAGACCGCCTCGGATCCGAAGCGGCTCGCGTCATTCAAGATGAATCTGGTGGATCAGATCTGCGAAGCGAGCGGCGGACCTTGCAAGTACAAAGGCAAGGACATGAGATCGGCTCACGCCGGCATGGGCATCAGCAGCGCGGACTTCGATGCTCTAGTTGAAGACCTGGTGGAAACCCTCGACAAGTTTCATGTCAAAGAGGCCGACAAGAAGGCCCTGCTCGGGGTTCTCGGCCCAATGAAGGGCGATATTGTCGAGAAGCAGTGAGTGGGTGCGGGCGCGACGGCGTTATCGACAGAGCTGATCGCGCCCGCCTCTCCGATGTATCCGGGCTGCCGGTTCACCTGCTGGGAGTAACCAGATATCCGTGGATATTACCCTGGGCGTCGATCGCAAGGCCAATGGCTTCGCCACGGGAATTGATGGAACAGACGGTGATCAGGTGGAGAGGCGAATTGGCTGGAATCAAGGAGTTCAGATCCAGCATCGTTCCTCCGTTCGGCTTAATGAAGGCGCGCGGCGCGGCGGTTGGAACGGCTTCCAAGGCGCCGGCCGGCAACGAAACGCCCCCGATCTCTCCAAGATCGCTGATGGTGAGACCTACGCTCGCGACATCGCCCGGAATGGTTCCGACGTCCTGGATCAGTGTTTCAGGGCTCCAGAAAAAGGCATGAAACGATCCGTCTTGGGTGCCTGACGTGCCGACAACGTGACCCGACCTGTTGATATAGTACGCAAAGTTTCCAGTGTTCCCGAGGCCCGTGGACGGCGGCGGCGAGGCGATGCCTCCCAAATTACCAAGGTCAATTGCGGAGCCGTTCTGCCATAGTACGGCGTGGAGGCCGTTAAGATAGGAAAACCCGGTGAAGCCGGTACATGTGCCTACGGCGCCCACGGCCTGGCCTCTGTCATTCATCCGGAAAACCACACCATCGGGCTCATTGAACGCATTTCCTTTTGAGTCGGTACCGGAGGTGGCGAGTTGTTTGATTTCGCCGCCGGTCCAGATGACGGGTTTGAACTGGTAGGTCTGAAATTGGGAAGATGCGGGATTGTAGGGAGGGCAGGTCGAGTCGGTCGTCGTGTTTTCGGCGACGCCCGCAACCTGGCTCAAAATGTTGATCGTCTTGGCGCCGGTATTTTTTCCGGCCGCGCCGCTTGCATCCTTCAGAGGCGGCAACGGAGACATCACGCCGTTTTGCCATAGGAAAGCGTCGCAGACGTGCTGAGTGCCGAAGCCGCAGAAGTCTTCTGAATTAGTAGCGGCGGTTTCGGCCTCTCCGGCGGCCTGCCCTCTTGCGTTCACACCAAAGGCCGAGCTGACGGTCCCCCCAAGGCCGCCTAAGTCAATCGGGGCCCTTCCCTGGAGCGAGATCGCGGCATGCCAACCGCCGTTCGAGACCGCCACCGCCTCGGCGATCAGATCATCGTTGGTAATCACTAACGGTCCGGCCGACCGGCCAACCAGACCGAGATCGGTGATTTTATATTGCGCCGGCGGGCTTTGGGCCGCGGCACTCTGGGTGAGGAAGGCGCAGGCAGCGAGAACTCCGGCGGCCTGGCAACGGAACAAAACGTTATGCATTGCGAATCTCCTTTTCAGGCGGCGGTTACAACCGGCTCACCTGCGAAGAAGTAAGGAATCGAAGCCGCGCAGGTTACACAAGCGCCGCGAAAACACCTACAATGTCTGATGCCTTCTGGTTCAGATGCCAACGTGTCCCCAGTGCGCGGCGGAATTGGGTCTCGACGATCCCGTGGGACTTTGTCCCAATTGTCTGATGCAGGCTGCCTTCGATAGTTCCGTAGGAGTGGGCGAAACCGGAGGTCAGGCGGTTCACCAAGCGGCCGCGGCATCAGGCGATGAGGATTTCGGCCGCTATCATATCCTCCGGCCTGTGGGCGAAGGCGGTATGGGCAGTGTGTACCTGGCGGAGCAACGCGAGCCCATTCGCCGCGCGGTGGCGCTCAAAGTCGTAAAGCTCGGCATGGACACGGAACAGGTGCTCGCGCGCTTTGTAAAGGAGCGCCAGGCGCTGGCGATGATGGACCACCCGAACATTGCGCGCATCTTGGACGCAGGCGCCACGTCCAAGGGCCGCCCTTACTTTGTGATGGAGTACATCGAGGGCGTACCGATCACAAAGTATTGCGATGACAAGCGGCTGACGGTACAGCAACGGTTGGAACTGTTCCTGGGCGTTTGCCGCGCGGTTCACCATGCACATCTGAAAGGCGTGATCCACCGCGATCTCAAGCCGTCCAACGTCCTGGTGACGGAACAGGAAGGCGCGCCCGTTCCGAAGGTGATCGATTTCGGCATCGCCAAGGCTACGGACCAGTGGGCCGTGGAGACCACTCTGCTGACCGAGTTTGGCCAGATGGTGGGCACACCGGAGTACGCGAGCCCCGAGCAGGCCGAGGTAATGACGGGAGCTGTGGATGAGACCTCGGATGT
>JAFAWA010000222.1 GCA_019242155.1 Terriglobia bacterium | reverse complement strand
TTTTGAAAGCAGAGAGACTGCCGCAAGCGATAGGCTGCGCCCGCAATCTCGAAGCGTGGGTTGCCGGACGCCCTATCAAATTGAAGGCTGAAATCGGCCAATGGCTCACCCGGCCTGTATGAGAATGGCGACCGGTCATAGCGCAATACCGAACTGGGTAAACGAGAACTGGTGGTTTGCAGATGACACTGCAGGCAAACTTCCATCTCTCTCGCGGGGCTCAATCGCGCGGGGTTGACGATAGACTTTCGTAACTGCTCGATACTAACACCCGGCCGCGCCGCCTCTTCGGCATGCCGGCTTCCCGGACCGTGACAGCGCTGGCAGTCAATGCCTTCCGGCATTCGGCCTGTGAACACCGGTTCGGCTCCGGTCTCCTGATTCCCGGACGGGATGTCTGGAATTCCGTTATGGCAGAACATGCAACCGTAAGTGATGTTACGCTGGAATCCAGGGTAATCCGGGCGGTCATAACCTGCATTCATGGCCCAATAGCCCCCGTTTTCGGCGTACCAGGCGAGCGGCAATTCGACATAAGTGCCCCGGCCGGTCCGGCTCAGATAGGCACGCACGTGGTTACCGGATCCCATGACGAAGTGAATCTCTTTTTCGAGAGTGTTGGTCTGCTTGCCGTCGAAACCGATCTGGTATCTCTGCTGGTAAAAGCGGCCGTCCCGTTCAAATACCGTGAAGTAACTGTCTGACGCTTTGTGATAGTAAGTCGGGTTCTTCGTGGTAAACCCTACGGTGGTTTCAGCCGTTGGACGATAAAACGAGCGCGCCATACCCGTGCGGCGGTACGTAGCCCAGATACTCGCATGACACCCGGCGCAAAGAGAGGAATCGATGTAGTGCGCTGCCTGCGGCGCGGCTTTGGATTCAGAGGACGGCGCTGAGTGAGTTTGCAGGTAACGAAACAGACCCGCGCACAACCCACATACGATAGTAGCTATCAGCAGCCAACGATTCCGCATGGTGCCTGTCTCGCTGCCAAGCGCATCCGAGTGCCCGCCATCGGGCTCTCACTCGGGCATTATGCCGAGTTAACGCCGCTGACGGATCAATCGCCGGCCTGAGCCAGTCCGCCGGGAACAAGAAAACCCGGCCGGTGCCGGTAACTCTGATGACGCCGGGTGAAGCGCAACCGGAGCCGGTCAAGATAGAGGTAAATTACAGGCGTAGTGAACAGAGTCAGCATCTGGCTGACCACCAGTCCACCGACGATCGCAATCCCGAGAGGCCGCCGCAGTTCCGCGCCCGCGCCCCAGCCGAGCGCCATCGGCATGCCGCCCAAGAGCGCGCACATGGTGGTCATCATGATGGGCCGGAAGCGCAGCAGGCATGCCTGGTAGATTGCGTCGCGCGAATTCATGCCCTCGTTCCGCTCAGCCGCCAGCGCGAAATCAATCATCATGATCGCGTTCTTCTTCACGATGCCGATCAGCAGGATAATTCCGATCATCGCTATGATATCCAGGTTGCTTTTGAACAGAACCATCGCGACTAAAGCTCCGACACCGGCGGACGGCAGGGTCGAGATGATGGTCAGCGGGTGGATCAGGCTTTCATAGAGCATCCCCAGAACAATATAGACGGCCAGAAGTGCCGTAGCGATGAGGACGGGCTGGTTGCTGATGGAATCCTGAAACGCTTTGGCCGTGCCGGCAAACTCACCTGTGATGGTGGCAGGCAGGCCCATATCCACTTCCGCTTGCTTAATGGCGGCTACGGCGTCGCTCAGGGGGATGCCCTCCTGTAGATTGAAGGAGAACGTCGTAGCCGGGAACTGCCCTTGATGCGGCAGTTGAATAGGCGTGTTGCCCTGCGTGAAATGCGTGAAGGTGGATAAAGGAACGTCCGTGCCGCGGGGCGTCTGCACGTAGATGGTCCGCAGGAAGTCAGGACTCTCCCACCACTGTTGCTGGAGCGCCAAGACCACGTGGTACTGATTAATGGACTTGTACATGACCGAGACTTGGCGTTGGCCGAAAGCATCGTAGAGGGCCGAGTCTACGGCTTGCGCCGTGAGGCCGAGGCGCGAGGCGGTGTCACGGTCAATGACCACATTCGAAGAGAGCCCGGAATTCTGCTGATCCGAGCTCACATCGGCGATTTCCGGAAGATCGGAGAGACGTTCCAAAACCTTCGGACCCCACTGGGCGAGAGAAGCGAAATCAGGGGCCTGCAACGTGTATTGGTATTGCGCGTTACCCTGGCGGCCGCCTATGCGCACGTCCTGCGCGTTCTGAAGGAACATAGTGGCGCCCGGCACGCCGGAAGTCTTACGGCGCAGCCGCGCGATCACCTGGTCCGAAGTCGATTCACGGACTCCGGCCGGCTTCAGCTGTACGTTGATTTGCGCCTGGTTGCCGCCACCCCAGCCCCCGCCGCTGCTGCCTACTACCATTGTGACTGTCTCGACATCGGGATCGTGGCGGACCTGCTCCTCAAACCATTTGGCCTTTTCCAAAAGTGCCTGGTAGGAGATGTGCTGCTGGCCAACTACAGCGCCTTGCAAACGCCCGGTGTCCTGCTGCGGAAAGAACCCTTTCGGCACTTTGACGTAGAGATACACGCTCACGCCGACGGTAAGCATCAAAGTAAGCAAAACCGACGCGGGATGCTTCAGCACGGTGTCGAGGGCCGAAGCATAAGTAGAGATCACCCACCGGTACATGCGCTCGGTACGGTTATAGAGCGAACCATGCGCAGTCTGTTCCTTGAGCAGCCAGGCGCACATCATGGGTGTAACTGTGACCGAGACAACCATCGAGATACCGATAGCCACCGATAGAACGACGGCGAACTCACGGAACAGCCTGCCGACGATTCCGTTCATCATCAGGATCGGAATGAACACAGCCACGAGCGATATGCTCATGGATAATACGGTAAAGCCGATCTCTTCGGCGCCCTTAAGGGCCGCCTGCATCGGTTTCATGCCGTTCTCCATGTGCCGGGTGATGTTCTCGATCACCACGATGGCGTCGTCCACCACGAATCCGGTCGCTATGGTCAACGCCATAAGCGATAGATTGTCCAAGGTGTATCCACACAGATACATGGCGCCGAAGGTGGCGATAATCGAGACCGGTACGGCGATGCTCGGGATAAACGTGGACCGGCCGTTACGCAGGAACAGGAACACCACCAGGATCACCAGCGCAATCGAAACAACCACGTTTCGCTGCGCATCGCGCATGGATTCGCGCGTAGTGGTCGTGCGATCGCTCGCAACTTTGAACCGGACCGTCGGCGGTAGCTGCGCATTAAACTGCGGCATCAAGGCTTTGATGCGGGCAACCGTCTCGACAACGTTGGCGTTCGGCTGCCGGTTGATCTGGATCTGAACCATCGGGTTGCCGTTGACGATCCCAAAGTTGCGTACATCTTCATTGGCATCGATTACACGGCCGAGGTCAGAGAGGCGGACGGGCGCTCCATTGCGGTAAACAACCACCAGATCTTTATAGTCCTTGGCGAGGAAAAGTTGATCCGAGGCATAGAGCGGAACCTGCTCCTCGTCGTTGGCCAGAAAACCTTTCGGCCTGTTGGCATTTGCGTTCTGCAGGAAGGTGCCGATCTGGTCGAGACCCACGTTGTAGCGGGAAAGCGGCTGCGGATTCACCTCCACCCGCACAGCGGGCAGCGAGCTTCCTCCCACTTGCACCTGCCCGACGCCCTTAACCTGCGAAAGTTTCTGAGCAAAGACTGAGGACGCGATGTCATACAACTGCGGACGCGGAACGACGTCCGATTCGAGCGTTAACAGCAGAATCGGTTGATCGGCGGGATTGATTTTGCGGTACCTCGGAAGGCTCGGAAGATTCGAAGGCAGAAAGCCGGCCGAAGCGTTGACCGCGGCCTGCACATCACGCGCGGCTGCGTTGATATCGCGGCTCAGATCGAACTGTAGCGTAACCTGCGCGGATCCTACCGAACTGCGGGAGGTCATTTCCGTAACGCCCGCAATGCGCGTAAATTGCTTTTCGAGGGGAGTGGCGACCGAAGCCGCCATGACCTCCGGGCTTGCCCCCGGAAGACTAGCCTGGACGTTGATTGTCGGGAAGTCCACTTCCGGCAAAGCGGATACGGGCAGCAACGTATACGCCATGCCTCCGGCCAACGTCAGCGCGATCAGGAACAGCGTGGTGGCGACCGGTCTCCGTATGAATGGTGTGGAAATGCTCATACATCTCCCTTACGTTAAGGTTGGAACGGGAGAAACTTCACGGCGGGCTTCCGAAGCTCGGGACCCCTTAATCCAGGAAGCGATCCTTCCGAAGTACAGATAAATTACCGGCGTCGTGAACAGGGTCAGCACCTGGCTGACCAGCAGTCCGCCGATGATGCAGATACCGAGCGGCTGCCGCAACTCCGAACCGACGCCGCTGCCGAAGGCCAGCGGAACCGCACCGAGCAGCGCCGCCATGGTGGTCATCATGATGGGACGGAAGCGCAGTAAACAGGCCTGATAAATAGCTTCTTGCGGAGTCTTGCCCTGGTTCCGCTCGGCTTCGAGCGCGAAGTCGATCATCATGATCGCGTTCTTCTTCACGATACCGATCAGCAGAATGATCCCTATGAGCGCGATAACATCCAGGTCCTTCTTGAACACGATCAGTGCCAAAATGGCGCCCACTCCGGCCGAAGGCAGCGTGGAAAGGATGGTCAACGGATGGACGAAGCTCTCATACAAGATGCCTAGAACGATGTACACCGTCACGATGGCCGCCAGAATCAACAGCGATTCGTTCGCGAGCGATGCTTCAAAGGCGTGAGCCGTTCCCTGGAAACTCGGTTCAATGCTCGCAGGCATGCCCAGTTCCCGGGTAATTTGCTTGATGTGTTGGACGGCTCCACCGAGCGACGCTCCCGGCGACAGATTGAAGGACAACGTAGCCACCGGAAATTGGCTCTGATGGTTAATCGTAATGGGAGACGGCGTGCTCGCCGCCTGCACGAAGCTCGCCAGCGGAGCCGGGGCGAGCGCCGCAGCGCCCGTGAGCGCGCTATTCGTTCCCGCAAGCGCGATGGTCGTAGCAAGATTGGCGGAGGCCGATCCGATAGGCACGTACATGTCTCGCAACGCAGCCGTATCGCGCTGATACCGCGGCTCTACTTCGAGGATCACGTGGAACTGATTCGTCTGCGTATAAATCGTGGATACCTGCCGCTGCCCGAAGGCATCGTATAGCGCGTCGTCGACGTTTTGCGGCGTAATTCCTAGCCGCCCCGCGGTGTCGCGGTCGATATTGACGGTCAGCCCCAGGCCGTTGTTCTGCTGATCGCTCGCAACATCGCGCAGTTCCGGTAACTGTTTCATCCGTTCCACTACGCGGGGCACCCAAAGGTCGAGCAGCGCCTTGTCGGGCGCGTCGAGCGCGTATTGATATTGCGTGCGGCTGATCCGGTCCTCGACAGTCAGGTCCTGCACCGGTTGCATGTACAGTTCGATCCCCGCCACCTGCTGAACCTTGGGCTCCAACCGGCGGATTACCTCCGTCGCCGAAGCCCCGCCCCGCTGCTCGAGCGGCTTCAATGTGATCTGAATACGGCCGCTGTTCATCGTGGTGTTGACGCCGTCGGCCCCAATGAAGGACGTAAGATTTTCGACCGCGGGATCCTGCCGGATCGCGCGGACCAGATCCTGTTGGCGGCGGGACATCGAGGAGAACGAGACCGTTTCCGGTGCCTGCGATATGCCCAGGATCGCGCCGGTGTCCTGCACCGGAAAGAAGCCCTTCGGGACGATGATGTAGAGATAAATGGTGAGACCGAGCGTGGCCGCCGCCACCATCAGAGTCAGAGGCTGATGCCGCAGCACCACCTGAACCATCTTGCCGTACTGTTCGATGCTTTTTTCGAAGCACCACTCCGACCAGCGGTAAAACCAGCCTTGCGAAGCCGCCGGATGATGCTTCAAAATGCGCGCCGCCATCATGGGCGTGAGCGTGAGCGAAACGAACGCCGAAAATATGATAGTCACCGCCAGCGTCACGGCGAACTCCCGGAACAGGCGGCCTACAATGTCGGCCATAAACAACAGCGGAATCAGAACGGCAATCAGCGATACCGTCAACGATACGATCGTGAATCCGATCTCTTCCGATCCCGTGAGCGCGGCCAGCATGGAGGTTTGGCCCTGTTCCATGTAGCGCGAGATGTTCTCGATCATCACGATGGCATCATCCACCACGAAGCCGGTGGAGATCGTAAGCGCCATCAGCGAAAGATTGTCCAGGCTGTAGCCGAGCAGGTACATTACGGCAAACGTGCCCACTAGCGATAGCGGCACGGCGATGCCGGGAATAATGGTCGCGGAAGCGCTGCGCAGGAACAGGAAGATCACCATCACCACCAGCGCGGTAGTGAGCAAGAGTTCGAACTCGACGTCCGCGACCGACGCCCGAATCGTGGTGGTTCGGTCCGAAATCACCCGCACATCCATGCCCTGCGGGAGCGAGGCTTTGATCTGCGGAAGGATACTTTGAACCGTATTGACCACATTGATGATGTTGGTCCCCGGCTGCCGCTGAATGTTCAGGACGATCGCGCGATCTTCGTTTACCCATGCGGCAAGCTTGGTATTCTCGGCTCCATCGATCACCCGCGCAACATCGCGGATCCGCACCGGCGCTCCGTTGCGGTACGCAATAATAATCGGGCCGTACTGTGCGCCGGAGCCAAGCTGGTCGTTATCGTTAATGGTCCAGGCCTGCTCCGGTCCGTCGAAATTGCCTTTGGCTTGGTTTACGTTCGCGCTCGAAAGCGCGGTCCGCAGAGTTTCCAAGCTTAAGCCGTATGACGCGAGAGCCGTGGGGTTCGCCTGCACGCGAACGGCCGGGCGCTGCCCGCCGCTGATGCTGACCAGGCCCACGCCCTTCAGCTGGGAAATCCTCTGCGCCATGCGGGTTTCCGCCAGTTCCTCCACTTTTGGAAGCGGTACGGTCGGCGAAGTAACAGCCAGCGTCAGAATGGGTGCATCCGCGGGGTTGGTCTTACTATAGACCGGAGGGACCGGGAGATCTTTGGGAAGAAACGTGCTCGCGGCATTGATTGCGGCCTGCACTTCCTGCTCGGCTACGTCGATGCTGAGATCGAGCGTGAATTGCAGGGTGATCATCGAACTGCCGAATGAGCTGATCGAGGTCATCTGCTGCAATCCCGGCACCTGCCCGAACTGTTTTTCAAGCGGCGCCGTGATCGAGGAAGTCACCACCTCCGGGCTGGCGCCTGGGTAGAACGTCTGGACCTGCATGGTCGGGTAGTCGACCTGGGGAAGCGCCGAAACCGGCAACTGGCGGAATGCAACTACGCCAACCAGAACCACGCCGGCCATCATTAGAGAGGTTGCGACCGGCCGAAGAATGAAAATCCGAGAGGGGCTCACAGACGAAATGCCTCAGTCCTGATCTTTCTTAAAATTGCCGCCGCCTTTCTTGAACTTTCCGCCCTTCCTGCCTTTTTGGAATCCGCCTGCTCTCCCTCCGCCTGCGCCCGCATCGAAATCCGCCGGGTTGTCCAATTCGCCGGGTTTGCGCACGCGAACCACGGCGCCGTCTTCCAGCCGGTCGGTGCCGTCGATAACCACCCGGTCCTGGTCCGAAACGCCGCTGACGATCTGGGACACCGTTTCCGTGGTGATGCCGACCTGGACCGTCTTCAGATGCACCCGCGAATCGTCATCTACCACGTATACAAAAGTGCCCCGCTGCCCGTTCTGGACGGCTACATTCGGGACCACCAGTTGATTGGTCAGCGTGTCCACCAGCAGGCGAATATTGACGAACTGCTGCGGGAAAAGCGCGCTGTCCTGATTGTCGAAAACAGCCTTGAGCTTTGAAGTGCCGGTGGTATTGTCGATCTGGTTATCGAGCGTCGTCAACATGCCGGACGCCAGTTTCTTGGAATTATCGCGGTTATACGCATCCGCCGGAAGATGCCCGCCTGCCCGCAGCTTCTGCATGACTTGCGGCAGGTTGTCTTCGGGAATGGTAAACAGGACCGATATGGGTTGGAGCTGCGTAATTACGACCATGCCTTGGGGATCAGAAGAGTGCACGATATTGCCGGGATCGACTTGGCGAAGCCCGATGATTCCGGAGATGGGAGCAGTAATGCGGGCATAGGTCAGTTGCAGTTTGGCGTTATCGATGGCAGTCTGATCGGTTTGAATCTGCGCGCGAGCGCTGTCGATAGCGGCCTTATCCGCCGCAACCGTACCCCCGAGCGCGTCGGCGTTGGACCGAAGTTGCTCGCCCTGATCCGTCGCGATGACCCCTTGCGTCACCAGCTTGGCGTAGCGATCCGCCTCCGTTTTCGCATACACCTGCTGCGCGGTATCGCGCACCAGGTTCGCTTGGACCTGTCCTAGCTGCGCCTGGTCGTGCGCCAAGCTCGCCATAGCGGCGTCGAGTTGCACCTGAAAAGGCCTCGGGTCGATTTCAATAAGGACCTGCCCCTCCTTTACAAAATCGCCCTCGTTGAAATAGACCTTCATGAGCTGCCCGTCAACCCGCGATTTCACGGTAACGGTATAAAACGCGGTGACGTTGCCTAGCCCGTTCAGGTAAACCGGTATGCTCGAGCGGCCAACTTTCGATACGACAACCGGAACGGGGCCGATGCCGCCCGCATTGCGGCGGCTGAAACCTCCCGCCGGATTCTTGCGCGCGACAGGCTGACCGGCGCGCCACACCGCGTAACCCGCGAGGCCGGCGATTACCAGGAGAAACCCAACCCAGATCAGTCCGCGCTTTTTTGACTTACCGGGACGAAGATCGGACGGCGGTTCGCCAGGCAGGTGCACCTTCGGCACCAATTCGGAAGTTTTCGTGGTGGTCGTCATGCAAACACGTCCAAAAAACGGGGCTCTGTGAATTATGACTGATTCGGGGCTCGACAGGTAACACCTCGTCGCTGGAAATCCCGAACCGGGGGCGCCTGCTTTCAACAAATTCACCGAGATTGACGGCCCTCAGCCGGTTGTCTAGCTCGGAAGAGTCACAACCATTCACACCCCGGAACGGTTTCGCTAGAATAAGTATCCCCGCTGGATGTTTTGGAGGTTCTATGAAATGGATTCTACCTTTGGCCGCTCTGGCAGCGTTGGCCGCGGCGCCTGCCTTTGCCCAACGCAAGGCAACCATCGAGCATGTCCCCGACATCGAGTTTTCGCCGGTGCCGAATTTTTTGAAACTTCCGCCCGGCGAGTATCTGGGCGAATCGGTCGCGGTCGCGACCAACTCTAAAGGCCACACCTTCGTCTATCATCGAAGCGCCCAAACGCGCCTGTTCGAATTCGATCAGGCCGGCAACTTCGTCAAGGAAATCGGCAGCGGCTATTACGGCTTCGAATTCGCGCACTCTGTGCGGGTCGATAAGGACGACAATATCTGGACGGTTGACGAAGGCACCAACATGGTTACCAAGTTCAGCCCCGACGGAAAGGTGCTGATGGTGCTCGGACGCCGCCCGCCCGCGGTGCTCGGCGCGCAATCTTTCCCCGCCGGCCCGAACGCTCCCGCGCAAAAATACATTTTCTGCAGGCCGACCGACGTAGGCTGGGACCCGCAAGGCGACATCTTCGTCTCCGACGGCTACTGCAACAATCGCGTCCTGAAATATGACAAGAATGGACGCTTCCTGGCGCAGGCGGGCAGCGAAAAGCCGGGCAAGGCCCTGGGGGAATTCAACCTGCCGCACGGCCTGCAGGTCGACGGTCAGGGTAACGTGTGGGTCGCCGACCGCTCCAACTTCCGCTACCAGGTGCTCGATAACAATCTGAAGCCCATCCGGGAGATTACCAACTTGGGTGTCGGCTGGACCGTGTGTATTTCGGCCGGCCCCCACCAATACGCGTTCCTCTCCAACTCAAACCCGAACGGCAATATGCCGGGAACCTGGGACATCACCGGCGAAATCTACAAGGCGGAACTCGACGGCACCGTGCTCGGCAAATTCGGCCGTCCCGGGAAACTGGCTCCGGGATTTCAAGTGGTGCACATGATGGACTGCCGTAACCCGAACGAAATTGTGGTCGGCGAAATCGAGTCCTGGCGGGTGCAAAAGCTCGTCCTCCACGCGGGAGCAGCCCCCGCCGGCGCTGCGCGGTAATGCGGTGCGAGTAAACACAGGGAGGCAAGTGATGAAACATTTTACGCAGATTCTGTTCATATCCGTCTTCGTTGCGGGTGCTGGGAACGCGCAGAAACAGGCGCCGGAAATTCGGTTCGATTCCGTGCCCAACGCCCTGCAGCTTCCCGCCGGGCTCTATCTCGGCGAAGTGGGCGGTGTGGCCACCAATTCGCGCGGCGATATCTTCGTCTATACGCGGACCGGCCATCCGACTATTTCGATCGGCACTGCGCGCCCCTTCGCGCATGGCGGCTCCCGGCTGTTCCAGTTCGATCGCGACGGTAAATTCGTCCGCGAGATCGGCAAAAATAGCTATGGCTTCATGTTCGCTGCCCAGGTCCGGATCGATCCGCAAGACAACATTTGGGTGGTGGATCAGATGACCAACATGGTCATGAAGTTCGACCCGCAAGACCGCGTGCTTATGCTGCTCGGGCGCAAGGCGGAAGCCGTACCGGTTCCCGCGCGCGAGGCAGGAACGAAAGACGGCGCTGGACAGCCGACCGACCTTTTCGAGCGTCCCACCGACGTCGCCTGGGACGCGGCCGGAAACATCTTCGTGGCCGACGGCCTAAGTAATGCGCGCATCGCGAAATTCACTAAGGACGGTAAGTTCGTGAAGTCCTGGGGTAAGAAGGGCACCGGATCCGGAGAGTTCTCCAATGTCCGCAGCATCGCCGTGGATGCGCAAGGCAACGTATACGCCGCCGACGGCGGCAACAAACGGATTCAGGTGTTCGACGGCGACGGCAATTTCAAAACAGCCTTCACCGATATTGGAAATGCGCAGGCCCTGTGTCTCACGAAGGGGGCGAGTCCGGTCCTCTATGTATCCAATTCCAACCCGCCCGATGACATTGACCGTGACGGCGAAATTTATCGCATGCGCCTCGATGGAACCATCACCGGCAAGTTCGGCAGGGCAGGGAAATTGTTGAAGGAGTTCGGCACCGTCAACGCTATCGATTGCCGCACCGAAAACACGCTCTACGTCGGCGAGATCGGCAACCTGCGCGTGCAAAAACTCGTCCTGCACTAACCGCCCGCCCGGCTATTTGAGACAGGTCGCGAGTTGCAATCCAGCTCCTGAGCATCGAGATGAATTGGTGCTGGAGGTGGGGGTCGAACCCACATGCCCAGTGAAGGGCGCGGGATTTTGAGTCCCGTGCGTCTGCCAGTTCCGCCACTCCAGCCAAGGTCGGTGAGACTCCTAGTATAGCGTCTCGGGGCCTCGCCGCTACGCTCATACCCTGTCGAGCGCCCTGTGCTGTAATTAGCTCGTCCCGTGCCTATTTATTCCGTATTTCATTTCTATTGACATCCGCCACTCGGTCCCGCTAGTCTAATTGTTTGCGCCTTATAAGTGCTGGAGACGTGTGTCAATGAGTACAGAGTTTCCCTCCAAGAACAGTGTGAACCGCCGCTGGCATGTCATCGATGCCGATGGTCTAGTCTTGGGTAAGGTGGCCACCCGAGCCGCCATGTGCCTGATGGGCAAGAATAAACCGATCTATACGCCGTTCCTCGATACCGGGGATCACGTGATCGTCATTAATGCGGAGAAGGTCCGGCTTTCCGGCCGGAAAGAAGAGAAGAAGGTGTACCGGCACTTCACCGGTTATCCGGGTGGCCTGGTAGAAAAGACCTTCAAGCGGGTACGTGCGGAACGGCCTGTGCGTATCATCGAGGACGCGATTTTCGGTATGCTTCCGAAAACCAAAATGGGAAAACAGATGTATCGGAAGCTGAAAGTTTACGCGGGTGATCGCCATCCGCATTCTGCTCAAAAGCCCGCTGCTTTGGAAGTGAAGTAGCAAGAGGATAGTGCGTGGCAGCAACGATCGTGCAACATTTAGGTACGGGCCGGCGGAAAAAATCCGTGACGCGAATTTTTTTACGCACCGGTAAAGGCGAAATTACAGTCAATAACCGGCCTTTTGAAAACTATTTTCCTACTGAAGGACTGCGGGCCGTGGTACGCCAGCCATTGCTGGCGACCGAAACCATGGACAAGTTTGATATTGTAATACTCGCCGACGGCGGCGGCGTCGCCGGCCAGGCGGGTGCGGCACGCCTGGGCATTGCCCGGGCTTTGGTGGAGTTCAATGCAGAACTGCGGTCGAGGTTGAAAAAGCTTGGCTTCTTAACTCGCGACCCGCGCGCGCATGAGCGCAAGAAGTATGGCCAAAAAGGCGCGCGCAAACGGTTCCAGTTCTCCAAACGCTAGTTTTCATGAAGCCTGGAAGGTAAGTCGATCTTGCGGTTACCAGGCTTTTTAAATATCAATCCATTACGGCGGCACGTCCGCCACATCACTTTTGGGATCGCAAATCTCGCTTTGGGCGCGTTATCCCAAAATCAGGAGGTATTTTGCCGGCAATTAGTATGAAAGAATTGCTCGAAGCTGGCGTTCATTTCGGGCACCAGACCAAGCGCTGGAATCCGAAGATGAAGGAGTACATCTTCGGCGAACGCAATGGTATCTACATCATTGA
>JAFAWA010000207.1 GCA_019242155.1 Terriglobia bacterium | reverse complement strand
AGCAATTTCGTCGAAGGCCTGGCGGCACTGGACGCCCTTGCGCGGAAAGAGCATGATCAGCCCTTCGTGGCGCTTTCGCCGGAGCGGAAAGACGCCCTGCTCACGGCTATGGACAACGGCACGGCTTCCGGTTTCTCGCCCAACTCGCGTGTATTTTTCAATCGGGTCCGGCGTCTCACGATCGAGGGTATGTTCAGCGACCCCTATTACGGCGGCAATAAGAATTTCGCAGGTTGGGATCTCATCCGTTATCCGGGTCCGCGCCTGGCAGTCGGCCCCGGCGATCAGAAGATGAGCAGCCTGCCGAAGCCGCTGCACCAGTCGGCCTACGGCGCGAGTCATGGCCATTAACCTCAAGCCCGTCGACGTAGCTGTGATTGGTTTAGGAGCGGCCGGCGGTGTCGCCGTGCTCCCGCTGGCACGCGCCGGGCTGAAGATCGCCGGCATCGAAGCCGGTGGATGGATGGACCCGCGCTCGTTCCGGCCGGATGAGATTCACAATAACGTCCGGGGTCTCGTAACCTCGGTACCGAAGACCAAGCGCGAGACGCCCACCGTCCGCGAGAGTGAGACCGCGCCCGCGCGCCGCATCAGCAACCATCCCATGATGAACGCGATCGGCGGGACCTCCATACACTACTGGGCCCAGAGTTGGCGTCTCAAGCCCTGGGATTTCCGGACCCGCACGGAAATTCAGAAGCGCTATGGCGCGAGCGCAATTCCCGAAGGCTCGACCCTGGAAGACTGGCCGGTCACCTACGACGAGCTCGAACCCTATTACGACCGCGTCGAGTATCAGGTGGGCGTATCGGGTAAGGCCGGCAACATCCAAGGTAAGATCGATCCCGCGGGCAATATCTTCGAAGGCCCCAGGCAGCGGGATTACCCAATGCCCCCGCTGCGCGAAACGGAATTTACCGGCCGTATGGCGGAGGCCGCGCGCCAACTGGGCTGGCATCCCTTTCGTCCACCGGCTGCCATTAACACCGAACAGTATCAGGGACGCCCCGGCTGCGCTTACCACGGATTTTGCGGCACCGGCGGTTGCCACATCAGCGCCAAAAATTCTACCGCCGTGACGACCATTCCCGAGGCGTTACGCACGAAGAATCTGACGATTTTCGATTACGCCCAGGTGACGCGTATCGCTTCGAATATGAATGGGCGCGTGACGGGAGTTAGCTACGTGCGCAACGGCAAGGAGTATTTCCAACCGGCCCGCGTTGTGCTGCTCGCTTCCTACACCTATGAAAACTCGCGCCTGCTGCTGCTTTCCAAGTCGAAGGCGTATCCGAAAGGGTTATCCAATAACCACGGCCAGGCCGGCCGGCATTATTTCGCGCATTGGGGCACACAGGGCGGCGGCGCGGTCGCGGCGTTGTTTCCATTCGATATTAATGTGTTTTACGGACTCCCGGCACAGGGGACAGCGGTAGACGATTGGGCCGATGATAACTACGATCACTCGGGTTTGGGCTTCGTGGGGGGCACCAGCCTGCATGTCCATACCGAGCTGCATCCGATCGAGGCGGCCGCGATGAATACGTTCGGCCGCGCTCCCGCGTGGGGATCGCAATGGAAGCGATTTGTGCGCGACAATGCGGCACGCTGGGTGACTTCGTATCTGCAAACCTCCACTCTGCCCTACGAGAGTATTTACCTGGATCTGGACACGGAGTTGCGTGATCCCTTGGGCGATCCGGTGTGCCGGGTGACGACGAATCCCAAGCCCAACGAGCGGCGCTCCGTCGAATATGCGCAAAGCAAAATGGAGGAGTGGTTTCGCGCCGCGGGAGCAATCGAAGTCGTCAAAGCCCCGCCCACCGGCCCCGCGCTTTCTACACACGCATACGGCGGCACGCGCATGGGTGACCGGCCCGAGACTAACGTGGTGAACCGATGGGGATTCTCGCACGAAGCGCCGAACCTCGGCATTCTCGGAGCCTCTGTAATGGGCACGAGCGGCGCACGCAACCCCACCCTAACTGTCCAGGCACTCGCGTGGCGAACCGCCGAACATCTGGTGGACCGCTGGAAAGACATTGCGGTATAGAAGCCTCGCGCCGTCCTCCTTCACCCGCGACGCCGACACATCACCGAACGGCTATAAGGGAGCTAGAATCGGAGTTCCAGTATGTACTATCGGCTAATTCTCCTGGGGTGTCTGAAGGCTATGTTGGCGCCAGCAGCTTCGAGCGTGGATACGAGCGCAATCAATCCGGCCGTGGATCCCTGCGTGGACTTCTATCAATACGTGTGCGGTAACTGGATCGCGAAAAACCAGATCCCGCCGGACCGCTCGCAGTGGGCCCGCTTCACGGAACTGAGTGAACGCACCGAAAAGGTGCTCGAGGATCTGATCCAGACCGCGGCAGCGGCAAAGGCACCCAGCGGCTCCCTCGATCAAAAGATCGGCGACTACTTCGGAAGCTGCCTGGATACACGCGCCATCGAGAAAAAGGGGCTGACACCTGTCGCGCCGGAACTGGCGCGAATTCGTGCCCTAAAGAGTAGGGAAGATCTGGCCGCGGAAGTGGCGAGCCTCCATCGCGCTGGGATCAATGTGATCTTCCGGTTTGTTTCCGAGCCAGACCCCAAAAACTCGAGCATGACGATCGCCGCGCTGGTGCAAGGCGGCCTATCGCTTCCTGACCGCGACTACTACTTGAAAACCGACGCAAAATCGGTCGAAACCCGGCAGCGTTTTGAACAGCACGTGCGCAATATCTTGCAGCTTGCAAAAGACTCCGGCGACGACGCCGCGGCTCAGGCGCGTCTCGTACTGGAAATGGAAACCCGGCTGGCCACAGTGTCGCTCGACCGCGTTTCGCGGCGCGATCCGCTCAAAACCTACCACCTTACCGCGCGCGCCGATTTAAGCGTGCTCGCACCCCGTTTTCTGTGGGACGAGTACTTCAAAGGCATTGCCGCCCCGCCGTTCGAAGCTGTGGACGTGGAATGGCCCGACTACTTCAAGGGCCTACCGCTCGACGAGCCGATCGATTCGTGGAAAGCCTACCTGTCCTACCACCTTCTGCGGAATGCGGCGTCGCAGCTCACCGAGGCCTTCCAGCGCGAGGACTTCGAGTTCTGGGGAAAGTACATGACCGGCGCCAAACAGCCGCGGCCAAGGCCGAGCCGTTGCGTGAACCTGGTGGACTCGCATTTAGGCGATCTGTTGGCCCAAAAGTATGTGAACGCGGCGTTCGGACCGGAAGCCAAGTCGCGCATTACGGAACTGGTGGAGGCTCTCGAAAAAGCGATGGAAGAAGATATCGAGCGCATCGACTGGATGACTCCGGAGACGAAACAGGCGGCCATCGCCAAACTACATGCAATCACCAACAATGTCGGTTATCCGCGCAAATGGCGCGATTACAGTACAGTCGCGATTGCGCGCGATGATTTCTACGGCAATACGCGGCGGGCCGCAGCGGCGGAATACCAACGCCGGCTGGAACGAATCGGAAAGCCCACGGATAAAACCGAATGGAACATGACTGCCCCCACCGTGAACGCGTTCTACAGTCCGGACTTCAATAGCATCAACTTCCCGGCCGGCATTTTGCAGGATCCGTTTTTCGATGCGCGGCGGGATACCGCGGTGAACTTTGGTGCCGTAGGCTCCGTAATCGGCCACGAAATGACGCATGGTTTCGATGATCAAGGGCGCAAGTTCGACTCCGCAGGGAACCTTCGCGACTGGTGGAGTCCCAAGGACGCAGAAGAGTTCGAAAAAAGAGCTGCCTGCATGGCGAATGAATACTCTGGTTTCACTGCTGTCGACAACGTGAAAGTAAACGGCCGGCTCACACTTGGCGAAAACACCGCCGATAACGGCGGAGTGCGCATCGCGTTCATGGCTTTACAGGACACGTTGCAGGGAAACGAAACTAAGATCGACGGTTTTACGCCGGAGCAGCGATTTTTTCTCGGATATGGACAGCTCTGGTGCGAAAACTCGTCAGCGGAACAGATCCGCCTGCGTGCGTTGACGAATCCCCATTCGCCGGGCCCGTTCCGGGCCAACGGTGTGCTGCAGAACATGCCCGAATTTCAGAAGGCGTTTGCATGTAAGCCCGGCCAACCCATGGTTAGCCGGAACGCCTGCCGCGTGTGGTGAGGGCTCGCCGCGTCTCTCAGTCACGGCACCTGTCGTCCGCGGCGGGCTAGAACCGGAGCCGCGTGCTGAGCCTGCGAACACGGCGCTATCGTGGTTCGCTTCAGGAGTTCCTGAATCCGTGCCGCTTCCTCGGCATCTTCACGGTTTTTGATTACCGCGCGAACGATAATCACGCCGCGGGCGCCCGGAGCCCTAACGACCTCCTCGTCTCCTCGCTTGGCGTATTCGCCGCGCGGCCCGGCAATCACCAGATTGAAGTCTCGATTTTGAGCGCCCCGATCGTCGCGGCAGTAGAAGTTATCAGTGTTTTTCGCGTACGCGGAGATGCACCAGTACGTGCCGTCGTCAGGCACCGCGCAGCGTACCAGCACCGGCCCCCGCGAGGCGTCGAATGCGCCGAACATGTAGATTACGTCGGGACTGGTCCTGACCACACGATCTACTCCCGAAGTCGGCACGCCGCCTATGAGGAACCGGTTCCACGGCGGGCCTCCCAGGCGCCTGCCCAGACCGCGGATTACTGTCCGGGTAATAAAATACGGCGTGCGCCAAAGCAGGAACACTAAGAAAGCCGCTGTCAGCAGCAAGGTCAGCAGCAGCCACTCGAGAACACCGTTCACGCCGCGGCCTCTCGATAAATGGCGGGCAGCGGGGCAGTATCCAGGTGAGCAAGCAGGTGCGTACCCGGGCCGTAGAAGCGTAGGACCAAAGCAAGGTTGCCGCGACCCTCTCCTGCCGGTAGCCAGTTTTCCGGGTGAGGCGTACGGGAGAAGTGGATTCTCCAGGTGCCGTCGGACCTCCGTGCCACTGTGGTTTGTGAAAAGGAATGGCGGCCCGCGGGATTAGGAATCAGGCGGCTCCTCCGGTACGCCGTGAGACTCCACCAGCGCGCGTCCAGATCCCCTCCTTCAATGATGTAACTGTCATGCTGCCGGATCGGGTTGCCCGCGGAGTCATGATCCGCCCGAAAATAGACCACTTCCGGCGGGCGAAGGGCAAACAGGCTGGTGCGCGCGATCACGGCTTTGGTGTATAGGCCGGCCCGCTCAGTGCCTAGGGAAAGATCAATACGCCAGGGTCCGTTCGCATGGTGCGAGGACTCGCTGTAGAGGAGCTTACCAAAGGCGGATGTCCGCAAGAAGTCATGCACGGCGAGTATCAGCCGCAACAGCGGGCCGGCTATGAACATCACATACAGCAGCCCTGCCACGATGAGGGCCACGAAAAAGCTAAGGAGGATCGCCAGCGCGGACATGAGCCGACTGATTCTTAATTTTAACGCGGCATTTCGGTCGAACCCGGTGCGACCGCGCCCCCGCATCGCTTCACCGGCCTTCCGGAGGCGCCGGTTCCCTGTGCGGTGCCTGCCGGCGGCACGCCCGTGCTCAAAGCAGAACCTGAGGGCAGGTGAGTGACTTGGTTTGTATTCGTGTTAGAACAGAGCGAGCCGTACACCACAATCGAGCCGGAAAAGGTTGGAACGTAGACTCTACCGTTGGCCACCGTGGGATTGCCGAATTTACTGAACGTGCCCAGCGCGTCGTTGGCGTTCATGTCACTGTTCCACAATTCCGTCGCCAGATTGGAAGCGTTGAATGCATGCAGTGTGCCCGGATTCCCACCTGCCGTGGAATCACCCGTTGTTTCCCACAGGATGCCGTTCTTGTCACCGTCGGCGGAAATCGTCAAGCCCACCCTTGCGACGTTCACCTGGTTGATACCTGCGGAAACCGCTGTTGCCTGGATAGCTCCGTCTCGAACGGCGTAGGCTGTGACTACGTCCTGTTCTCCCTGCGCGAAAAGATAAGTAACATTCGATCGGGACCACAGCGCGAAGTTAAACATCCCGCCCGCAACGGCGCCGCTGAGGATCTGGGGCCCGCCGGACTTAGACGGACTCAGGTTGCCCATCGCATCGCCGTTGACCAGATACAACTGGCCCGCTTTATCTCCGCCGACCAGGTTATGAGTTCCAGGGATGATCGCAGTCCCGGTCGATAAGTCGGCATCCACCGCCGAAAGGTCCGCCCAATTTGCCGGAGTAAACCAATCAACTAACTTGTCGTTTGCGCTTGATAACTTAATAAAGCTTTCGGCGAAATTAGCGGCTCCGTCAAAGTCCCCATTGCCGGTCATGGAGAAGATATTGCCGTTATCATCGGCAGCCAGACCGCGGCCCGATTGCCAGAAAGCGCCGCCCTCCCCATTGGGCGTGCTCATGAATACGCCCGTCTGCTTCGTCAAGTCAGATGCGTTGTAACTGATGATCCAGCCATGCCACGGGCTGTCGTCCATGTGTGACCCGAAACCCACATGAACAACCTGGTTCGCAAGCAGTAGACCGGGTCTCTGCAGGTGCATGTTGGGATCAAACGTGACTGTGTTGCCTCCGATGGTGCCGGCGCCTGAGCCGTTAACTTCCGCCGTCACCGGCACCGGGCCGTTCATTCTCTCGGCCCCTGTAAACAGATCCAGAGCATGTAGATCAAATACGGCAGCCCCATTTTGAAGCGTCTGAGCAACTATATACAACACGTGTGTACTTGGATCGATCACGCCTGTGCCTAAGATGCCCACCTCGGGCGAGATATCGCTATAGCTAGCATGCCAGAGGGAAGGCGGGAAGGATGGGCCCAGGTTCACCTGCCAGAGCGGCTTCGGATTGGAGAGTTTGTCCGCATCATACGCGTAGACCGAGTTATGCATCGTCGCAAGGAACACAACGTTGTGTACGCTGCCATCGGGAAATGCCAGGTTACTCGCATACAAAGGCTGGGCATAAACTTGACCGTCGACAGGTAGTGTCCCGATCTTTCCAAAGCTACCCGGTATCACATTCTCCGGTGTAAGTTCGATTTCACGAAGGTTCGCGTTGGTCCGATTGTTATCGCCGTTTGCCGTCAGAATATTGACCTGTGACCAGCCCGGTTGGCAGGCCGCAAACGCCAAAATCCACGGCAGACGGCATCGTCGAACAGACTTGTAAAACTGGTGAACGGCGTTGAGGCAATCAATTCGGCCAAAGCCGAAGGCGCCGCGATCGAAACCCACTCATTTCCTCCCTCGCTCGTCTACTACTACTTAGAGGAGTGTTGCGAAAGGTTCCTTCATTTCGTTTTTCTCCGCCGGAACCGAACCACACGCAAATGAGAACCACTCATCTATACTTCCTAACCCGTTTCGAATGAAAATCGTCGCGGCGCAGCTTACTGGCTCCTTGGAGCCATGTGCCTGCTAACGTACTATGCTGCACACGAGGCGGTACACTAACAGTGTTGACCAACCGTAATATGGCAAATACCGCTCCGCATCGTTACATGATTGCGGTGACAGTATGTACTCTTCTTCTCGTCATCACCGGAGCTATTGTGACGAGCAACTCGGCCGTGGCTCCTGTTCCGCTCCTGCTCCAACAGATTCACCGCGCCGCGGCGGCCGTTACCGGGCTGCTGATTTTAGGCGCCGCAATCCGGCTCTCGACAATCTCTGATCGCCCGTGGGTTTCCCAGTTGGGTTGGACCGCGGTAGCACTGGTCGTGGTCGAGGCCGCTTTAGGGATACTCGCGCCATCCGCCGGCTTCGTGCATGCCGTACTAGCGCACGTGTTGTTCGGCGTTATGGTAGGAATCGCGGTTCTGACTTCGCCCGCCTGGTCTCGGGATGGTGAAATTATTGAAGATCGGATGCGCCCCCCGATGAATACCCTCGCGCCGCTCGCGCTCGCTTTAGTCGTCGTGCAGGTGCTTCTAGGCGCGGCGGTGCGTCACAACCTGCTAGGCGTGCTGTCGCACATCGGATTTGCGCTCGTCGTGGCCCTGGCTCTGTTTGTACTGGGTATGTGTCTGCTCCACCATGCCCCCAACCACCGGGTCCTCCATGCCGGCGCGATTACCCTCATGATCGTCACCGGCATTCAGGTCTTTCTGGGCTTCACCGCATTTATCGTGCGCCTGATGGCGGCCGAGACGTCCCCCGTCCGGGTAATCTCCTCCATCACTCACGTCAGCGTAGGAGCTTTAACGCTCGGGTCGGCGGTAATGGTGATGCTGCAGGTCCGGCGCTATGTGCGCGGCGCGGTGGTTCACCGCGAAACTCGGCCGAGCCCCGTAAGCTGAACCGCCGGTTGGCGCGTTTGGTACGCTTGCGGGTTCCTGGGCCCTTCGTAATACCCGATCAAGCGGCCCATCGTCAGCACACTCAGCCAAAGTATTAACGAAAGCGCCCCCGCCGTTTTGGCGACGCCGGGCAACGATGGAGCTTTATCCATGGTGGCGGTATTGTTATAAACGCGCGGACGAAAAATCAGCGCGTGCACCCCCACCAGCGCGAGACAGACCATTTTGGCCCAAAAATACGGGTTACCGGAGTACTTTTCCGCTTCGGAGGTGGCCAGCAGCAGTCCCATCGTCACCATAATCACGAAGCCGACGCGCTTCCACGGGCGAAATTGATCCACCACACTGGTAACCGTGCGGTCCGTCATGGCCAGGCCGAGCAGGCGCAGATCGGTCATCAGAATCATCCCGCCGAAAACCGCAATGCATGCCAGGTGGGTGGTCATGATGACGGGATACACCAGCGAGGACTCGCGGATCTCCGTCAGAAAACCAATGCTTTGAATGGATTCGGCGATAGACATGAACGCTCCTACACAAACGCGATGAACAGGCCGCCCGCGACCACCGACACCCACAATGCCAGCGATACCAGTCCCACCAGTTTGTTGACACCCGGCGAAGCGTTAGCCAGCGCGATCTTACGATGGATCGTGTAGTTGTAAAGAATGGCGATCACCATTGCCCCTATCTTGAATCGAAACGACTGATTCGCCAGGTACATTGCCGGGTCCGACGAAAAGATGAGGGGACCGGAAAGCAGCATCACGATCAGGCCGAACAGAGTCCAAGGCGCGGTCTCCTTTAATAGTTGCGCAGGCTTCGACCCGCCGCTCAACCCCAGAAGCCGGAAGTCCACAATGGCGATCGTGCCTATGGACAAGGTGAAGCCCGCTATATGAATGCACTCCAGCAGCGGAAACGACCATTCGTTATTGTTCAGCGGGTTGGTGCTTGGATCGTATGCGAAGATCATAAGCTCGATTTCGGGCCCTTCGTCGGAAGTTGTTACTGGGTCCGTCCAGTGAGCCTACCATATTGGTGTCGGCGCGGGAGAAAGTTCGAAGTTCGCCATACCCGCACCGGGGGGTAGCGCCCCCCTGCCCGCATAAGACCTGTTGATTGCAACACTTAATCGGGATACCGTAGTTTTTCGTATGGCGACCAAGCGAGTCTGTACAATCTGTAAAAACAAAAGCTGCTTGGCCCTCTGCCGGTTCGAGAAAGGGGGGCCCAATCCCCCGAAGACTCACGTCGTTGAATCCTTGAAACCGGTCCAGGCCCGTTAGCCATTGCGATAAGCGCAGCCCAGGAATTTTAGAACCGCAGCCCAGAGACAGATTTCCGGGCTGACAATCGTTACCGCGCCCGCCCCGCGCGCTACTCATCTGAGATTTGGCAAGGATATGATCTTAACCTCCATCACCGTTCACAATCTGAAATCCGCACGCCGCAAATTCGAGAGGTGGTCCTCAGACTGCGACATCTGTTTGGGCAGTCATGATGAAGAAATCCACGCAGCCACCGTCAACGTGCACCGTTGGTTTCGAGCACAGGTCACCAAAGGATTTCGGGCCGCCGCCCCAGGCAACTGCATCGAGTTTCCCGGGCCCAAAAAAGCAAGCTGAATTCCCTTTTCCGGCCGATATGAGTGGTGAGGCTCAAAGCGCTCACCATTTATGCTGGCTCTTGCCGGAATCGTCCTCGTATTGGCCGCTGTGTTTGGCGGCTACATTCTCGAAAGCGGTAACCCCTATGTTTTGTTCCAACCTGCCGAACTGCTGATCGTCTGCGGCGCCGCTTGCGGCATCGTCCTGGTCGCCAACCGCCCGTCTGTAATCAAGAAAATGTTTCAAGGAGCGGCGGGCATCCTTCGCGGGCCGCGCCGTACCCGCCTCTCCTTCCTGAGATCGCTGCAGATGCTCTACGAAGTGTTTACCTACATGCAGCGTGCCGGTGCCGCGGCCTTCGAGCCGCATGTCGAGAAACCCGCCGAAAGTCCGATTTTTTCCCGTTACCCGGAGCTGCTCAAAGACGGCAATACCCTCCGCTTTCTGTGTGATTCCCTGCGCATGCTGGTCATAGGGATTACGACGGCGCAGGAACTCGATCACCTGATGGACTTGGACATCGAAATCCAACGCCGCAGCCGGCACGAGCCGGTGAGCGCGCTCTGCGCCATTGCCGACGCCTTGCCCGGCCTGGGAATAGTATCGGCGGTTCTGGGCGTCGTTATTACAATGCAGTCGATCGGAGGAGCACCGGAGCAGGTCGGTGAGAAGGTCGCGGCCGCCTTGGTCGGCACCTTCCTCGGGATCTTCCTTTGCTACGGAGTAGTCGGGCCTGTAGCCTCCCGTATTGAAAGCTCGGGCGAAGCCGATAGCCAGCACCTTCAAGTATTGCGGACCGCTACTGTGGCGTTTGCGCGCGGCGCCACGCCCATCCTCGCAATCGAATACGGCCGCCGGTCGATTCCGCAGGAATGGCGTCCCGAGTTCGACGAGATGGAGATTCAAGTCCGGCGCGAGGCCGTAATTCCGCCCATCCCGCCACCGCGAGGCAGGGAACTATATGCCGAGGCTTAATGTACCGCCCGATTCCGGGGGCGCGGCGCCCCTGATCCGCCGGAGGTATCCGGAAAAGCGAAAGAACGGCGCATGGAAAGTTGCCTATGCGGATTTCGTTACGGCCCTGATGTCGCTGTTTATCGTGCTCTGGCTGATGAGTGCAAGCGCCGGCGTAAAGAAGAGCGTCCAGGGCTATTTTAAGGACCCGAAAGCCTACTCTCGTCGGCTAGGCGCCGGCCGCGCCGATTCCGGCGAAAGCTTGCGGGTGGACCACCAGAATGTTCACGACGCCCTGAAGCGCGTCGAAGAAGCTCTGCGGCGAGTGCCCGAGTTCCGCACTATTCAGCAGAACGTGCTGTTCACCGTGACCGGCGAAGGCCTGAGGATCGATCTGCTCGAAACCGAGAAGGGCATGTTTTTCATGACCGGAAGCTCCGTTCCCACTCCCGCCGGTGAGCATCTCGTGAATTTTCTTGCGAGCGAGTTGCGAAAGATGCCGAATGAGTTCGTAATCGAAGGCCACACCGACGCGCAACCGTTTCGCAACGCTGTCCCATCCACCCTTTATGGGAATTGGGAACTAGCGGCAGACCGGGCCAATTCAGCCCGCCGCCTGCTTCAGGGCAACGGAGTCGATCCCAAACAGATCGCCGAAGTGCGCGGCTTTGCCGACCGGCGTCCGTTAAACTCGGCTAATTTGAACGATCCGCGAAACCGCAGAGTCTCCCTGGTGGTGAAGTTCGCGGACTTAGGTGAGTAAGTCGCGGTCGTATCGGTGAGTAAGTCGGGTTCGTATCCGTGAGCGAATCGCGCGGCCCAGTTCAACCTGCGAAGCGTACCGCTTGCGGCCCAAAGTGCCGCCGGGCCGAAGCTACCACCCGTTCCACTTCATCACGCCGGAACGGCTCGGGCAGCACGTCATAGCCGCCGCAATTCAATACTTCCGACCACAAATGGTCATCCGCCGTCCGGGAAGTCACGATCAGTTGAGGCGGCTGGTTCATGCGGGCGAGATTTTTCAAAACCGTCTTCCACGGCCAGCCCGGTACCTCGCTGTTCATGATGAGTACCTGAACAGAATCGCGCTGCAAATGCTCTTTAGCTCCCTTACGATCGCGCGCTTCGATTAAGCGCCAACCGGCCTCCCGAAAAACTTCCCGTATCAGCGACCGGCTTTCATGGAAATCGCCCACTAGCAGGGCACAGACGGACTCGTCGTGGCAATTCATTCGAAAACTTCCTTGCTTGGGTTTAGTGGGTGCCGGCGAACCGCCACGTCGCCTGCTTTCAGCTTACCTTCCAGGGCCATAGCTGACAATCGGACAAACTACGCTCCGTCCAACCTGAGTATGCAACGATACTCCATAAGAATCCATGAAATTAGGTACAGTCTGGTACCTTTAATATCATTTTTCTTCCGAACTTTAGTGTTACAGTTCCGCCACCGAGTGACGGGTCAGTAGCTCTACAGCCCGTGAGTCTCCGTTCCGCTCCGCCAGCCGGGCATGCCGCCATGCCGCCTGCATGTCGCCACGCACGGCGTAGAGTTCGGCCAGCTCCAAGTGGGCCGGAGCATAGCAGACATCGAGACGCACTGCCTCCAGCAGCAATGCCAGCGCCTCTTCCTGCCGTCCCTGCAGCCGGTATAGCTGCGCCAGATTGCGGAATGGTACCGGATTGTCCGGCTCGCGCCCAATCCAGCTTCGCTGCGCATCGATATGGCCCTCGGTCTCGTGATCGAGTGCGAACTCAATTACCTTACGGCGCCAAAAGCTCACTGACCAGATCCTATCAGCATCAGATGCACATCCATCACGTTGGTTAATGTGGGGCCGGTTTTCACCAAGTCGCCGAGCCCCTCGAAATAGTGATACGAATCGTTATGATTCAGAAACGAGGCTGCGCGGGGATCCCGCGCCAGTGTGTTTCCATCGGCGATTGCGCCCGCCGCATCGGTAGGTCCGTCCGTCCCGTCCGTCCCCGCGCTCAGCAGTACCACATCGGGCAAGCCGTCTATATCGATCGCGGCCGCGAGAACAAATTCCTGGTTTCGCCCGCCCAGCCCTTCCCCCTTCAGCGTGACTGTCGTTTCGCCGCCCGAAATGATACACACCGGGGGTTTAGCGGGCCGTCCAGATTTTCGAACTTCCCGGGCAATCGCCGCGTGCATGCGGCCCACTTCGCGCGTTTCTCCCTGAATCTCGCTCGAAAGCACCAGCGTCCGAAGACCCAGTTCCCGCGCGCGCCGCGCCGCGGCGTCGAGAGCCAGGCGGTTACTTCCTACGACCGTATTCCGCACGCGTTTGAAAATCGGGTCTTCCGGTTTCGGGGTCTCCGCCACCTTGCCCCGCGCGCCCTCATTGATTCTCTCCCGCACGCTCCGCGCGAGCTTGCCCTGGATTCCGTATTTCTCCAAGATCGCTGCGACCTCCCCGAATGTGCTTGCGTCCGGCGCCGACGGTCCGGAACCGATCACTCCCGGTTCATCGCCGATTACATCCGACAACAGAAGCGCCTCGACCTTCGCCGGCCACGCGAGCCGCGCCAGTTGACCTCCCTTGATAAGCGACAGGTGCTTGCGAACTGCGTTGAACTCGCGAATATCCGCGCCGCATGCCAATAGAGAACGCGTAACCGCCTGCTTCTCCGCGAGAGTTATGGGCGGCGGCGGAAGCGGCAATAGGGCCGAAGCCCCTCCTGAAATCAGGCACAACACTAGATCTTCGCGCCCGGCGCTCTCGGCCATCTTTGCGATTCGTGCCGCTCCCCGCACCCCGCGTTCATCCGGCACAGGATGTCCGCACTCGTTCAGCTCTATCCGCCTTAGTTTGGCAATATGTCCGTCTTTGACGTTGACCAATCCGGCCGTGATCCGGCGGCCCAGCACGCTTTCCGCCGCTTGTGCCATCGAAGCGCCAGCCTTGCCCGCGCCCACCACATAGATTTCCCGAAACCGGGAAACGTCGAGATTCTGCAGGTGCCGTTTGACGGCCCGCACCGGATCTGCGGCCGCCACCGCCGCCCGGAAGATTGCGAGCGCCTGCCGCCGCAGCACGCGCACGCTCATGCGAACTCAGCACGCTTTAAGATCTGTTCCACGGCCACGCTCGCATCATCGCTTGTGATCGGGATGCGGATGTCCGCCAGCCTGTAGGTTTCAAGGCGCGTCTTGTACAGTTCCGCAAATCTCTCCGGGTCGCGAGCCAGAGGCCGGTGCGATTCCGGCGCCACTCGCCGAGACACCACGTCCAAAGGGCAATCGAGCCAGATGCTGAGGCCGTTGTTCTCCACGATGCGCCGGTTTTCCGCCGCCGAAAAGGCGCCCCCACCCAGAGCCAAAACCGCCGGGCGTCCCCGCTCAACCCAAGCCACGTGTTGCCGCAGAATCTCCGTTTCGATGCGCCGGAACTCCGGTTCCCCGCGCGTCTCGAAAATCGCTGTGATCGAACTCTTCTCCGCGGCCTCGATCTCCTCATCTATGTCGAAAAAGCTCCAGCCAAGCCTGTGGGCCAGCAAGCGTCCAATGGTCGATTTTCCGGAACCCATGAATCCCACCACGTAGATGCCTGGTGTGCGCTTGAGCCGCAGGTTCATTCGCTCTGGATCATCCCTGCCAGCCGCGCTTCTACAAAGCCTGGAAATGAACGCATCGCCGCCACCAGCAGCCAGCCTCCCGCCGGGGTGAGCACGGTCCGCGCGTTGCGCTCTACGCCGCGCCGGATCGCCTTCGCGCACTGCTCCGCTGTGATAGCGAGCCGCCGTCCACGCACGACCTTCTCTGGAACCCGGCCGCCGCGCGCGTTGTTCTGAAATTCGGTCGTGACGTACCCGGGGCACACGATCATGGTGTGAATGCCGTCCCGCTTCAGTTCCATCCGCAGGCTCTCCGTCCAGGCGCCCAATGCATATTTAGAAGTGCTGTACAGACTCATCCAAGGCAGGGGTATCTTACCGGCGATCGATCCTACATTGACGATCATGCCCGTGCGCTGCGCACGCATGTGCGGCACAACCTGCTGCACCATAGCCACCGGCGCAAAAAAATTGAGTTCCATCAACCAGCGGATGTCTCCCATCCCCGCCTTCCACGACGGACCATAGAGTCCCGCGCCGGCATTGTTGATCAGAATATCGATGGTTCCAAATCGATGCAACGTGCGGGCGACGATCTGTTCGCGCACCGCCTCCTTGGTAATGTCTCCGGCCGTAATCAACGCATCCGCGGGCGCAACTTTCCCCAAAGCCTCACTGTCGCGCGCGGTTAAAGAAAGCTTCGCCCCCGCCCGCGCAAACTCTGCTGCCGCGGCGGCGCCGATCCCTCGCGACGCTCCCGTGATGAGCACTACACTGCCTTCGATCTTCATGTTTTTTGCGCACTGCCGAACGAAATTGTTTGGCGGCGCTTCGTGAAAACGCCATAATAGTACCATGTCGTCGGGGTTGCTCCCGCTGTTCCCGCTCCAGGTCGTAGTCTTCCCGGGCACGCCGCTGCCGTTGCACATATTCGAGGAGCGCTACAAAGAGATGGTTGGGACCGCCATTCGGGAAAACTCCGAATTCGGTATCGTGCTCGCACGGGAGGACGGCATCGTGAATGCCGGTTGCACTGTAGTCGTCGAAAAGCTTACCGAGATTCATCCCGACGGCCGCATGGATATCCTCACCCGGGGACGCCGCCGCTTTGAGGTCCTGTCTCTGAATGAAGAGAAGGACTACCTTCAAGCCGAGGTGCGGTATTTCGAGGATGAAGATTTCCATCCCGCGCCGCCCGAATTACGCGAGCAGGCGCTCACTCATTTCCAGGAGCTGCGCCGCCTGGTCGCCGCGCGCGAAGCTGCCGACCCCGATGAGAAGGACCCCAACCTCAGCTTCCAACTGGCCCAGGCCATTCCCGATCTCAACTTTCTCAACACACTTCTGCGCCAGCGTTCGGAAATCGGACGGCTGCGTGAGTTGAATCAGTATCTCGAGCAATACATCCCCAAGCAACGCGCGGTCGAACGGCTGCGCGCCTTAGCGCCGACCAACGGCCACGGCGGTAGGCACGTGGAGACCTAACCATGCGGCTGGTGGTCCGCCTCGATCCCCACAGACTGCGGCGTCCGCTCGCTTTTACGTTGTCGGCTTCGGTTCACGTCTCTGCGTTGGCCTGGGTCGCTCTCAGCCCTCTGGTCCCCGAAAAGCGGCCAGGGCTTTACGAACAGGAGATCCGCCCGCATTCGAACCGGATCGTTTGGTATAACCTGCAACAGCGCCTGCCCGAAATTTCGCCCGCGGATCGCGCCAAGGACCCACGCCCGCCGCGCGCGCGCGTCCATGCGCCTCAGCAACTCGCGGCCGGAAGACAGGACAGTTCGCGGCCGCCGCAGTTGATCTGGACGCCCGCACCCGCGCTCGACGCCCCCAAAGTTCTGCCGTCACCGAACGTGATCGCGCTCGCGCGGCCTGCTCGCCCCATCCGCGCCTTCGAGCCTCCGGTAGCCGCGGCACCGAAACCATCCCAACCGGTCCTGCCCGCCGCGCCCGAGTTGACTGTTGCTGCCGCGAGCCGCTTGGATGCCGCCAAACGGCTGCTCCCGCCGCTACAGCCTGCGCGGAAGACGTTTATTCCGCCCGTCCAGGCGGTTCACGATCCGCAACTGGTGAGCCTGCCGGCCGCTCCGCAGCTACCCGCGCCGGCAGTGCAGGGAACGCGGGTGCTGAGCGGTGTCGCCATGTCCAAGCCCATCCGCGAGTTTGTGCCGCCTCCCGAAAAGCACGAGGCTTCTTCATCTCTCGTGCCCGCGCTGACCGATGCACCCGCGTTGCCGTCCACGCGATTGCCGGAAGCCTCCCTCGCCATTGTCAGTCTGGCGCCGGCTCGCACTGCCGACATCCCTCAACCCAAGGCCTCGCAGCAGGCCGAATTTTCCGCGGGCCCGAAGCCTCGTCCGGAGGGCGGCACCGACGTACCGCGCGAGGATCAGCTCAGCATTCCCGGTCTGCTCGTGCGCAGCGGCGCCCCTACTCCCGCCGAGAAATCGCCGGCGCTGATCGCAGGGCTCATGGAAGCGCCTACTTCCAGCCGGAATCTGCTCGAAGCTGCGCGGGCCGCGCGCATCGCCGAGGGTAGTTCTGCTCCGGCGGATGAGCCCCGCGCGCTCCGAGTCTCGGCCACGCCGGATCCGCGCTTCGATGGACGGGCCGTGTACAGCCTCGCCATTCAGATGCCCAACGTCACCAGTTACTCCGGAAGCTGGCTGGTCTGGTTTGCCGAGCGCGGCAGCACGCCCGCTCAGACATCCGGGATCAGGCCGCCTCTTCCGTTGCGCAAGGTCGACCCCAAGTACATTACCGCCGCTGCCGACGAGCGCGTCGAAGGCAAAGTGCGCCTGGCCGCTGTCATTCGCAAGGACGGTTCCGTAGACGAAGTGGAACTGTTGGAGCACCTGGATGCTCGCCTCGATCAAAGCGCCCGCGAGGCACTCGCGAAATGGGAGTTCGAACCGGCACTGCGCAACGGTGCTCCGATTGAAGTGGATGCCGTCTTCGACATCCCGTTTCATCTCGCTCCCCGTGCCGCTAAATAGTTCATGCGCCGCCACCTGATCATTGATGCCGACGATACTTTATGGGAGAACAACATCTACTTCGAACGAGCCTTCGATGAGTTCGTCGATTTCCTCGGCCACTCTTCTCTCTCGCCCCCCGAAGTGCGCGCCGTGCTCGATGAGATTGAGGAAACCAACAGCAAAATCCACGGCTACGGCACTCTCAACTTCGCGCGCAATTTGCGCGAGTGTTACCACCACCTTGCCGAGCGGGCTGTAAGTGAAGAGGATCTCAAAATCGTCTTGGGATTTGCCGAGCGCATTCTGCAATGTCCTATAGAGGTCATCGCGGGTGTTCCTGAAACCCTCGAGTATCTTTCGCTACGCCACGAACTGACACTGTTTACCAAGGGTCACCCCGAGGAGCAGAAGCTGAAAGTCGAGCGCTCGGGCCTCGGCGCATTCTTTCACCATACGGCCATCGTGAAGGAGAAGGATCCCTCCGCTTACCGCAAGCTGGTAGAGGAACGTTCCATGGATCCGAAGCACACCTGGATGATCGGCAACAGTCCCAAGTCCGACGTCAACGCGGCTCTCGATGCCGGCCTGAACGCGGTCTTCGTGCCGCACGCGCACACGTGGATACTTGAAAAACAGGAGATCCGCCCCGCAAGTGAACGGCTGCTGGTTCTAGAGTCCTTCGCCGAATTGAAGAATCACTTCTGAGGCGATGCGCGCCGAAGGCGTAGCCATGCGAGCGACGCCAAGCCGCCGCTCATCCGAACAAATCGCGCAGCCCTGGCCTTTAGGAAAACTGGTACCGCACTACTGTTCCTGCCGGCGCTGCCGCTCGTAAGCAGTCTTCAAGTACTTTTCGGCCTCGGCCTGAGCGCCCTGCGTGTTGTCCTTGGTGCGCACAGCAAGGTTGTATTCATTGACCGCGCGTTCTCTTTGGCCGGTGATATCGAAGAGCTTGCCGAGATTGATGTGCGCCCACACTTCCGTCCACTTCGGTTGAAGGTCGCCGTTTAAGGCTTCGCGGAACTCATTCGCGGCCGACTGGTAGTTGTTTTGAAGGAAAAACACCTCGGCGATCCGGT
>JAFAWA010000202.1 GCA_019242155.1 Terriglobia bacterium | reverse complement strand
GGCGTCTATCGTCTCAACGGCGCATACAATTCGCTCGCGGTCGAATTTTCCGATCACATCCTGCTCTTCGAGCCCGGACCGCAAAACGAAGCGCGCGCCCAGGCGATCATTGCCGAAGCCAAGCGGGTCATTCCCAATAAACCCATTCGCTACGGCGTGATCTCCCATCATCACTTCGACCACACCAGCGGCCTGCCGGCGGTCGTCGCCGAGGGCATCACCATCGTGACGCCCGAAGTCAATAAGGCCTTCTTGATGAGCGCCCTCTCCGCGCCCCGCACCCTCGCGCCCGATTCGATGTCGAAATCCGGCAAGAAGCCCAACATCGAAGGCTTCACCGGCGATAAGCGTGTCTTCCAGGACGCTACCCGCACCTTCGAAGTCCATCTCATCAAGGGCCTGCCGCACGCCGATGGTCTGGTCATCGGCTATCTTCCCAAAGAGAAGATTCTCGTCTATGCCGACATGTTCAACCTGCCGCCCGCCGATAAACCGGTGCCCGATCCTCCGGTCGTCGGGACCATGGTCTTCGTCGATAACCTGGAACGCCTGAAACTCGAACCCGAGCGCATCATGTCCATCCACAGCTTGAATCCCGACCGGCTGACCACCCTCGCGGAAATCAAAGGCACGCTCCGCCGCAATTAGCGATCACGGGGAATTTCCAGGGCGCACACCCAGTGCGCCCCGTCACTTAGCGAGCGCCTCGCCCGATCGGCGCTTCCCCGCAAGCTACCCTCTGAGAGGACGAGTAAGGCCCGGCTTCCCATCAGGCACGACCGCTAAATTGGCTTTGCTCGTCCGGTTTTTATTGCAGCATCCCGAAAATCGCCCGCTCCCCCAGGTAGCTCCATTCGCTCATCCACCGTCCGAGGTCCGATAGAGAGATCGCCACGATGAGGAACATGAAGCCGAACCGCGCCAGTTCCACATAAATCGCCATGGGAACCCGCGCCGCAAGCAGCAGTTTCGACCCGTCGAGCGGCGGCACCGGAATCAGATTGAAGATCGCCAGATACAGACTGAGCCGCACCCCCTCCCGCGCAAACCCCGCGAGCGCCGGGACCGAGTGCAGACTCAGCACCGCCACCACCCCCATCAGCACCGCCAGAATCACGTTGCTGAACGGGCCGGCCAGCGCCACCAGCGCCAGGCCGTTCAGCCCGCCCTTGAGTTTGGATGTGTCCGTCCGAACCGGTTTGCCCCAGCCGAGAAAACCGCCTCCCAATAGCGAGGTAACGAACGGCAGGATGGCGGTCCCGAGCCAATCCACATGCGCCAGCGGATATAGCGTGACGCGGCCGTCCCGCCGGGGAGTGTCATCCCCAAGCCTGGTCGCGACCCATGCGTGCGCGAACTCGTGCGGTGCCGTAAGCACCCAGAGAAGAAGCACATCGAGCAGTGCCCGCTGCAATTCAAACTGCATGGCTAGGGCCGCCTCACTACCGCCGCCCAAAGCCCCAGTAACGCTAATACGGCCACGATGGATAACCCGATCATGCGGATAGAGCCATTGTACGTGTTAATATGGTGCTTACACCGGTTCAGTTCTTCCTGAGGTAAATTCCATTTGGCGTTAATCGAAGGATGCAGGCACGAGCTGGAGATTTCCATACCTGTAGAAGAAGTGGAAACCGAAGCCAGCCGCGTCGCGCTAGACGTACAGAAACGAGCCAAGCTGCCCGGCTTTCGCCCCGGTAAAGCTCCCGACTCATTGATTCGCAAACAGTTCTCGGGCGATATCCGGCAGCGGGTGCTCGAAAGCCTCATCCCTAAGTACCTGCACAAGCAGTTTGAAGCCGAAAACCTGAATGTGGTCGGCACGCCCGATATCACCGACGTGCACTTTGAAAAGGGCGAGCCGCTGCGCTTCAAAGCGGAGTTTGAAGTCGTTCCGCAAATTGAACTGGGCGAATACCGCGATATCGAAGTCCCGTATCACGATCCCGAAGTCAGCGATGACGACGTGGTCCAGCGTATTACCGAGATTCGCGAGCAGAAATCCGAATACGTTAATCTCGATCCGCGCCCGCTCCAGGATGGCGACCACGCCGTAGTCGCTCTCGAGAGTATCGGAGGCGTCGAGGGCGAGCCCGTGAAGCAGGATGAGATGGTGCTTGAGATCGGCGGCGCCGATACATTTGAGGCGTTTACCGAAAACCTCCGCGGCCTCTCCCCGGGCGACCAGAAGGAGTTCGAGGTCACCTACCCCGAAGATTACGGATCCAAGCGTCTGTCGGGAAAGACCGTCCGGTTCCGCGCTACCGTAAAGGGCGTCCGCCGCAAGGATCTGCCCGAGCTCAATGATGAATTCGCGCAGGATCTGGGCGACTATCGCAATGTGGACGAACTGCGCGAAGCTGTACGGAAGGCGCTGTTCGTGCAGCGCCAGAACGAGGCGCAGCAGGCCGCCAAAAACGTCATCATCGATAAGCTCGTAGATCAACATGAGTTTCCGGTGCCTGAGACCTACGTGGACCGCCAGATCAGCAATCGCGTCGAGCAGAGTTTGCGCGCTATGGCCGCCGACGGGATGGACCCCCGCAATCTCAAACTCGATTGGGAGAAAGTCAAGGAATCACAGCGCGACAAGGCCGTACGGGAAGTGAAGGCTTCCCTCCTGCTCTCCCGCATTGCCGACCGGGAGGCCATCGGCGCCACGCGTGACGAAGTCGATCGGGAAGTCGAGAAGATCGCCCGGCAGCAGCGCGAGCCCGTCGCCGCGCTCCACATGAAATTTGAGAAGGACGGCACACTGGGCCGGATTGCTTCCCAGATTCAAACGGAAAAGACGCTGAATTTCCTGTTTGAACGCGCCCGAAAAACAGCGTGACCCGGTACTGCTCTTTGGCAACTTGGCCCCGGCCCGGCGCATCTCGTTGCCGAAGTAATGAATTTCGAGTGATAATGGGTACGAAATCGGGCGAAGTTTCTCGCTAATCAGATCTCAGGGCGGAAGAGGAGAAAATGTGTGAAACGCACAGGATCGGATGATGCTTTACGGTGCTCGTTTTGTCATAAAAGCCAGGACGTAGTTGGAAAGCTCATCTCCTCCCCCAGCGACTACCCGCGCGCCTATATTTGCGACGAGTGTATTGGGGTTTGTAATTCCATTCTGGAGGATGACAAAGCAGAACCCGCTTCCGGAGTTCCGAATAAGATTCCAAAGCCCCTGGAAGTAAAAGAGTTTCTGGATCAATACGTAATCGGTCAGGACGCTACCAAAAAGAAACTCGCCGTAGCCGTTTATAACCACTGCAAACGCGTTCACTTGAACCGCTTGCGGAACTCCGAAGTCGAGTTGCAAAAGTCCAACATCTTGCTCATCGGTCCCACCGGCACCGGTAAGACCCTGATGGCGCAAACTCTGGCCAAGATCCTGGACGTCCCTTTTGCCATCGTCGATGCCACCACTTTGACCGAGGCAGGCTATGTCGGCGAGGACGTCGAGAACATCATCCTCAAGCTGTTGCAGGCGGCCGACGGCGACGTGCAAAAATGCCAGCAGGGCATCATCTACATCGACGAGATCGACAAGATCTGCCGCAAGGACGAGAATCCGTCGATTACCCGCGATGTCTCGGGCGAGGGCGTACAGCAGGCCCTGTTGAAGATCCTTGAAGGTACGGTGGCCAACGTGCCTCCCCAGGGCGGCCGCAAGCACCCGCACCAGGAGTTCACCCCGGTCGATACCACCAATATCCTGTTCATCTGCGGCGGCGCTTTCGTCGGCCTCGAGAAAGTGATCGCCAAGCGGACCGGAAAGAAATCCATGGGCTTCCTCCAGGAAGAGGACAGAAGCGGCGGCAAGGTCACCGGCATCAGCGGGCGTCGCGATATCGACCTGCTTTCGCAGGTGCAGCCGATGGATCTCATCAAGTTCGGCTTCATTCCGGAATTCATCGGCCGCCTGCCCGTGAACGCGGTGCTTGAGGACCTGGACCGTTCGGCGCTCATCCAGATCCTGACCCGGCCTAAGAACGCCATCGTCAAGCAGTATCAGAAATTGTTCGAATTCGAAAACGTGCGGCTGAAGTTTACAGACGAGGCGCTCGAAGCGATTGCTGACCTGGCCATGGATCGAAAGGTCGGCGCCCGCGGCCTGCGCATGATCCTCGAAGATCTGATGCTCGATCTCATGTATTATCTGCCGTCCTATAAGAAGGTGCGGGAGTTCCAGGTCAGTAAAGACATGGTGCTGTCCCAGAAGATCAGTCTTACAATATTAGAAAAGGCCGGTTGATCCTCGGCTTCCGGCTATCTCATTCCGGGGACCTGAAGGGGCCGGAACTTCCCCCCTGCGGAGAACAATGCTTACCTCAAAGGAAAAGTCCGATACAAAACGTCTGCCGATGATGCCCATTCGGGACGTCGTCATCTTTCCGTATATGATGACCCCGTTCGTCGTGGGCCGCGAGTCGAGTGTGCGCGCCTTGGAAGAGGCCATGGCAGGCGATAAGAAAATCTTCCTCGCAACCCAACACGACGCCTCCATCGATGAACCCAAGCCCGACGAGATTTATAGCGTCGGGACGATTGTAAATATTGTCCAGAGCCTCAAACTGCCGGACGGCAATATTAAGGTTCTGGTGGAAGGCGTCGAACGCGCCAAGGTCGTCTCGGTCTCCGATGACGAAGGCTTCTTCCGTGCCGTGGTGCGCACCGTCTCCTACAAAGTCGAGCCGGGGCCGCAGTTGGATGTGCTGAGCAGCCGTGTTACCAGCCTGTTTGAGCAGTA
>JAFAWA010000201.1 GCA_019242155.1 Terriglobia bacterium | reverse complement strand
AGGCTAAACGTTTCACCAGACGCACAGCGCACCGGTGATGGAAGATCTGACCGCGAGTCGGGGATCTCTTCATGAGCCTGATACACACTTGCGAACTGAACCCATTCGATTACTTGACGGAGTTGCTCCGGCATCCCGCAGAGAGTGCGTCCGGGAGAGTGGATGCCCTGGAATTACCGGATGACGTTGGCCGGGACCGCGACACCGGTGGCCGCCTGATGATGCTTCGGTCGCATGGCCGAAAGCATTAGCTTAAAGCCCCGCGAAACGAGCATCCCGAAATGCCCGCCAAACCGGCATCGAAGACCCAAAACCGACCGGGTTTTTGGCCAGCGCCAGGAACCGCGCGGACCTATGCCGTCAAACAGGCCGCTTCGCCTCGCGCATCTTCATCGACGGGGTCCACATGCACTGCCCTCATCGGCCAGTGACCTCCTGACTTTGTTACAATCCACACTCGAGGAATGAATGATCGGCAAGCTATTTTCGATATTCGCGGTTTCTGCATTCTCGACAACGCTGTTTGCACAGTGTCCGTCTCCAGGCATATGGAAACCCGTTGATCAGAATTTGAAAGGGGTCGTCGAGAAACAAGGTGCCAACCTCCATTGGACAGTCACGGATGTTAAGCCAGACGGATCACCCTGGACACTTAACTTCACAGTTCCTCTCAAAGGTGGCGTCGGGCAGGTGTATGAGAGCACGGGACGCTTCGACAGCGTCACCTCAAAGGTTGTTAGCCCGCTCGTTCGAGACAACACCTTCACAAGAGGCGGCAAGAAAGCGAGGTTCGATCACATTGAGTGCAGCAAGGACGGAAAGACGTTCACCGATACGGAATCGGGCATCGACATCCATGGGAAGCCTTTCCACGGTACCATTGTGGCTACCAAGCAGTAGCGTATGGTTTTTTGCTTCGGCGTATTGATCAAGGCCTTATACGCCATGGCCGCTATGGCGTAACGATTCATGCAAGCTTGTCGGAAACCCACAAATAATCTCGGCGCCCGGACGGCGCGTCCACTCAATCTGCCGATCTCAAGCGACCGCAACCGCTCCCGTAGTCTGGCCCGGTCCGAGCGTCAGCTTCACCACATCCTCGCTGTGATCGCTCTTCAAATCCTGTTCCACCGTAAGCATCACCATTTCCGATAGCTGGCGAATTTCGATCGAGCTCAGATTTTTGTCCACGCGGGCAACGCTCCTGGTATGCGAAAACTGCCCCTCATTCGCCTGTTCAATCGTGCGGTTCACCAACTCCCGCAGTGAGGTCATGTGGTAGTCCTCGAACTTCTCGAACGTGGCGCCGAATCGAATCACGAAATCCTTCCAAACACGCACCAGCCCCTCGGCTGTCAGCCGGTGGTCTTCAAGTCCGTCGCGCAGCCAGTTGAGAGTGACGGTGAAGTGCTCTCTATAGAGCTTCTTAAAGTTCGGCGGAATCTGCACGGCCGCGAGAATGGTGTGCTGATATCCGGGGGTCTTTTCGATCTCCAGCCGTTTGCGCAAGCGCCGCCGCATACGGTCCAGCGCCCGCTGTTTATCGACTTGGAGAACCAGTTTGTACAGAACCTTGGGCGCAAGCCACGGCACCTTCTGTAAGGTTTCGCGAATCACTTCCCGGGCCACCTCTTGTGCCTCCGGCTCGAGCGATTGCACCAATGCTTGAATCTCCATAAGCCGCGACGGGTCGGGACGCGTCACCTTCTTTGCACACTCCGGCACATACTGCACCGCCCGAATCGCGCCCAGCAGCCGGTCGCCGAACGCCCGCCACGATCGCAGCCGCTCTTCGAGCGCCAGGAAGCCTTCGAACAGATCCTCCCGCGTCATCATTCTCGGAATCACGTTGGACACGCCGTAGGTATCATCCATCTCGGCGTAGCGATCCATATCGATCACGCGCCCTTCTTTCAGCAGGCGCGCCGTCTGCGGCGTGCCCGGATAAGACTGCAGCAGCGAAAGCTGGATGCTCGGAATGCAGGCGTTCTGCAGAAACTGGTAAAGCTCCTCGAAGATGGTCTGATCGTCGTGGTCGAATCCCACCATCATCAACGCCTTCACCATGAGGCCGTAGTGGGCCATGCGAAGCACGTCCGTAACCATGTCTCCCTTGGCGTTCTGGAACTTGTTGACCTCGAGCAGACTGGCCCGCCGCGGTGTTTCAATGCCTATGTGAAGCTGCCAGAAATTGGCTTCCGAAAGAAGCTGCAGCGCCTCGTCGTCCTTGGCCACATTGATCGTGATCTGCGTCATGTAGCCGATCGGCCGTTCAAACGAGTTGTTGACCGGAATCAACTCCCGCAGCAGTTCCTTCATGTACTTCGGATTTCCGTAAAAATTGTCGTCGCAAAAGAATATGCGGCGTACGCCCAGCTTCTCGAGCGACCGGATCTCTTCGATCACCTGCGCAATCGGCTTATGCCGCGGCTTCCGGCCGAACAGGTGGATCACATCGCAAAATTCGCAGTCGAAAGGACAGCCGCGCGTCGTCTGGACGCCCCCGGTCACATACGCCGTGTCCACATCCTGAACCAGATCCCAGCGCGGTATGGGTGAATCCGATATATCCGGCCGTTCGATCTGCCGGTATTCGGAGTCGTGTTTCCCCTGTGCCCACTCCCGCAGGAACTGCGGCCACGTGTACTCGGCCTCGCCTAAGAAAATAATGTCGAAGATACCGCGGAACCGTTCGGGAGACCCCGAAACCGCCGGGCCGCCGGCCACCGTAAGCACTCCGCGCCTCCGGAACTCCCGGCAGATTTCAATCATGCGCACCACGTGCGCCAGATAGCCCGTCACTCCGGCCATGTCATACTGCTTGCCCAGATCGGTCTCGGAAGTGATCTTCCCCTTTACCGCCTCATCCCAAATATCGACTTCAAATTCCGGAGGCGTCACCGCGGCCAGCGTCGAAAGCTCCACCGGCGCCATCACCGCCCGCAGCTTCAACGCAGGACCCTGTAGCCGCTCCTTGTTCTGGAGCATCTGGGCGTATCCCGTATCCGGAGTCTTGTCGGGCGTGATCAACAGAATGCGCTTCATTTTTCGATTGGGACCTTTCTTCCGGGCCTCGTCAGCACGGCTAAGAACCATCAAAAAGTTCAGACCCCCAGTACGCCATTACCGGACTGGGGATGGCGGAGATCATTTAGGAGTAAAACAAAGGCGTCTGCCAGACTGTATCGGGTTGCGGAGGTATTGGCAATAGGGGAGTTGCCAAGGTGGTACTAGAGAAACGCGCGCGACCACAGTTCGGCGGCCCTCCTTCCCCAGTACTGGTACCCTGACAAGGTTTCCCCCGCCGCGTCTCAGCCTTCAAACTGCAGCACATTCAACCCGGCATTCCAATCGGTGACATACACCAGTCCATCGGTCGTCACCAGAATATCTGCCGACTTGGCGGCCAGTGCCACGTTCGGCCGCGGATCGATCAGCTTCTTTGGCGGCGGCGGAACCCAGTAAGCAATCTGCTTAGGCGCGAACGCGTCTTTAATGTCAAACACCCGGACGCCTGCCACATTATACGTAGCGAACAGCATCTCCTCGCTGCGAAATGTACCCGGCCGGTTTTCGTGCAGGTTGTGCGGTCCAAAGGTTCCGAATGCGCAGAAGTCCCTCTCGCTCGGTGCCGGCAGCGTCGCAATCGGCACGGGGTTCTCCTCCGCCCGCAGATCCACCAGGAAAGTGCGGAACATTCCTTTCGCGCACTTCTCAGCATTGGCCTCATCCGCCACCGCCGCCAGTTTCCGCCCCGGCAGCGGAAGCGGCGTATGCGTACCGCCCGGAAACGGCGGGCACCAGTTGATATGAGAGATCAGCCTTGGTTGGGTGGGATCGCTTAGATCATGCACCGTGAAGCCTCCGTCCCGCCACGCGCCGTAGCCCCGATTCCCCGCCGTAATCATGTGGTGCAGCGCCACCCTCCGGCCCGGTGCGAGAGTGGACGCCTCCCCGGCGGCGCGATTCATTCCCGGCATCCACCACCGCCCCACAATCTCGGGCTTCGTGATGTTCTGTAAATCCACCATGCAAAGAAAATGGTCGGTGAATCCGTCCAAGTGCGCCGCTACCGCAGCATACCGTCCTCCTGCCCACCACAGGCGGTTGATCCCCAGACCCGGCATCTCGAGAAAAGCGATCTCCCGCATCTCCGCCGGCCGCGAGATATCGTGTATGCTCAACCCCGACCGGAACTTCTTGCGGTTGGTGATGCTGTCTGCTAAAGCATTTTCAAAGTAGCCGCGTATGTTGTCGTAAGACTGCATCGCCACGATATTCGCCCCGTTCGCAAGGAGCAGCAGGTCATCGGAAACCTGCAGGTGATGCGTCCGGGTGAAGTCTCCGCCGGTAAAAAAGCCCACGGGCTTCAGTTCTCGCGGATTCTTCGCGTCGAGAATCGTGACTCCATTGCTGAACATGTGGCCGACATACAAGTGCCCGCGGTTCTGCATCACCTGAACACTGTCCGGCCTTCCGCCAAGATCGCTATACGATACATGCCGCAGCCGTTCCCCGATCCCTTCCCGGGGAATAGCGCTTTGCTGCGCGTTCGACCGCCTGGCCGCAAATCCTGCCGCCGTGACACCCGCCAACCCTTTCGCGCAGTCGCGCCTGGAAATCGTCGCCATGGTTTTCTCCCTGTACGAAAACGCTGATGTCCAGTTTACGCTCACTCGAGCCCGCGCCCGGTGACGCGGCGGCTGCGGGAATTGTTGCTTCCCCCGCAACCACTTACCCTCGCTCCACAACGTCAGCCCAACTTCCGGAGACTACAATTAAGCCGAAAGCGGCCACGAAAGCACGCTTCTCCGCTTCTGAATGCCGGCATGGCTGTGTCTTTTACGTCCCGGTTCATATTCGGTTGCAAAGCTCTTTGAAATCCAGAACGCTCTAATCCGCCGGGCGCCCGCGCCGAATTGGCTTTGTTTGTTCCGTTTCGCCTTAGCTTCGCCCCGTCATAAACGTTCCACAACTTCGTATGCACCGCGCGTCCGCCCGCCTCGGCTTCTACTGAACCAATCCGCGCCCGCGGAGCCGTTGGTCCAAAGCATCACCAGTCCGGTACACAGTCGGGTAACAATCAGCGGCCCCTATGATATGCTTATCGCGGCCTCCGGGTTCGAGGACTTATCCATGCAGAAATCAGCTCTGTTGCTGACGTTGGGGTTCTGTTTCGTCGGCAGTCTTGCACATGCGGAAGAAACTCTCACAGTAAAGGTGGAAGGAGGCGGTGCCTCTCCTGCCGTATTGCAGGCCATGGAGAAGGAGGCGGAAACTGCGCTAGCTCCCTCCGGCATCCACCTCATTTGGAAGCTTGGTCCAGGCGAGTTGGGCGAGGTATTCAGTACGCCCTTAGCGATCATCCGGCTGCGCGGCGAGTGCCGGCCCCGGCCAATCCGGCCGCGCGCCGTACTCGATCACCCGATCAGTGAGGGGCAGCCATTGGGTCAAACGCATATTTCGGACGGCCAGATACTGCCCATCGCGGATGTGCTTTGCGATTCAATTTGGGACTTCACCTCGCGGGAACTGACCGCCACGTCCCCCAACCTGCGCGCTGAACTGCTGGGCCGGGCAGTCGGGCGCGTGACCGCTCATGAGCTCTACCATATCCTGCTGCGCACAACCAGCCACGCCCGCGAGGGAATCGCGCGCGCCGAGCAGACCAGCGCGGACCTGCTCGCGCCCGATAAATCCTTCTCCGAAGAGGACGACCGTAGAATGTCCCTCTTTACCGCCGAGTCGGAAAGCGGAAAGTAGAAGCTCGCGATCCGCTATCGCCGTTCCTCGCGCCCACCCCGGGACTCGCGGCGATCGCCCCGCGAATCGTGGTGTTCTTCGCGCCGGCCCTCGTAGTGCGGGACAGGGTGCTCGTAGGGATGGACAAAATGTTCCCGGTTGTCCCATGTGCGGACCCACGGCCGGCGATCAATCACAATCGTATGCTCCCGCCAGCCTAAACCGGCGCCCGCCCATCCAAACGGAAGGAAGCCTGCCCCGATGGTGATTCCCGGGCCAAAGCGAATCGCGCCGCCCACAAAGAAGCCGGGACGAGGCCGCGCAAATACCACGTATGGGTCGTAAGCCGGAACATAGATCAGTCCGGGGTTAACCGGCACAATTGCGATAGCGCCGGGTCCGCCCTGCACCTGGACATAGTTGTTGGACTGCAGGTACCCGTATTGCATCGCGACCTGCCGCTCTCTTTGGATCGCATCCATAACGGCGGCGCGGTTGCTGAGTACCGCATTCCCGAGCGCCTGCGTCCAGCCCGGATCTTGCGCCATCATGCTCAGCACGGATGGAAACGGCAGAAGCGCGAGCACGCTGGGGTCCCAGGGCAAGCGGTCCTCCGCCATCGCCTGCGAGAGGGCGGGGCCGTTCAGATAACCGTGCTGATTTGCCCAGGAGGCCGCGTCCGGTATCTGATTCCAGAACGTCGACGCGGTAAGAATCTGAGCTAGAAGCGGGTCCGGATCGAGCGCAATCCGCTGCACCATCTGGTCCAATTGCGGGCCCGGCTGAACCTGTGGGTACGGTTGCTGTGGATAGGGCTGGCCTGCAGGATAGGGAGGCTGCCCTTGTGGGTACGGTTGGCCTGCCGGATAAGGCGGTTGGCCTTGTGGATAGGGTTGGCCCTGCGGATACGGCTGACCTTGCGGATAGGGGCTCTGCGGATACGGTTGCCCTTGCGCACCCGGATAGGGCTGTCCCTGTGGATATGGTGGCTGCTGGGCCCATGTCAGACCGACCGCCGCAGCCAATACGATGGCCTGTAGTATGAATCGGCCTGCTTGCCTGTTTGAGAAATAGGATCTTCGGACCATATAAGAGTGAAGGCAAGTGTAACTCCGATGAGAAGAAACTCACTAAAGAACCAAAGTGCCTCGCGGCACATCGAACACAAAGGGAGGAGTCTCCGATGAAATGGCTCGGCAACCTGCGGTATCCCCCAAAGGATCTGACTGACTTATCCGATGCGGAATGGCTCAAAGCGCTCAAGGATCACTATGGCGATGAGAACATCTGCTTCTATCGCCCTCAAGACGGCGGAGTGCCTTGGCGCTCCGCAGCCGAGTGGGAAGCGCGTGGCGTCATCGGTGTCTACCTGAAGTGAGAATTCCGGCTCCCGCCCGCTCGACGCGTTACCGCAGGTGTCGCATCCAGGCGATCATCGCATCCGCGACCGCATCCGGCCGCTCCACAATGATCGCGTGCGCCGTGTGAGGAACCCTCACCACCGTCACCCGCTCCGCTCCGAACTCCGCTACCAGTTCATTCGCGCTCGCAGGCGGACGGTACGGGTCCTTATCACCTTGAATGTCCAGAATTGGTGCCTTCCCTCCCGCCCAGTAGGCCTGCTGTGGCGTCGCATCCCGCGCTACGATCTCCGCTGCTCGCACGTTGGCGTGAAACCCTGTCAGCCAGAGCGTGGCGTCATTGCCGTCCGCAAAGAACACCCGTTTGAGATGTTGCAAACGCTCCGCTTCGGGTTGGGTGGGATCGGTGGCGATCGCGACCGAGCGCTGCACCTCCGGGTCGGGATTCTTCCGAGCCGCTCCGATCAATATGACTCCGCGTACCAGACCGGGAAAATCAACTGCCGTCATCTTCGCAACGAAATGGCCGAAGGCATGGCCCGCCAGAACCGCGGGGCCCGCATTCTCATGCTCTATGACCGCCGCCACATCCTGCGCCAAATCATGCAGCGTGAGCTTATCCATAGGCCCCGCGCTCTTGCCGTACCCGCGCGGTTGCGGCCGCAACACTCGGAAGCCCGCGGCGCTGACGCGTTCCGCTGCCGGATCAAACTCTTCCGAATCCCGCCCGAGCGATGGCAGCAGTACCACTAGCGGTCCGCGGCCTTCCGCAATTACCTCGATCGTGACGCCGCCGCGATGGACTAACATGCGTGTCCGGTCAGACGTCTGTGACTGCGCGAAAAGGCTCATGGCTCCGGCCGTCGCCAGCGATGAAATCAACTGCGCTGTTAACCGATGCATAAGTCTTCTCCTCGCCGGTGCAGGGTCCATCATACACTGGGTGGATCTATGAAACCCATAGTCACTTCCGCCGTCGCCGCGGCGCTCGCAATCTGTACTCTTGCTGCCTCTCCGCAAACCCGCGCCTTAGCCACCCGCGAGTACTTCTACATCACCGGTAAATACGCAGGCTCGCCCGGCGTCGAGGTGATGTCCGGACAGATGTATGTGGAAGTGTGGCGTCCGCGCCGGGTCACCCGGAAGTACCCGCTGGTCTTCTTCCATGGCGCATCGCAGACCGCCACAAATTGGATGGGCACGCCCGACGGCCGCCCGGGCTGGGCCGATTATTTCCTGGGAGAAGGCTACGTAGTCTACATGGTGGACCAACCGGCGCGCGGCCGCTCGGCCTGGCATGCGTCGACCAACGGGCCCCTGACCATTCTCCCGGCCTCCGATGTCGAGCGCCGGTTTACCGCCTCTGAAGTGAACGGGACCTGGCCGCAGGCCAAGAAGCACACCCAGTGGCCGGGCAGTGGCCCGAATAAGGGCCGGCGCGGCGACCCGGTGTTCGATGCATTCTACGCGAGCCAGGTGGAGGGTCTCGCGGGCAATGCGGAAACTCAGACCGGCGTGCAAGTTGCAGGTTCCGCCCTGCTCGATAAGATCGGACCCGCCATTGTCGTGACGCATTCCCAAGCGGGGCCGTTCGGCTGGCTCCTCGCCGACGCGCGCCCCGCCTTGGTCAAAGGCATTGTGGCCATCGAGCCCGCTGGTCCGCCTTTTCAGAATGCCGTAGTGAATGAGGATAAGGCTCGGCCCTGGGGCATCACCGACATCCCGATCGCGTATGATCCGCCGGTGAAATCGCCGGAGGATCTCCAGGTCGTACGCGAAACCAAACCCGATAGCCCCGATCTGGCTGCGTGCTCCAAGCAGGCCGATCCGCCCCGCCGCCTCACTCACCTTCAGGGCATACCTGTTTTGTTAGTCACTACGGAGTCTTCCTATCACGCGCCTTACGACCACTGCACCGCAAAGTTCCTGACTCAGGCAGGTGTTAAAAATACCTATTTACGATTGGAAACTCAAGGCATCTTCGGCAATGGCCATATGGTGATGCTCGAGAAAAACAATATGGAAGTAGCGGCACTTCTTCAGAAATGGATCTCAGACCACATACAGTAACTCTTCCGCCGCGGTCAGTTGTTACCTTGTGGTGCAGCGGACACTATCTTCCTTTCATATGGGGCTACACTCGGGGTCGATAACGCCCTTTCGACAGGAGGACAACATGCCCAAGCAAACCGCAACGGAAGCCGATCCGAGAGAGTTACATAAGAAACCGCCGTTTGATGAGCCCAAACAGCCCACGCCGGGGTCCGACAGCGCGATGCGCGAGAAAGCCGATCACGGCGAAAAGTCATATCGCGGCTTTGGCCGCCTGGCCGGTAAAGTGGCTTTAATCACCGGCGGCGACAGCGGAATTGGAAGAGCGATCGCCATTGCCTACGCGCGCGAAGGCGCCGACGTTGCCTTTTCGTTTCTTCCCGAAGAAGAGGACGATGCTCAGGAGACCGCGCGCTGGGTCCAGGATGCCGGCCGCAGGGTCTTGCAATTGCCCGGCGACCTTCGCGACGAACAGTTTTGCAATGATTGCGTCAATCGCACCGTCGACTATCTCGGCCGTATCGACGTCCTTGTGAATAATGCCGCTTTCCAGATGACTCACCAGAAACTCGAAGAGTTCAGTTCGGAGGAGTGGGACCGCACCTTCCGCACCAACATCTATCCAATGTTTTACCTATCCAAGGCCGCGATTCCACGCATGCAGCCGGGCAGCGCCATCATCAACACAGCGTCTGTCCAAGCCTATCAACCGAACGGAATGCTCCTGGCATATGCCAGTACGAAAGGCGCAATCGTAACCTTCACCAAGGCGCTCTCGGAACTGGCTATCGAACGAGGAGTGCGCGTGAATGCGGTGGCCCCTGGGCCCGTGTGGACTCCGCTGATCCCCTCGACGATGCCCGAAGAGAAGGTGAAGAAGTTCGGCGAAACCAGTCCATTCGAAAGACCCGCGCAACCGGCCGAGTTGGCGCCCGCATATGTGTTTCTGGCAACTCGTGATTCCAGTTACGTAACGGGCTCGGTCATGGACCTAACGGGCGGAAAAATGCTGCCCTGAAGCAGCCAATCGGCAAAGGGCAACTAGCTTCAATAAAACCGGGGAGAAATTACGTGAAAAACGCAAAGTTTGAAGACGTGTTCCGTGAAGGTCTCGCGGATCTTTACGACGCTGAAAACCAAATCGTGGCCGCATTACCGAAACTCATCGCCGCATCCTCCTCCGAAGAACTGGCGGAAGCGCTCCAGGAGCATCTCGATGAGACGAAAGAGCAGGTCAAACGCCTGGACAAGGTATTCCAGATGATGGGCGAGCAGCCTGCTGGCAAAACCTGTGAAGGCATGCAGGGACTTTTGAAAGAGGGAGAACGGATCATTTCCGAAAACGAAAAATCGCCCGTCCTCGATGCCGGCATTATCGCCGCGGCTCAAAAAGTGGAGCACTACGAAATCGCAAGTTATGGAACCGCGCGATCCATGGCGGAGATGTTAGGTCAATCCGAAGTTGCCGACCTACTCCAAGAGACTCTCGAGGAGGAAGAGGCCGCTGACGAAAACCTGACGGAGATCGCCGCGGACATCATGGGCGGCACCGGACTGGGCGAGGGAGACGAAGAGGAAGAGATTGAAGAAGAGGAGATCGAAGAGGAAGCTTGAAAATCGGCTCCGGCCGCTCGCATTCAAAGAAACCCGCTCCTCGCCGAATCACATCGTCGATTACTTCGGGAGGAGCGGGTATGCCCTCAAAACTGAAACTTCAACGCAAACTGAATCAGCCGCGGGTTCACACTGGTATTGGTGATGACCCCGAAAGTGGTCGGTGTTGAGTCGGCAGTGCCGGGATTGTTGAATTGCGGGTGATTGAACGCGTTGAAAAACTCGGTGCGGAACTGCAGCGATCGCTTCTCTCCCATTGATGTCATCTTGACGATCGAAATATCCCAGTTGAATTGACCTGGACCGACGACCACACCCACACCGGAATCTCCATAGTCAGTGCCGTTTCCGATCACCGGCGGTGGGCAGAACTGGGCGGTGTTGAAGTAGCCCGGGCTCCCGCTCGCTCCGCCCAGCCGGGAAGATACGCCGCCGGAAGTGGTCAAAGAACCGTAGGTCGCGCCGGAGCAGAGTTGTGCCCGGCCCGTATTGACCGGGGCGAACGTCACGGTGCTGAGGGTGGGAGTGGTTGAGATTGGCCCGGAAACTCCGTAAATCGTACCCGCGCGAGAATCGGTGAAGGTGAGCGGCGTACCGTTTTGAATGACGGTTACCCCCGACACAGACCACCCTTGGGCGATTTTGCCGGCGAAACCTCGTGGACGGCCGAACGGAAGCTGCCAGTTGTAATTGAACACTAAGCGCTGCGGGCGGCTGAAGTATGCAGGGCCATACTGCTGGGCCAGGTTGCTGGCGTTATTGAAATTGGCTCCGTAGCCTACCAGGTCCGTCATGTCCTTGCTCCAGGTATATGAGGCCTGAAATGTCACGCCGTAGGAAAACCGCTTGCGCACGGTTGCCTGGAGACTGTTGTAATTAGTGATGCCGTCGAAGCCCGTGCCCTGGAACCCGCTGGCCGCGAAGCCCAAGTACGGCACGCGCAGATTTACGTTTTGCACGGTGTTGGTGGTGATGCCGTTGATCGGATTGGAGGGGCTGGCAAGCAGAGCTGTATTGTAGTTGTGGTTGTAGTCGGCGAGGTTGATTCCGCTCGATCCAACAAACCCTACATCGAGCACCCAGTTCCGCAGGAATTCCCATTGCACCGTAAGGTTGTACTGGCGCACCAAGGGTGTGTGAAGGTTTTCTACGATGAACGGCAAATTCAAATTCGAGGTGTTGTTATTCGCGAAATTCACCCAGCGGGGCACGAAGCCGAGCGGCGTGGATGGGAAGAGGTTCTGGAGACTGGCCGGTTGAGCGGCGGTGCTCGCGTAATCGAGCGTTACCGCATAGGGGTTGCCCTGTTCCACGGAGTGAACGAAGAGATTACCGCCGACGCGATCATAGAACATGCCTACGCCGCCGCGCACGACGAAACGTCCGTTATCCCGCGGCTGCCACGCGAAGCCGAAGCGCGGGCCGAAGTTGTCGAGCGGTGGACCGGTCTTGACCGGCAGGTTGCGGCTGGACTTAAGTACGCCCGCAGGGACCGTCCCCTGAAAATTCGCAGGCACCACGTAGCCGGCCAGGCTCCCGGTTTCCGGCGAATTGCCGGGTACCGGAACAGACAGAACCTGACTCTGCCACACGTCGGTAAGGTTGCCGTACTTGTCGCTCAACGTTCCGTCATACTCCCACCGTACTCCGAGGTTCAACGTCAGGCGCTGGTTGACTTTGTAATCGTCCTGCACGAAGGCGCTGACATTGTTTACGCGGTAGCCATGAATGATTCCATCGGGCCCGCTACGGACACAGAAAAGACAGGACGCGATGTTACTGAGTGCCGTGCCGGTCGTGTTGCCGGGATTGGCTGGGCTGCACGTCGTATCACCAGGATTACATCCGGCGCGGCCCATCAGGAAATCGGGGAAAGAGTAGATGGTGACATTTCCGCGCTCAATTCCCTTGTAGACGATATCCCAATTGACATGCTCCGCCTCAAAACCGGCGCGTATGGTCTGCTTTCCGTGTGACCAGGAGATCGTATCCGAGACCTGGAACTGATCGGTAGGATCGAAGACATCGTCACCGATACCGCCGCCGGCATTGAACAGCCCTTGAATAGTGATCGGATTCATGACGTTGATCGCGGGATTGATGGGCGTCATGCCGAGTTGGGTCGCGGTAAATGGAACGCCGTTGGTGAAGAACGCGACGTTGCGCTGGTACGATATCCGGCCTTCGTTCACCATGCTGTTGCTGAGAATCGAAGTCAGTTTCAGGACGCCGTTGGTATTGGCGTAGAGAGCACTCGCCGGCGTCCCGGGGAGCTCGCCGTTGGCGTTGGTGAAGTTAATAGTCTGCGGATCCTGGCTCGTAAAAAACCGCGCTCCCAGGCTCTGTTTGGGGCTCATGGCATAGTCGAAGTTGGCCACCGCCTGGTGTTCCGTAAACCTGGCGGGCATACTCACGGGGGACAGTTGGAAATTTCCGTTGGTCGAACCGGGGATGTAGTAATTGCCGTTAGCGAGTTTCAACTGGAGGAAGTTAATGGCGACGGGGTTGATATTCGAGCCGTCGCAGGCGACCTGTACGCCGCCCGCAGTGGTGGAGTAGCGCGGATCCCCGGGGTGATTTTGCGGACAGAACGCAGCGCCCAGAGCAGATTGAAACGCCGCTGTGTTGGAGCGGTCGCCGGCGGGGATGGGCGGCAGAGTGGGGGTGGAATAACCTTGCGAACCCACTCCGTTGATTTGACGGGTCTCCTGGTAACTAAAAAAGAAGAACATCTTGTCCTTCTTAATAGGAGCGCCGAAGGTTCCTCCAAACTGGTTCTGATTCAGCACCTGCTTGCTGCCGCCGCTGCGGTTGCGAAAGAACTCGATCGAGTTTAGAGCCGTATTGCGAAAGAACTCGTACGCCGAACCATGGATGGTATTGGTTCCGGACTTAGTTACTACGTTGACATTTGCCCCGGGATTTCTTCCGTAACTGGCATCGTAAGTGGAAGTCTGTATCTTGAACTCCTCGAGGGCATCGGGATTGGGAACTCCGATGCCGACATAAATGCCCGAATCGGCCGCCAGTCCGTTACCGGCGAAGTTATCTATATTGACACCATCCATCTGATAGTTGTTTTGGTTGGTGTTGGCTCCATTTACACTAACGTCCTGCGAGCCTCTACCTAAGACCGAAGCATTGTTAACACTAACATTGGCCCCGGCCGACATACTGAGAATTTGGGTGTAGTTACGATTGGTGAGGGGCAACGCGCTAACGGCCTGGGACCCGACCACGGTTCCTAACGTGGAGTTTTGCGTCTGCAGGACGGCCGCTTCGGCCTGGACCAGCACGGCCTCAGTCTGTGTTCCGACTTCCAGAATACGGTCGAGAACCGGGGTCTCGGTAACATTCACAGTTACCGACGGCACTTCCGCTGTCTTGAATCCGGTGGCGGTGAACCGGACACGGTAGTTGCCAGGGGGCAGCAGCGCAAACTTGTAAGTGCCATCGGTTCCCGTCATCGTTGTGCGGCCCTGATTGGTGTCGATGTTGGTAACTGTCACTTGAACGTTCGGAATGACCGAGGCGGACGTATCCGTCACTGTCCCGGCGAGCGCACCTGTGCCGGCGGACTGTGCAACGGCATAACCGGCCGACAGCAGTAACATAAGGCCGGCCACTAACACCTTTGAAGGCTCTTTGGATCTCACGTGAATCCCCTTCCCTAATCACCCAATGGATTTGGGAGGGAATTATATCATCGGAGAGGGTCAGGGTAAAGCGCACTGCCGGACACGTGTCGTTAACATGTCAGTTGTCCGGTCCAATTAACTTGCTATTTGTCCGGTCGAGGTAGCGGCGGGATGCTGGAGGTTGCAAACCCCAGAGAGTATCTCGGCCGCAGCATTGGAGCGGATGATGAAACTACAAGACGTGATTCTGAAAGCGATGGCGAAGAAGATCAGCTGGATGGCGGCAGCGGAAATTGCCGGCGTAACTGACCGGACTATGCGGCGAATCAGACAGCGCTATCAAGAATTTGGCTATAACGGGCTGTTCGATCAGCGGCGCGGGAAGCGGAGCGTGCATCGGGTGCCAGTGGAAACCGCCGAGAGAGTACTGGCGCTGTACCAGGAGAAGTACTTCGATCTGAACGTACGGCACTTTTGCGAGAAGCTGCGAGACGAGCATGCCATGCAACTGAGCTACACCTGGGTGTACCAGGCGCTGGTGGGAGCGGATTTGGTGCAGCAGCGGAGAAAGCGAGCACCGCACCGGCGACGACGGCCACGGCGGCCACTGGCAGGAATGCTGCTGCATATCGATGGAAGTAAGCATCGATGGCTGAACGACGAGCGCTGGTATGACCTGATCGTGATCCTGGATGATGCCACCAGCGAGATCTACTACGCGCAGTTGGTGGAAGAAGAATCGACGCGGACGGTGATGGCAGGCTTGCGGGAGGTCATCGAGACCAAGGGGCTATTCTGTGCGCTTTACAGCGACCGGGGGAGTCACTTTTTCGTGACCCGGAAAGAGGGGGAAAAAGTGGATAAGAGCCGGCTGACGCAGGTGGGGCGGGCGATGAAGGAGCTGGGGATCCAGATGATCGCAGCGTATTCGCCGCAGGCGCGCGGACGGTCGGAGCGGAGTTTTGGGACGTGGCAAGGGCGGCTACCGCAGGAGTTGCGGTTGGGGGGGATCACCACCATAGAAGCGGCCAATCAGTTTCTGCGGGCGGAGTACATTCCGCAATTCAACCGGCAGTTCCAGGTAACAGCGGCGGAGAAAGGGACGGCCTTTCGGAAGACCAGCCGGAGCGACCTCAACTGGGTCTTCACGGTGCAGACGGAGCGGGTGGTGGCCAAGGATAATACGGTGGCGATTGGGAGCCGGGATTGGCAGATCGATAAGACGCAATTCCGTCACACGCTGGCGGGGAGCACAGTCACGATCCACGAGCATCTAGACGGGACGGTATCGATCCGCTACGGACCGCACGTAGTGGGGCGGTATAGCAGCGAAGGCGAGAAGTTGGGCAGCACCAAAAGGCAGCCGCCGCGCCGTGGAAAAGGCGGGAGCATGGAAGCCGGCGAAAACCAAAAGCAGGTTTCCACCGGCTTCCACACTCCCTTGGAAATCTCGCAGCAAACGCGAGATTCCCACTTTCCCACCGCGCCGACGACTAGTGTCCCTTCCAAGGAGAAGCTAAGATCCAAAGCGGCGGCCTGACGGCCGCTGCACTTTACAACGTAAACCGGACAAATGACGAATTAATAAAACCGGACATCTTGACTAGTTAACGACAGCGGCGCCACGGTGTATGCCGGACGCTCGGGGCCGGTTAGGGCGCGGCAGTCAGAGCGCTAAACCAAACGGTTCGTTGCGAAGTTCAGGGAAAGGGAAATTCGGGGCCAGTGAAGTCGATGCGCTTTTGATTTTGGATTAGAGGGCGACAAGCCCGAACAGCTCACCGATAAAGAGCGTCTGGCCAACCGCATCGGCTTTCGCCAGCCATCTCACTCGCCCCTTAGTATTACGTTCACTGCTTCGATTCCCTGTAGGGTAATGTTGCAAGTTCGGAAATGGGAAACAGAAGGACCCGGTCTCGCCAGCGATGTCACAAGGCAACCTGGGGAATGCAGGGCGGCCTCGGCCCGCGTCTTCCTAATGGACAGACAGCGCCACCCCCGGCCGAGCCGGCAAAGGTCGCGCCCGCCCTCGAGCCTGAGGGCGCGGAAAACCAACCCAAAGCGACCGGCGGATTCCCGCTGGCTTGGGATCCAAAAACGCAAAAAGAGCGCTGGCGGCTAACCGGGCCCGGGGGAACGAACGGTGGCGGCGGCACGCTCGCGACGGCCGGAAACCTCGTCTTTCACGGTCCCATCGGCCTACAACGCGGAGACAGGCATTGTCAAGTTAGCTAGTTGCGGGTCCGACAGAACGAGCCTCCTACCCGAATCAGTCATCATGACGACGTCCGTGATCAGCCGAGGGCAGATGCTTTGGTCACTTCGTTCCAGATGCGAAAACGTTTCGTTCTGAGCCGG
>JAFAWA010000124.1 GCA_019242155.1 Terriglobia bacterium | reverse complement strand
AGTGAAGTAATCGGTCCCGCTGAGTTCAGCGGGGTCTCGGACATAACAACTATCACTAAAAGCGGTACCAATTCCTATCACGGCGGAGCGTTCGAGAACTTCCAAAACAGCTATATGAACGCCGCCAATACATTTACCCATACGACGCCCACCCTCAAGATGAATGACTTCGGTATTTACCTTGGCGGTCCTCTGTCGGTGCCTAAAGTATATAACGGTCATAACAAAACCTTCTTCTTCGGCGCCTTTGAAGCGCTACGCAGGCCGAACCAGACGATCCAAATTCAGAGTGTTCCGTCTCTGGCAATGAGATCCGGGGATTTGACTGCGCTGGGAGGCCCCGTAGTCCCTCAGAGCCAGATTTCGCCTCTCTCTCAGAAGATGCTGCAATACCTATTCCCGCTCCCGAACTTCGGCGCTCCCGGCGCGACGTCCAACAACTTCGCCGCGTACTTCCCAACACCCATTAAAACCGCTCAGGACGACTTACGTATCGACCAGCAGATCGGCTCCAGACAATCCGTCAATTTCCATGTCACATATAAGAACCGCCGTGTTGAAGCTCCGTCTAATGGATCGGCTTTGCTGGGTTCATTTTCTGAACCCGAAATCGATTATGCCGTAACGGGCGGCTACACCTTCATTATCTCGCCCACGGTGATTAACACGTTCAAAGGCGGTGTCACCGGAAATCATTACTCGAATAGCTTTGGTGTTACCGCAGCTGGAATCGCGAGTGAACTCGGTTTAGGACCGGGCTTCTCGATTCCTGCCGGTGATGCGGTGCCGGGAGTGTTCATTTCAGGCTACCAGAGTACATCCAGCGGTACTTTTGGCACATACTCGGCGGACGGCGCAAATCGGACCATTCAGCTTCTGGACACAGTAACTTGGACAAGGGGCAAACATACGCTCAAATTCGGGGGGGACTTCCGCTATCTCAATGGGCTATATGAAAACTCATACGCGGCATATCGCCTCGGCGCATATAACTTCAACGGCTCTGTCATGAGTTCGCTTCTCTCCGGAGGAGTGACAACGAAGTATGAGCCATTCGAATCGTTCCTACTCGGCTATCCAGACTCGACTGAAATTGCCACCATACTTCAACCCAATAATGAGTTCTGGGCGCCCACATACGCCGTCTTTGGCCAAGATGACTGGAAAGTCTCCTCAAATCTAACGATTAATTATGGCTTGCGCTGGGAGTACCATCCCATGATGAAGGATCACCTCAACAACATAACGAATTTCCTGCCTGACTACGTCTCAATCGTCAACGGCCAGGAGGTGCGCGGGGCCGTGCTGATTCCAAATCAAGCGGCATTCAACATCGTTAATTCAGCTTTTGTCCGGTCCATAGCTCCAACTCCCATATTTTCTGCCAATCAGCTCGGCCTTCCCGAGGCCATGCGTTATTCACAGTTGACGGACTTCTCGCCACGCATCGGTTTCGCGTGGAGGCCATTTAATAACAACCGGACCGTTGTCCGTGGCGGCTACGGGCGATTCATCGAAGGACTGATGGGAGCCCTGGCCGACGATGGTGGAACGGTGGCTACGACAGATCTGGGATTCTTCAGCAATTCAATCGCGGGCGCAAAACCGACATATACATTCCCGTATCCCTTCCCTTCCGATATCGCTCAACCGGGCACCCAGAGTTTTGCACTCGGTTTCCCGCTGCACTTCAAAGATCCTACGATACACGAATGGGATCTCACTGTGGAGCACGACTTAGGCAAGGGTGTGGGAATACGGCTCTCTTACGACGGCAATCATAGCTCAGATCTTGGCAATTCTTATAACATCGACGAATTGCCTCCGAACAAGATAGGTTTCGCTGCTGCCAGTGCATTCGCCCCTTTCCCGTTGTGGTCGACAGTCGCTTTTCGCGGCGATTTCGGCACCTCGAACTACAACGCCGGCACTGTTTCTGTCCACAAAAGCTTTTCAGGGGGTCTTCAGTTTGAGGCGAGTTATACTCTGGCACGAAACCTCGCAGACAGCGCCGGATACAATCCCACGGGCGGGTCGTCCGAGATGGGGGGGCATATTTCGGATCAGTTCCACCCTGGAATAGACTATGGCAACACGAACTTACCCCATCGCCATCGTTTCATCGGGACGTTCCTGTACGAATTGCCAGTGGGCAAAGGTAAGCCTTTCATCTCGGATGCCAATCGTGTGGTGGATCGGATTATCGGCGGGTGGGAGCTTGCAGGTGTACTTACTTTCCAGACCGGTCCTTTCATGTCGATACGAGCTCCAAATGATCCCTCTGGCACTGGTTTTAACGTACTGCAGGGAGACGGACGCGCGGATACCGTACCAGGCGTTTCGCCATATACCGGCCAGTCGCTGAGTCAGTGGATCAACCCGGCTGCGTTTACAACTCCTCCTAATAATATCGGGCGCTTCGGCGATTCTCAGGTGGGCTCGGTAGTTGGTCCGGGAGAGCAGGTAGTTTCTCTCTCGTTGTTCAAAAGCATCTCGCTCAGGGAGAGCGTACGTATTCAGATCGGCATCGCGGTTGCGAACGCTTTTAACCATCCGAACTACGCCGTGCCGGGCAATCTCGATCTAGGTTCCGTGGGGTCAGGCTTCGGGCAAATCAGCAATCTGCAATCGGCCGAAGGCGCCGGACCGCGCTCAGTGCAACTTACAGCGCGTATCACGTTCTAGGTTCCGAAACGGGTGTAAAACTGACGGGAATGCAATGGCGCACCGGGGAACAGCATGAAGAAATTGCGTTATCCTTGCATTTGTCTGGTCTTTTCTTTGCCCTGGACCATAGTGCTTTATGGACAGTCTGGAGCGAAGAGCGGAGAGTGGCGTACTTACGGCGGCGACTTGGGCAATACGCACTACTCTCCTCTCGACCAGATCAATACCGCTAATTTCGGAAATCTTCGCGTGGCGTGGAGATTCAAGACCGAAAATCTAGGCGCGCTCCCGGAATACAACTTTGAAGGGACGCCGCTGGTGGCGAAAGGCGTGATGTACGCCACCGCGGGCACGAGCCGGAGCGTGGTCGCACTCGATGCGGCCACCGGTGAGCTGCTGTGGGTTCATGGCGAGCACGAGGGCCCTCGCGCCGCTGCTTCGCCGCGCCGACTCTCGGGCCGCGGGCTCGCCTATTGGACCGATGGCCGCGAAGAACGCATCTTATATGTCACCATCGGCTACCACCTGGTGGAACTCGACGCCAAAACCGGCAATCGAATCCAAAGCTTTGGCAACAGCGGGATCGCCGATCTCAAGCTCGATGACGATCAGGAAATGGATCTGACCACCGGCGAGATCGGGCTGCACGCCGCGCCGATTGTGGCAGGGGATGTGGTAATCGTGGGAGCAGCGCACAAGCCGGGCGCGGCGCCAAAGACTATGCGGAACGTCAGGGGCTACGTACGCGCCTTCGATGTCCGCACCGGCAAGCGCCTCTGGATCTTTCACACCATTCCGCGCCCGAACGAATTCGGCTATGACACCTGGGAGAAAGATTCCGCGTCGATCACGGGAAACACTGGCGTGTGGGGACAGATCAGCGTGGACGAGGATCTGGGTATGGCCTACCTTCCTGTGGAATTGCCGACCGGCGACTTTTATGGCGGCCATCGGCCCGGCAACGGCCTATTCGGTGAAACGCTGCTGGCTGTGGATCTGAAAACTGGGCGGCGCAAGTGGCATTATCAACTGGTGCATCACGGCATCTGGGACATGGATATTCCTTGCGCACCGATGCTGGTGGACATCACCGTCAACGGGCAGACCGTCAAAGCGGTTGCGCAGCCGAGCAAACAAGCTTTCTTGTACGTCCTCGACCGCGTAACCGGCAAACCGATCTGGCCCATCGAAGAGCGGCCCGTCGAACAATCCACGGTACCAGGCGAGAAGACCAGCCCTACACAGCCGTTTCCGACGAAACCTCCGGCTTACGATCTACAAGGGTTCTCACTCGACGACCTGATCGATTTCACGCCGCAGCTCCGGGCGGAGGCCGAGCAGATTGTTTCGAAATATCATCTCGGGCCTGTTTATACACCGGGCGTTTTAAGCACGCCGGGAGGTCCGTACGGCACGCTCGCCATGGGGACGGCCGGCGGCGGTACCAACTGGCCGGGCGGCTCTTACGATCCGGAAACGCACATCGCCTATCTGCCGTCGCAGCGCGAAGTCTGGAACATCGGGCTGGTCCCCGGTGATCCAAAGCGCACCGACATGGCCTACATGTCAGGAAGCGTGTCGCACAATCACGACGAAACCGAATTCGGCATTGGATTCACGATACAAGGCCTGCCGGTCGAAAAACCCCCGTACGGAAGCATTAGCGCCATTGATCTGAACAAGGGAGAAATCCTGTGGCAGATCGCGCACGGCGAGACGCCCGATAACATTCGCAACAGCGTGGCTCTCAAAGGCCTGAACATCCCGCGCACCGGGCGTCCCGGAAACTTTGGAATTCTTGTGACCAAAACGCTGCTCATCGCCGGCGACCAGAGCATGCCCCGCCAGGAGAGCAACATGCTGCGTGCCTATGACAAAGCGACGGGCAGGGAGATGGGCGCCGTTCCGATGCCCGCCGGACAGACCGGCACGCCTATAACCTACCTGCTGAACGGCAAACAGTATATTGTCCTCGCGATCGGCGGCTTGAATTTTCCGGCGGAGTTGGTGGCGTTCGACCTCGCGGAGTAGGCATGATTGTCCAGAGTCCCGAAAAATATGCGTAGCCTCCCCGTTTGGGCTTTGGTGGCCCTATTCCTTCCGCCGTCGTTTGCGCAGCACGGCTACACCCCCGGGGACGTGCAGGACGGCGAGGGGCTGTTCATTGGCAATTGCGCCATATGCCACGGCCCGGAAGGCGACGCGGTGCCTGGTGTGGAGCTGGCGCGCGGAAAGTTCAAGCACGCATCGTCGGACGAAGAGCTGAGCCAGATTATCAAGAACGGCATCCCCGGAACCGCCATGCCTCCCGGCAACTTTCGCGGACATGAGTTGACGGCGCTGATCGCTTATTTGCGTTCCATGTCCGCGGCGCCGCCCGAAACCGTAGTGCTGGGCAACGCCGCTCGTGGAAAAGCCATTTTTGAAGGCAAAGGACAATGCCTCAATTGCCATCGCGTAAGTGCAAACGGCTCGTATGTCGGACCTGAACTCAGCGACATTGGCGTGGCTCGCCGTGCTGCTCAACTGGAACGATCGATTCTAGAGCCGGATGCGGAAATCCTACCCGAAAACCGGTCGTTCCGCGTGGTCACCCAAAATGGAATGGAAGTAACAGGAAGGCTCTTCAACCTCGATACGTTTACCGTGCAAATGATGGATTCCAGAGAACAGCTCCGCTCCTTTGTAAAGAAGGACCTGAAAGAATTCGGTTTCGTCAAGAAGTCCCCAATGCCATCTTATCGAGGCAAGTTGAGTAGTGAGGAAGTGGCTGACGTTGTGGCCTATCTCGTTACGCTCAGAGGAGGCAACAGACAGTGAAGCGGGCCATCCTTTTATCTTTATGCGCCAGTTCGCTGTTCGCACAAGTTACCTTCGAACGAATTCTCGGAGCGGATAAGGAGCCGCAGAACTGGATGACGTATTCCGGAACTACTTTTAGCGGGCGCTATAGCCTTCTCAGTCAGATCACCCCGAAAAATGTCAAAGATCTCGAACTTCAGTGGATTTATCAGGCTTCGTCTCTTGAGAAATTCGAAGCAACATCACTCGTGGTGGACGGAATTTTGTACACGGTCCAGCCCCCCAACGATATTGTCGCCTTGGATGCCGCGACCGGCAGGACCTTTTGGACTTATACCTACAAGCCTTCACCGGATGCCCGGCCCTGCTGCGGCCATATTAATCGTGGCCTGGCGATACTGGGAAACGTGCTGTTCATGGGAACCATTGATGCTCACTTACTCGCGGTGGATGCCAAGAACGGCCATCTTCTTTGGGATACCCCCGTGGCCAAAGCGGAATCCGGTTATGCGTTGACCCATGCCCCGCTGGTAGTAAAGGATAAAGTGATCGTAGGCACCGCGGGAGGCGAGTTCGGAATCCGCGGGTTCCTGGCAGCTTACGATGTGCGCACCGGAAAAGAGATTTGGCGATTCTATACGGTGCCCGGACCCGGTGAGCCTGGGCACGAAACCTGGGGAGGCGACTCCTGGAAGACCGGAGGAGCTTCCGTCTGGGTGACGGGATCTTATGACCCGGAACTCAATCTCACCTATTGGGGAACAGGTAATCCCGGACCGGACTGGAATGGCGATCCGCGCCCCGGGGATAACCTTTACAGTGATTCGGTCGTCGCGCTGGATGCCGACACCGGAAAATTGAAGTGGTATTACCAATTCTCCCCTCACGATGAGTTCGATCATGATTCCGTACAAGTGCCAGTGCTGGCGGATCTGGAATGGCCGGATAGAACCGGCCAGAAGAAGGTGCGGAAGCTGATGTTGTGGGCCAACCGGAACGGCATCTTCTATGTGCTTGACCGCGCGACTGGCCAATTCCTGTCGGGCAAACCTTTCGTTGAGGTGAACTGGATGAACGGGTTCGATGAAAAGGGCAGGCCGATTCGAGCGGCAGGAAAGATCCCAACGGAGGACGGAACTGCCATCTATCCTGGCAGCGAGGGCGCCACTAACTGGTATTCACCCGCCTACAGCCCGCGCACAGGTCTTTTCTACGTTTCCGCATGGGCGGCCTACGCGTCGACTTTCTTCCGCATACCGGTCACGTATACGGAGGGCCGGGTTTATGCCGGGGGATGGCCCAAGTCGTATGTTCCGGACGGAAGAGCTGCCGAAAATTTGCGCGAGGAGAATGAAGGTTTCGGAGCAGTGCGTGCCATCGATCCGCTCACAGGACAGAGACGCTGGGAGTTCAAAATGAACGACGTAACTGATGCCGGGATTCTCGCTACCGCTTCGGATCTGCTGTTTAGCGGTGGACGCGAAGGGTACTTTTATGCGTTGGACGCCCGGAATGGTGCGCTGTTGTGGAAGGCAACTCTGGGCGGTGTCATCGCATCGGGCCCTATGACGTATTCGGTCGACGGCAGGCAATATGTATCAGTGGCGGCCGGCCATTCGCTATTTTCTTTCGCATTGAAGAAATAGCCGATGACCTGCCCCGACATATGTACGAATCGGAGTTATTCCGGGCGTCGTCTTTTCAGGTGCGGCGGACGGTATGTTGCGAGGCTATTCCACCGTGGATGGCCAGATCATTTGGGAATTCAACACAGCGCGAACGTTCCACACGATCAATGAGATTCCTGCTAATGGCGGCACGCTGAGGGGACCTGGGGCGACCATCGTGGGTGGTGTACTTTTTGTGGGATCGGGGTACGGACTCGCCGGTCAACCCGGCAACGTCTTGCTGGCCTTCGAGGTCGGACGATGAAACGGAAATCGCATCAGAGAGGGCTGCACTGCAAGAATTGACGTGAAACGACGAGATTTTTTACAGATCGCCGGTGTTACGGCCACGGCCGGCCTAGCCTCTGGATGCGCAGCCCGAAGTTACACGGCGGCGGCCCCACCCCTGTCGCGGGTGCCCGGTGCGCCGGCCGTGGGCGATCCGGCGCGCCCATCCCTGAGCCTGCCTATGCCTCGCATCTCGTGGGAGCGCGTGATCCGAACCACGGTGGGCCTTCGCCCCCATCGCGATTCCGGTTTCGTCTTGAAAGCGGAGAGACTTGACGATAAGACAGTCATCCACGATTACGGATTCGGCGGTGCTGGAATGTCGCTCGCGTGGGGTTGCGGCGCAATGGCAGCAGACATGGCGTTGGAGCACAACACGCGTAAAGCGGCCGTCCTGGGCTGTGGGTCCCCAGGCCTAACCGCCGCACGGCAACTGCAACGCCGCGGCTTCGAGGTGACAATCTACGCCATGAGCGTGCCTCCCGACACCACTTCGAACAAGTCCTATGCTGGTTTTACGCCGACCACCGCCTTGGTTGCTAACGAGAGGCGCACTCCCGCTTGGGACGAGCAATTCCGTCAAGCCGCTGACCTCTCCTACCGTCAATTGCAACTGCTGGCCGGCGCTCCCAACTGGGGGGTTTATTGGATCGATAGCTACAACGCGACAGACGACCCCATTGAGCCGCGTCCTGCTGCCGGGGCTGCGGCGCCTGGCGGCCGCGAAGATGATTTACTGCCCCAGTATATGCGGCCCGAGCGCACTCGTGAAGTTCTGGGCCCTGGAGAACACCCGTTCCCAACCAGGTACGCCGTTCGCACTTCGTCATTGGCCATCGAGCCGTCCATCTATTTGGATAAGCTTGTAGGCGATTTCATCCTTTTCGGTGGGAAAATCGTAGTCCGCAAGTTCGACACGCCGCGCGACTTAATGTCTCTGCCGGAACCGATCGTCGTGAACTGCACGGGTTTGGGGTCGAAAAGCTTGTTCAATGACGAGGAACTCGTTCCGATTAAGGGCCAGCTCACATTCTGTATCCCCCAAAGCGAATTGAAATACCGGGCTTTTGGCCGCCTCCCAACCAGCGCGGTGGCGGCAAGCATCAGTCCACGCAGTGATGGCATAGGGGTTGGGAATATGATGGAGCGAGGCAACTGGTCGCTTGATCCCAACCTGGAGGTGCGGCAGCAGAATATGGATGCAGCGATCCAATTCTTTGCGGCCATGCGCGCTTAATGCGGGCGCGTGTGACTCCACAAAGGCTGAAGTTCAGCAGGCAAGCGTCCGAGCTCCGATCTCGCCCGCGAAGTCCAGGTGCCCGATCCGTTCTAGAGTCCGCAGGCTCAGCGGCGGCAGCGGCAATTGAGTCGTTGCTTCCCGGTCGTTGCTCCCCGGTTGCCCATTTTCCTGCACGCATGATAGTCTTGTGCTCGTTTGAACTCCGCGATCGCTAATCTGTTTTTGGAGTGGGAAGAGAATATGAAGAGCCTTTGGCTGGCCGGGTTGTGCACGATTTCAATTTGGCTTCTACCAAGCCTCGCGGGAGCGCAGAGCGCCGGGCTTCAAGAGGGCATCAAACTCGGAAAGGTTTACGTCACCGGCGAAAACCCAGGCATTCGCTTGCTCGATAAAGAGGGGGGCAAAGCTATTACTGCCGTCAGCTACTGGCGTATTATCTGGAGCCCGGCCGGGGCGGGACACGTTTGCTTCGTCACAACGGGTGACGGAAAGTCACCTGGGGACCTG
>JAFAWA010000047.1 GCA_019242155.1 Terriglobia bacterium | reverse complement strand
ACCTCCGTCAGGCTGCCGCTTTTTTCGCCCGCCATGACCGAGGTGACGTAAATCTTCGGGAAGACTCCCTGCTGGCGGAAGGCGTCGGAAAGGAGCGTTCCGTTGCGCACCTCATCGCGCACGGCCTTGATGTACGGTCCAAGCTTGGCGTCGGTGAGGCGTTCGGCCAACAGGTCGAGCGATTTCAGAATCGGCAGTCCCGCGCGAATCAGCGTCACGAACTGCGAATTGAAAATGAGAAACTTCTCGATGTTGAGCTTCTTGCGCCGCGTGGTGAAGGCCGGCGTCGCGATCGAGCGCGGCTTGATGGAGTAGATGAGAAAGCCCTGCTGAGAATAGCGCTCCCGCAGTTCCTTCTCGGAGGCTCCATTCGCCACCTGCTGGTGGATCTGGCCCCGGCCATCGGCGTACTTAAGAACAAACTCCGCCATGACTACTGCGCCGACTCCTCCAGAACGGCGCCTGCCGGTAACTGGAACTGAAACAGTTTGGAATCCAAGGGGGGATCGACCTTTTCCTGATCGAAGATGAAGTGGAGAACGGAACGGTCAAACCCGGTGACTTTCAGTTCCTGGATGCGGCTATTCTGCGTGACCAGGAACTCCACGGCTGAATACGGCAAATTCTCGCCTTTCGGCTCCGCCTTGATGCGCGTTCCGGCCCCCTCCGGAGTAGCCTGCACATCGCGGAATTCCCTTTGAAAGTTCAACTTACCCAAAAGAAACGCGAGCGGGGCCCGCATATCTTCAGTGGCTTTGAGCGGCAATTTCTCTGCGCGATGATCGGCGGGCGTATAGAGCCACAGATATTTTCCGTCCGAAATGAACAACTTACCTTTGGGTTGAGAATACTCGCCGCGCATTTTCCCCGGTTTGCGCAAGAGCAAGGTTCCACTTTCCGTGCGCCGGATGCTGCCGGGCGGCGTATATTCTTCCGTAAACAGCACTTGGAGCGTTTTACTGTGATTATAATGATCTTGGACTTTTTCGAGCAGGTCCTCCAGGGGCGCGTCGGCCGCGAAGGCAGACACAGCGAGGGTAAGCGGGACCAACTGGATCAGCCTCACAACCATTTGACGCGCGTGGAACAAAAAGCGTGTATCCCAGAACGTCATTACCGTGGTAATATCAACGTATGACGCTGACTCGTTCAAGGCTCACCGCACAAGGCCAGATCTCTGTCCCCCTCGAGGTGCGCCGGAGATTGGGGCTGGGTCCCGGCTCGATTCTGGCGTGGGAAGAAGAAGGCGATCAGATCGTGGTCCGGCGTGTGGGCCAATTCAGTTCCGAGGATATCCACAGGGCGCTTTTTGGCGACCGAACGCCGGAGCCGCGGACTCTCGAAGATCTGAAACACGGTGTCCGGCAGTACGCGCAAAAACGGTATGCGCGCGGTTGATACGAATGTTCTGGTCCGCCTGATCACCCGCGACGAGCACCAACAAACCGCATACGCCGAGGAGTTCATCAAAAAGGGAGCGTGGGTTTCCGTGCTTGCGCTGACGGAAGCAAGCTGGGTGCTTGCCAGTGTCTATGATCTGAGCGCGCAAGAGTTGGCGCTGGCGATTCAGATGCTGCTCAACCATCAAACGCTCGTCGTTCAAGACGCTGATGCGATCACAGCGGCCTTGGATCTATTTCGCTCCAAACCGGCATTGGGATTTTCTGATTGCGTGATGCTCCACGTGGCAAAGAAGGCCGGGCACCTTCCCTTAGGCACTTTTGACCGGAACCTGTCCAAAGTTGATGGCGCGGAAAAGCTGTAACCCTTAGGGCCCGTGAAGTAACCCGCAAAGCCGCTACTTCTTCGCGCTCAGACTTTTATAAACCGCCTCCACAAACATGTCTGTAGTCCAAAAACCGGAGGTGGCTCCGTACTCCGGATCGTAATCACGCGTGGGCCTGGCGGCCTTCACCTGCTCGAGCGTCATTCCCTTTTTGACCATATCCTGGACGCGGTCGCGAACGATCGTTGCCATGTCCCGGTATTCGACCACGTCTGCCTGATCGCATAGGCGGCCGTGTCCCGGAATTACATAGGTGCCGCCCTCCTGTTTTTCAGCGGGGATGGTCATTTCGATGAGGCGGTTCAGCCCTTCGATGATGCCCTGTATATTGCCGCCGCGCTGCAGATCAATCACCGGATAGTTGCCCGGCGTGAAAATATCGCCCGCGCTTACCACGTCGGAGCGGCGGAAGAACACGAAGCTATCTCCATCGGTGTGGGCGTTAGGTATGTGAACCATCTGAATCCCCTCGCCGTTAAAGAACATGGGCTTTTCGGCGGTGAGATAGGTGTCGGTCGGAAGTGCGCGGAAGGGAACCGCGGGTTGATTGGCGGCCGGCGGAGCGCTCATGCGATCGAGAACAGTTTGATAGGCAATTACCGCGGCCCCCTCCCCTGCGTCTTCGATATTACCCGAAACGTTACCGCCGGCGATGGTCTTCCCGGCGATTGAGATCTTCTCATTGCCGCCGGTATGGTCGGCATGCACATGCGTGTTCAGAATATAGCGAATGGGCAGGCTCGAAAGCTTGCGGATTTCGGCCAACACCTTATCGCTCGCCGCCGCGAGGCCGCTATCCACCAGCAGAACTCCATCTCTGCCGATCTGCACGGTGATATTGCCGCCGGCACCGACGAGCATGTACACATTGCCCTGTACCGGCTGAACGTGCAGTTCCGTATTCTGCGCGCATACGGGAGCAAGGCCCATTGCCGCAACGGCGGTGGCGAGTAGGACCGGATTTCCAATCATCTTACTTTGCCGCCGCAATCTTTTGCCTGTATTCCGGATACATGGTTTCAGCGCCGCCTCGGGCAGCCTGTTCCGGCACACCGTATTTCTTTGCGAATTCGTTCAGAAATGAGTTCGTTCCAGGGAGATGATGCGGCACGATGCCCGGTGCGCGGATGACCTCCGTGACGGCCTCACACGGATACGGCGCAATCACCTGGCGCGGATCTTCCACCCAATTCGTGGTGCGGATGAACGGCTCGGTCAGGTACGCGGGGTCGTTGATAATGCTCACGAGCGTAAGGTAATTGTCGTGGCGGATCCAATGCTCAGTGAGCGTGGCCTTGTCACTCCGCGGGATGCCGTTACGGCGGATCCATCCGATTTTGAGGTGGGTGGTGTAGACCGTGAGCATGTCGCCGTCCCATTTGCCGGTGGAGAATCCTTGCCACGTATGCGGCGCATAGTCCGGCGGATGAGGGCGCCCGTCCATATATATCGTGCGTTCCGGAGCCTGCCAGGAGATATGTGTGTGATAGGCGATGAGCGTTTGCGTGTCCTTATCGTATTCTTTCCAGATCCGTAAATTGGCGGGGCCGCGCGGGCCATAGTCTGCCGGATGCGGTTTGCACTGGTGCTCTGGAAGCGTCAGGAGGGAGGCGTCCCAGCTATCGCCGCGTAAGCGCGCCGCATCGTTGATGGGCAAGCCCAAGTAATCTCCGATATCGGGGCCCGGAATGCGTTCCGGTTGATCTTCGTGGAAACGCGGCGCCCATTCGCCCGAGGGGTCGATTTGCGCCAGCGCCGGTGAAATCGCCGCCGCCACAAGCAGAAGAGAGCCAAATACTGTTTTCATTTCACCCTCCTGTCCGCCACATTCTATGAGACTCCCCGATAAGGCGGCTTACAGAATTACCGCCCCCCTGAACAAAAATCTTACCTCTCCCCACCTGTCTATTTCGCCGTCTGCCGGCGGTAGGCCGCCGGCGAAACACCGACCTGGCGCAGAAACCAGCTCGATAGATGACTCTGGGAAGAGAAACCCGCCGTCAGCGCCACATCGACGATCGGCGTATCCGTGCCACGCAGCATTTCCTTGGCGCGCTCGATGCGGCGCTGCAACACGTATTGATGCGGCGACTGGCCTACCGCCGTCTTAAACGCCCGAGCCAGATACAGCGGGCTGACGTTTACTTCGGCCGCCATTACTTCGAGGCTCAGGTCGCCCCCAAGATTCTGCTCGATGTATTCGAGCAGGCGGCGCATTTTCCAACTCGCGATCTTTTGCGCCGCCGGCATGCGCAGCGGCTTCGACCGGGAGGAGTGATGGCGGGCAAGGTGCGCGGCAATCATCTGCGCGAGCGAATCGACATAGAGGCCATCTTCGGCGGTGCCCTCGCGCAGCGAAGTTAAAATCGCTAGCGCGAGCTGCTCCAGAAGCGGGTCCGTGGCTGCGAAACAGGGGATAATCTCGGCGGAGGCGGCATCACAGCCGTACATCTCTGCGATTGCGGATTCATAAATCGATTGCCGCAGATAAACCTGGAGAATTTCGGGATGGCCGTGGTGCTCCCATCGCGCGGCGGCGCTTCCTGGAGTGAGGCAGATCCGGCGCGGGCCGATCAGCGCGCGTTCCAAAGCCGCCCCCGGAATCTTTCGGGTAACCTCTGTGGGACGGGTCAGGTGGTAAATAAAGGAGGGATGGCGGATCCCGCTCTCAGTGGCAACGAAAGGGGCCTCCTCCAATATAGCGGCGTACAAAGAGCGCCAACCGATATCCGGACTCTGCGCGATGACGCGATTTCCTGGCCGGAGAACGCGTCCGTGCGTTTCCTGGACGGCGAACACCGGAATGCTACTGGGCATCAGACACAACCCTGTGGGACGTACCGTTATTATACGCCGTTGGACTGTGGGGACTGTGCCGAAGATCGTCTTCGAACAGGAACCACCGTCGATTTGCAGGAGTATCTCAGCACGTGATAGCTTCAACCCAATGGTCGAGACCATAGGAGATCTTTCATGAACGCACGCGGGTTCGGAGCACGGGCCGGTATCCCGTCTGTGTTGGTGCTGGTTGGAATGGCAGGCGCATTGGGGATGCTCACGCGCCAACTGGAAGGGCAGCCGCAAGGCAAAGAGAAAGGCAAAAAGGCCCGGCCTA
>JAFAWA010000023.1 GCA_019242155.1 Terriglobia bacterium | reverse complement strand
TAAAAGAGATCTTCGCGAAAATTGCCGCGCGCAATTTCGTCGTCTAAGTTCTTGTTGGTCGCAGCTACCACGCGAACGTCCACCTGCACCGGGCGCGAACCGCCCACAGGCTCGAAGCGCTGCTCTTCAAGCGCGCGCAGCACCTTGGCCTGCGTGCGCAGACTCATATCACCCACTTCGTCAAGAAAAAGCGTCCCGCTGTCCGCCTTTTGGAATTTGCCGATCTTGTCTTCGTGAGCGCTGGTGAAACTCCCTTTGGCGTGCCCGAAAAGTTCACTCTCGATCAACTCTTCCGGAATCGCGGCGCAGTTCACCTCCACAAAAGGCTCGGCGGAGCGGTGGCTCATCTGATGAATAGCGTGCGCGACCAGTTCCTTACCCGTTCCGCTTTCTCCGAAGATCAGCACGCGGCCGTCGGTAGAGGCCATCAAGGAAAGCTGCTGGCGCAGCGCCTTCATCGGAACGCTTTCGCCGATGATTCGATACCGCGAGTCGGTATCGGCGCGCAGGCGGCTATTTTCGAGCAGCAGACGCCGGTGATCGATCGCATTCTTCGCGGCCACGGAAACTTTGCCGATCGAGAGAGGCTTCTCGAGGAAGTCGAAGGCGCCCAGTTTGGTCGCTTTTACGGCCGACTCGATGCTGCCGTGTCCCGAGATCACCACCACTACAGGCCGCTCGGCCAAAGGGATCTCTTGGATGCGCGCAAGCACCTCCATCCCGTCCATCCCCGGCAGCCAGATATCCAGCAACACCAGCTCATAAGCGCCGCCGGGCAACACCCGCAGACAGGCCTCGCCGCTATCCGCGGTCTCTACCGCATAGCCCTCGTCTTCCAGCACGCCGCTCAAAGAACTACGGATCTCCGGCTCATCATCCACAATCAGGATGCGCTTCGCTTTCATAGCCGGGCGACGGCGGGTCTGGCTGCGTGCTCGATTGCTTCGGCGTCGAGTAGAGCCGGAATCTCGACTATGAACCGCGCTCCGGCGGGTTGGTTGTCCTCCACCCGGATGTGCCCGCCGTGCTCGGAAACGATGTGGCTCACAATCGCCAGGCCCAGCCCCGTGCCCCGCTTCTTGGTCGAGAAGTACGGCAGGAACAGCTTCTCTTTATCTTCGGGTCCGATTCCATGGCCGGAGTCGGCGATCACCAACTCGACGCTTTCGGCGGCTCCGAGCTGCGTGGCAATATAGAGATCCTTTACCAAGGAATCCTGCATCGCCTCGGCGGCGTTATCGACCAGGTTGATGATGGCGCGCTGAAACTGCTCGCGATCGACATTGACACACGGCAGGCTCTGAGCGTAGCTGGTGCGGACACGAATTCCATCCAAGCGGCCATGAAATACGGCCAAAGCATCGGCAAGCACCTGGTTGAGATCCGAGTTCACGGGCTGAGCGGTGGGGAAGCGGGCGAATGTGGAGAACTCGTCGACCAGAGTTTTGACGGATTCGACGGATTTCGAAATGGTCCCGGCGCATTCGCGAATGATGCGCGCGGGATTATCGGAAAGGCCTGTGCGATCGATCTGCCTGGCAATTCGTTCCGCCGAGAGCGCGATGGGCGTAAGAGGATTTTTAATTTCGTGCGCTACCCGGCGCGCCACCTCATGCCACGCCGCCGCTTTCTGCGCGCGAAACACCTCGGTCGTGTCCTCGAGCACCACCACGAAGCCCGACGTCAGCTTCTCTTCGAGCGCGGAAACCGTAATTACAAGCTGCAAAATGCGATCGCCCAACCGCAGCTCCAGTTCGCGCGAGGCCGCACCGGTCCGCCGCGCCCGTTTCATCATGTACTTCAGCTCTACGGTGTCCTCGCGCGAGAACAGGTCTTCCAATCGTTCGGCCCTCGCTACCTGACCCGGCGGAAAAATCTTCGCGAGCGCCCGGTTGGTACGCTGGATGCTGCCGTCGGACGCGATTGAAATCACGCCGGTGGGAATGCTCTCGAGAATCGCTTCGGTGAACCGCCGCCGGCGGTCGAGTTCCTCGCTGCTGGCCTCCAGTTCCTGAGTCATCTGGTTAAAGCCGCTGACCAGCGAGCCGAGTTCATCGATGGCCCGCGCCTTAATGCGCACGCGCAGGTTTCCTTTGCGCACTTCACTCGCGGCCTCGAGGAGCGCCGAGATCGGGCCGCTGATCTGCTTCGCCAGAAAGAGCGCGATCCAGAGCGCGATATACAACACGAACAGCGTGATCAGCGCCATGAGCATCAGATAAAACCGGCGCACCTCTTTACGGTTCTCGCGGATTTCGCCCCACTGCCGCGTGAGTCCCTCGATCTCCGCCTTTTTCTGTGCGATGTCTACAGGCAGCGGCGTGGCGACAACGACGCGGCCCAGAATGCCGCCGGAACCGCGCACCAAGGACCGCGAACTGATGAGGCTTTCGCTGCGAGCCGCCGTGATCGCCGGTCCAAACGTTTCGCTCGGAGCGGCGGCGTCGGGTCGGTACACCGCGGCCGATTCCAACTGATACTCGCGCGCAAACTTTTCGAGAAAACCAGGGACGCGATTGCCCGAGAGAATTTCGCGCGTCTCCGGCTGCGCTGCGAGCAGTGCAGCCTGCGCGTCCACTTCGTCCTGAGTTTCGCGGCGCAACTGCGCGGCCATCTTGACGAAGAGATCGACCTGGTTGTTCATAGGGCTGCTGAACCAGGCAGTAAGATTACGATTCAGAACGCTATAACTAAACAGAACCAGGAACAGCACGGGAACGAAGCTTACCAGCAGCGCGCCCACAACCAGTTTGCTGCGGATGCGAGAGCCTTCGCGGTTGCTCTGGCGCTCGATGTACAGCTTGAGAAATGTCCTCAGCAGGATGAAACCGACGGTCACCATGAGCACGAAGACAAGGCTCGAGATGGCCCAGAAGATCAGGGTCTGGGAAGGATTCTGCGGCCCGAAGCCGATACGGAACGACCCCTGCCACACCACTAGCAGCACCGATAAGATCAGAAAAAAGACGCCGAAGCCGTACAGCAGCCTCTTCTTCATAAACGGCCTTTAAGTATCGATTATACGAGGCAAGCGCGGCGAATCGCCCAAACCGCGCGTCAGTAGAAGAGGTACTTCCGCCACTGCGCGTCGCTTTTTCCCAGCATGCGCATGAGATGGCGGCTGGTGTGCAAACTGAAAGGGCGCGGCTGGCGGGCCAACTTCATACCGGCTTCATCGGGAGTGCGGTTGCCTTTGCGGTTATTGCAGGGGTGGCAGCAGGCCACCAGGTTTTCCCAGTTCGATTCACCCGAGCGGGAACGCGGCACGACGTGGTCCAGGGTCAGTTCGCCCGACGGCATCGTGCGGTGGCAGTATTGGCACGTGTAACGGTCGCGCATCAGAATGTTTTTGCGCGACAGGGCGCGGGTCTGGTGCGGAATGCGCCGGTATTCGAGCAGGCGGATCACCGAGGGCAGCCGAACCGAAGCGCGCGCGGAGTGCACCGCGTGCAGGGACTCTTCTTCGGCCGCCGCGACGCCCTTCAAGACGAGCACCAGAGCCCGCCGCGCGCCGCAGATATTGATTGGTTCGTAACTGGCATTTAGGACGAGCACGGGTTTCTGGAGTCGATCACTCGGCATCACCAAGACTCTCCTCTGAATTGGAATCAGCGAT
>JAFAWA010000538.1 GCA_019242155.1 Terriglobia bacterium | reverse complement strand
TCTACACCGATGTGTGGCGGTCGAACCGCGCGCGGTACTTTTCGAATTTCATGCCCTATTGGAATCGCGCTCTGCTGGTGATTCCGCGCGAATCGGCTCCGGTGCTGCTGTGCGGCTTATCGCCGCGAGTGTATCCTTGGATCCGGTCCGTGACCATCCTGGATGAGATTCGCCCGAGCCCTAACCTGGTGCAGCAACTGCTGCAGCTTTGCCGCGAAAAGCAGTGGCCGCGCCTGGGCGTGCTTGATGTCCGGCAACTCCCAGCGGACCTCTTCGAACAGATACAGGCAGCGGATTTGGAAACGGTCGACGTCTCGCTTCCTGTCGCCTTCGATGACCCAGAACTGGCAATGTACCGGCATACGGCGAAGATGGCCCGCGAAGGCCTGGAGCCGGAATTGCCCCCGGCGGTGGGCGTGACGGACTATGAGTTCGCGAGCCGATTGGAGCGCAAGTTCCGGCGTGCTGGCGCCGAGGATCTGGTAATTCTGATTAGCAACGGCGCGGCGGCGCCGGCTCCGGCGCGCGGCGAAGTTCTCGGCCGCGATTTTTCCGTTTCGCTCGCTCTCGAATATCGGGGACATTGGGTCCGGTTGGCGCGTTCGGCCAGCGCGCGCGATCCTTTCCCTACGCGGGTGCATGTTTCTAACCTGCTTGGCCCCTATCCGTACGAGGTTTCCGATCATCTCGAAGCGCCCGCAATCCTGGCCATCCGCTTCGAATCGCGCACCGACGGCCTGCGGCTATTTCACGGCGATACGTATGTATCCGGGAACCAGGGCCTCGATCTTTTATGAACATGGTCGAGAAGATCCTGGCGCGCGGCGCGGGTAAGAAAGAGGTGTCACCGGGCGACGTAATCGTGGCGCGCGTCGACCTGATGGTGATGCACGATCTCAGTTCCAACTTTGTGATTCGCGTGTTAGAAAACGAGATGACTAATGCCGTGATCGCCGATCCTTCGCGCATCGCGTTCGTGTTCGACCACAACTTCTCGCCTGCTACCGAGCAGGCGGCCGAAACGCTCGCCTCGGTGCGGCGCTTCGCCGCGCGCCACGGCATCCGGAACGTGTTCGACGGCGGGACCGGCAGCGTGCATCACTGCATCATCGAAAGCGGCCTGTGGGCTCCGGGGCAGATTATCATCGGATGCGACTCGCACACGCCGATTTATGGCGCTCTGGGCGTTTTCGCTACCGGCGTGGGGAACAACTCCATGGCGGCGCTCGGTTTTTCGCAAGGCCTCGCCTGGTTCCGGGTGCCTGAAACGATGCAGGTATATTTTTACGGCCAGCCGCAAGCCGGCGTGAGCGCGCGCGATGTGTCGCAGTACACCGTGAGCCGAATCGGTGAAGATGGCGCTGTCTACAAAGCTGTGGAATACGGAGGTCCGTACATACAGGCGTTAGATATCGAAGATCGCATCCTGTTCCCGTTGATGTCCATTGATGTGGGAGCGAAATGCGGCTATGTAAATCCCGACTTCAAGACACTGGCGTTTGCCAAAGCCCATTCCGCGGCAAAGGAGTTCGAAATCTTCGGCAACGATCCGCGCACCGCCTATGCGGAAGTCATCGAAATCGACGTGAGCAAACTGGAGCCGCAGGTGGCCTGCCCGCCGACCGTCGGCAACGTCAAGCCGGTATCGGAAGTGGCGGGAACTGAAGTAAACGTCGCCGAGATCGGCGGCAGCACGGGCGGGCGATTGTCCGACATACGCACGCTGGCCGCATGCCTCAATGGACGGAAAGTAGCCCGCGGGGTCCGCGTGCAGGTGGTGCCCGCTTCACGCAATATCTATCGCTCCGCACTGCGCGAAGGTCTGCTTGAAACGCTGTTCGAAGCCGGCGCCAACATCTTTCCGCCCAGCGCCGGTTCCAATCAGGCGTTGAACATGGGAGCCTTGGCGCAAGACGAAGTCATGATCTCGACGCAAGCGCGCAATTTTCCGGGACGCAACGGGCACCCGAAAGCGCGGCATTATCTCGCCTCCGCCGCCACTGTAGCCGCTTCGGCTCTGGCCGGCCGAATCACAGACCCGCGCGCTTGAAAGCGCTTATAGTTGAGAAATGTCCGACCTGCCCGAGCCTTGGCTCCGCGGCCCGATTCCGGGCGTCGATCCTTTGGTAAGCGCGATCCTCTACACGTTCCAACAGGCGCGCGAGGATTTGAACAGGTACGCAGGCCCGCTGACGGCAGCGCAAATTTGGGCCCGGCCGCACGGCTTCGGTTCCGTCGGATTCCACATCCGCCACATTGCGGGCAGCACGGACCGGCTCTTCAGCTACCTTCAGGGCCGGGATCTCACCTCCGACCAGTTGGGGGCCTTGAAAGACGAAGCAATCCCCAACGACCAAGCCGGGGCTGCACTGCTGGCAGAGATGGATCAGGCTTTTGCGAGGGCGGAGACCGTTGTCCGCAATCTCGATCCGGTCATACTGGCTGAGCCCCGATGGGTCGGGCGAAAGCGCTTGCCGACCACAGTTGTGGGATTACTGACGCACATCGCCGAGCACATTCAGCGGCACGTGGGACAAGCGATCAGTGCCGCGAAGCTCTCCACTACACTGGGAGTAGGAGCCTGAATTGGCGACGCGCATTTCGACGCCCCCGTCCGAACCTCTAACGTCAGAACAACCGAAATCAGCCTTCGAGGGGCTCGAGCCCGAAGATTTGATTCGAGCGTATCGCCTGATGCTCGTCTCCCGGCTGCTGGACGATCGCGAGATCTCACTGAAGCGCCAAAACCGGATATTTTTTCAAGTTAGCGGCGCGGGGCATGAAGCCATCCAGGTAGCCGCGGGCATGGTGCTCTCGCCGGAAACGGATTGGATCTATCCGTATTATCGCGACCGCGCTTTGTGTCTGACGCTGGGCATGACGGCTTTGGAGATGCTGCTGGCCGCGGTGGGCGCTGCTTCCGACCCTGCTTCCGGCGGCCGCCAGATGCCCTCTCACTGGGGACATAAGCGCCACCACATTGTGAGCGCCTCCTCGCCGACAGGTACGCAGTTTGTGCAAGCCGTGGGGTGCGCGGAGGCCTCGCGTTACCTCGGACAGCCGCGCGAGATCACGCTGGTCTGTTCCGGGGAGGGCGCAACCAGCGAGGGCGAATTTTGGGAAGCGCTCAATGCGGCCTGCCTGAACCGGCTGCCGGTGCTGTTTCTGATTCAAGATAACGGCTACGCCATCTCGGTTCCCGTCGAATGCCAAACGGCGGGGAGCAGTATCTCGCAACTCATTACGGGTTTCCCGGATCTATTCCACGAGGAGACCGATGGAACCGATTTTCTCGCGTCCTATCGGGTAATGCGGCGCGCCGCGAACTATTGCCGCGAAGGGCGCGGTCCGGCGCTGGTGCATGCCCGCGTGATCCGTCCATACTCCCATTCGCTCTCCGATGACGAGCGGCTGTATAAGACCGCGGTCGAACGCCAGGCCGAGGCGGAACGCGATCCGGTTCTTGTGTTCCCGAAGCTGCTGGTGGACCATGGCATTCTCGACCGGCACCGTTTGCAACTGCTCACGCACGAGGCCGACCGGGAGGTGCAGGAAGCGACACAGCAGGCCTTGCGGGAACCACCGCCGGCGTCTTCTTCCGTTTTCGCGCATCTCTATTCGGAAGCCATCGACCCGGCTTCCGCGCGGTTTGCAGTACAGCCGCAATTTCGCGGGGAGCCCCTGACTATGGTCGATCTGATCAATGTCACGCTGCGGGAGGAGATGCGGCGGGACGAGCGCATTGTGGTTTTCGGCGAGGATGTAGCCGACTGCAGCCGCCCGGCGAACCTGTCTGAGGTCAAAGGCAAGGGCGGGGTCTTCAAGGCCACCGCGGGATTGCAGATTGAGTTCGGGCCTACGCGCAGCTTCAACACGCCCCTGGCTGAAGCGGCGATCGTGGGGCGGGCTATCGGCATGGCGACGCGGGGCCTCAAACCGGTACCGGAAATTCAATTCTTCGACTACATCTGGCCGGCCATGATGCAACTCCGCGATGAATTAGCAACGCTGCGCTGGCGCTCGAATGGAAGCTACTCTTGCCCCGCGGTGATCCGCGTCGCCATAGGCGGATATCTGAACGGCGGCGCCATCTACCACAGCCAGTGCGGCGAAGTGGAGTTCACACATATTCCGGGGCTGCGCGTGGTGATGCCCTCCACTGCGTTGGACGCCTGCGGGCTGCTGCGAACTGCGCTGCGATCGGATGACCCGGTGCTGTTTCTCGAACACAAACGGCTCTATCGCGAGCCCTACAACCGGTCGCCCCATCCCGGTGAAGACTACACCGTTCCGTTCGGGAGCGCCAAAATCATCAAGCCGGGGCAGAGTCTTTCCGTAATCACCTATGGCGCTCTGGTGCAAAAGAGCTTGCTCGCGGCCACGCAGATCGAGCGCCGCTACGGGCGGGTAAGCATCGAGATCATCGATCTCCGGTCGCTTGCGCCGTACGATTGGGACGCGATTCGTGCTTCGGTCGAAAAGACCAGTCGCGTGCTGATCGCCCACGAGGATACGCTCTCGTTTGGATATGGCGCGGAAATCGCCGCTCGCATTGCCGACGAGCTTTTCAGTTCTCTCGATGCTCCTGTACGGCGCGTAGGCGCGCTCGATACCTGGGTCGGGTATCATCCGCAGCTTGAGGCGGCGATCCTCCCGCAGACCGAAAAGCTCGCCGCGGAGATGGACCGCCTGCTTTCATACTGATTTCGGGCGCGTTGTTATACTGAACATTACAAGTCCTCAGAGATAAGGAGTTTCATGATTTCGGCAACCCAGATGCGTCCCGGCATGGTGATCATTTTCAATAAGGAACTGCACTCCGTTTTCAGCGTCGCCCACCGAACGCCTGGCAATCTCCGGGGATTCGTACAAGCCAAAATGCGCAATCTGCGCAGCGGCTCCATGTTTGAGCACCGGTTCTCATCGGAAGACCGCGTGGAAAAGGCCAATCTCGAAGAGCACGAAATGGAGTATTTATACGATGACGGCGAATACTACTATTTCATGAACATCGAGAGCTACGAGCAGATGCATCTCATGAAGGACCTGCTGGGCGATGCGACGCAATATCTGATTCCGCAGTTGCGAGTCACGGTAGAGTTCTTCGAAGGCAAGCCTATCAGCGTAGAACTCCCGCCCACCGTAGATTTGACTGTGATAGAAACCGAGCCCGGCCTCAAAGGCGCAACGGTTTCGAATGTCACTAAGCCGGCGAAAACGGAAACGGGTCTGGTGGTGCAGGTGCCGCCATTCATCACCGAGGGCGAGAAGATCCGCGTAAATACGGCCGAAGGCACGTATCAGGAACGCGCATAACCCGAGTTCCCGATAGTGCCGCGGCCGGTACAAACACGCATTAGACAACTTGTTTCTTGTCCTCTGAACTTAGTAGCTTGCACCAATGAAAAGCCATGTCCCGGCAGAGCCGGTCGGATTGGTGCAAATTAGGGCATACGTGGTTGACCCCCCGGTAGAACCTCCTTCCTCTATCTCCGAGTACCTGGAAAACCAGCCAACGTCCCAGAACGAATCGGTGCTTCCGCTCGCTGCAGCAAACGACGGAGGAATATCCGGCGATGTGTAGGTTATGAAGACGAGCTTTTTGCCGTTGACGCAATGGGGCATCGTGACCGTAATGCCATGGTAGTTGTCAATCGTGAAGTACACGCTCGTATCCGAATCCAGGATTGTCGTGTTGGACGAAATGGTCCCAGCGGTGCTAAACGGGAATATGTTTGTGGCTCCGGGTACGGCGCCGCCGTCTTTGATTTGGCCGGTGGTCCCGTTGAACACCGCCATGTGTCCATCGGTGATCGTGCCGGTTGTATAGTTTGCGTTGCAGCTTGACCCCGAGACGCACGACGCTCCATTCACCGTGGTCGTAACGGAACTCTGGGTGGCCAGGCCTCCCAACGTCACGGGAGTGCCGAACCCTCCCGAACCATTGGAGGTGAGCGCCTGGCCACCGAATCCATTGGTTGCAGGCCCGTAGTTCAGCGTTGGAATGTCGCTCGCTACTAGAGCTCGGAAGTTGGGCGCCGCCGGAATGCCGCTCGCCGGACCGGCGAATACGGTATTTGCCGATGTGGATGCCGCTCCGGTGCCGCCCTGGTTGGTCGGTAAGGGCGCAGCCAGGTGAGTGGCTGTGACGCGATTCGTTGTGCTGATATCGACACCGGTTTGCGCTATCGAGTTATCGGCGTAAGCGCTTGTCACGGTAGCGCACGTGGGTACCGCGCTCGAAGTTAAGGAGGTGACCACCTGATTCGTGCAGGAGCCGCCCGGCGTATTGCCGTTTATTTTGCCCACCCCGGGATTTGGATAATTGCCGGAAAGGTCGCCGCCGGCCGCGCCCGTGACAGAGCCCGCGGCGCCCACGTTGCCCGCAATATTGATGTTCCAGTCACTGTGCGAACCGGATCCGGAAGTGGCGTCCGCTTCAATCACAAGCGATGTGCCCGAATAGGCTGTAACCAGTCCCTCGACGTATGCGCTGCTTCCGGTGGAAGTGGCGCGGGCACGCGCACCGGATGAGTAAGCGAGACCGCTCTGGGTCGTGAACGTCAGCGTTCCCGTGCCGACCGTAACCGCCGAAGTCGAAGTGGCCGCGTAGCCCGGCCCGGCGGCACCTGTGGCTCCGGGAGTTCCCGGCGTCCCTGGCTCCCCCTGCGGACCCTGGTTGCCTGGCAGCCCGGTGTTACCTTGCGGCCCCGTGTTGCCTTGCGCACCCTGAGGGCCTTGCGGCCCGGTGGCTCCGGCCTGCGCGAGCATCGACCAGTTCACCGCGTCCGCATTGGGCGGGGTAGTTGTATTCGAACCTGTGATGTTGATGTAACTGGAAGCGGCACCTTCGGAAGGCGTGTAGGAGACGGCATCCCCTGCGCGGTAAGCAGGCGTTGGAGTAGCGCTCCACGTCCCCCGGAAATTTATCGTCGGCCCCGTGGGTCCCGCAGGACCTTGAGGTCCAGAGGGGCCGATTGCGCCTTGCGATCCCGCAGGCCCCTGTGGACCCTGTAGGCCCTCTTGTCCCTGGGGTCCCGTAGGTCCGGCCGGGCCCTGGATTGTCGTAGCCGCGACGTAGTACCCGTTCATGTCGATAACCACGTCGGAGCTATCGGTCGCCATGATCTGAATCCCACCGTCCGCGCCCGCAGGAACCGTAGTCGCGTTGTTCACGATGCCGCCGAGAGGCGCGTTCAGTATTACCGTACCCGGCCATGCTTGGTCGTCAGGCCACGCCGAAAGGTAACCCACCGGCTGCCCCGGCGGATTGATGGAAGTGAAATTGAGCGAATACGCCGCTGCTACGGGTACGCCGCAGCTCGAAGCAGGAATTGAAATTCCACGCGCCTGGTTCGCGGGTAGCGAGGGAGGACCGAACTGTCCGGTCTTTCCGGAGCCGCCTTGGGCGCGTGTATCCATTACGCGGCAAGGGGCGATGGAGATGAACACCAGTCCCGCGGGGCCGGCGCCGGCAAGCGTGTTCGGCTGCAGGTCGTTCAATTTGGCCGGAGCCCAGTTCTTCACCGGGACTGTATTCGTACCCGAGGGCTGCATCGGTTGGGCGAAGCCGGATGACACTCCGATGACAATAGCTACTAAGCTGATACCGCGTGACGAAGATGGGCCGATCCGGGGAAAAATGGCGCGCGCCTGGCCAACGGTCATGTGGGGTTGTGGTCTCCTTTGCGCATAGTGCTCTGACCGTTGACTGCGGCTCAAATTTTTCAGTGTTTCAGCAGATTGCGGCCAAAGCGGCTGCCAATTCCTCCTCCTCCTCCGGGAAGACGGTCCTGAGATCCAACAGCAATCTCTCATCTTCGATCCGCGCGATCACCGGAGGCGTTTGAGTGCGCAACCGCCGCGCGGCATCCACCACATCGCCGCGGGCCACAGCGATCAGCCAGGTAGCAATCGACTGGTTGGGCGTCGAGCCGCCGCCGATGACCGATTCGCCGGCCACGAGATCCGCCGGGATGCGGGCGCGATTAAGCAGCGCCTCGGCACGCGCGCGCACCTGGTCCGCTGTTTGCCGCAGCATGGCCAATGCCGGAATGGCGTCCCACCGTTCCAGCACCAGGTTCCGCAACGTCGTTTCGAGCGCCTGGTAAATCATCTTGTCCAGACGCAGGGCGCGGAACATAGGGTTGCGGCGCAGGCGGGCCACAAGCTCTTCGTCCCCTGCCAAAATGCCCGCCTGTGGGCCGCCGAGCAGCTTATCGCCGCTGAACGAAATTAGGTTCACACCCGCTTCCAGGCTTTCGGAGACGAGCGGCTCGGAAATTCCGTAAGGGCTCAGGTCGGTAACGCACCCGCTGCCTAGATCCTCGTAAACGGGAATCCCGCGCTCACGCCCCAGGGCCGTCAGTTCGCGCAGTTCCGGCCGGGCTGTAAAGCCTTGGATGCGGAAGTTACTCGGATGCACGCGCAATAGCAGTCGTGTACGGTCGCAGATTGCCAGCCTGTAATCATCGATGCGGGTGCGGTTGGTAGTGCCGACTTCACGCAGGATTGCGCCGGACTGCTGCATGATCTCCGGAATGCGAAAGCCGTCGCCGATTTCAATCAATTCGCCGCGCGAGACCACCACTTCCCCGCCCTTGGCGAGTTCGAGAAGCGCCAGGTAAATAGCCGCGGCATTGTTGTTGACGGCAATCGCCGGTGCGCCGATGAGCTTTTCGAGCAGATGGGCCGCATGCACATCGCGCTTGCCGCGCCGCCCCGTGCTCAGATCGTATTCCAGGTTGGAATATCCCGGCAGAATGGAGATTCGCCCCAGTGGCGCGCGGCCCAGGTTCGTGTGCAGAACCACTCCCGTCGCGTTTATCACGCGTTCGAGCGAGGGCTGTTCGAGCGCGGCCAGCGCAGCCTCGATGCGTGCTTCAAGAGTGGCGCCGTTCCCTTCCCCCGCACGGATCTCGCGCCGGGCCTGTTCGATAGCCCGCCGGATCTCGGAGCGTACGAGCATCGGCGGAAAACGCTCAAGACGCGCGGAAAGGCTTTCAAAGAGATCGTGAACGGAAGGCAGCGCGCGCAGCAGATCGTATTCGGGCACGATCCGATCATAGGCGGCGGGCACAAACAAAAGCAAAAGAACTCGGAGTAGAGGAGACCAGCGGAGCAACGTCCGCCAGGCCTCCCGCAAACTCGACCGCTGGACTCTCCGCTACGGCTGTACCGGGGGCAGTTGCGTTTGATCGCCCGTATTGATGCAGGTGGGATGGCCGAAACCGCCGGCGCTGATTCCGGTTCCCCCATTGGGGTTCGGTTTGATGTCGTAAATGATGTTATCGGGGTGCGCCGGATCGTTGGCAACTCCCCCCACCCCTTGCAAGTGATCCAGGCCCAAAGCATGGCGCACGCGCCAGGCGATCATATGGTCGGCGCAGGAAGTATCACCGCTTACTCCCACACCGCCTACCAGTAGCTTGCCTGTCCCGTACAAACCGAGCCCTCCGCCAAACACATTCACGCCGCCGATTTTCCGGCCCACCATAGGATCGTTAGCCGTGCCGTACGCCGCGGACGGGCTGGAATATGCGACGTGGACGTCAACTGGATTGCTTGCCTGTAAACCATACAGGCTGCCGCCGGGCTGCACCGCGGAGTACAGGTTCGCGGTGGAAAGTGCGAGCCCGTTCGCCTGGCCGGAACCGTTGCTGTTGGAGCTGGCGTCCAAGCTAAAGTCATTAGCGGTATTCGCCTTTTGGGCTGAAATGACGCGGCTCCCGAGCCATTGAGCGCCGCGGTTGACGCCCGTAAATGCCACCGCGCACACGTTCCCGTCGCGATCCACAATGGTGCCCCACATCTGATTATTTAGTCCGCTCATTTCGGTTTCCGTGGCCGAAACCAAAGCGTTTTTCAAGGCTGTGTAGTTGGGCAGACCGGCACAGCTAGTCCGGTCTGCCTCGGTTGCCGCCGGTTGCGCAAACATTGCGACTACGGCCAAACTTAGGCCTGAAAACAGCGTCGCTGTCCGGCAGAGGTATCGTGTCTGTAACATTTTTTCTCCTGGAATTTTCCCGGTTGATATAGGCCGGGAACCGAATGCGAACCCGCTCCCAGCCTCGCGAATTATACCTTGGCGTTCGCAAAAGCTCAGGTCTATTCCGGAAACAACCAAAAGTGGGAGATGTGGTACTAGGCCTCGACGGTTCTACTGGGTGATGGCATAGGAACTCCCTGACAGTAGCTTGCGCCTGCGCGGCGCCTGCCTCGGCGGGCACTTTCTTTCGATGGTGCGCGCCTTGCGAGTAGAAGCCCGGCAGGGCGCTCTCGAACTGGGGCTTGTCTTCGTTGCCGGGCTGGCGCAATAGTGGAATCAGAGCCGTCTGGCAGTGTATTGGGACTGCCACCCAGCGGGCAGTTCCGTTGGGAGCCGGAGCCGACCGGACTCTCTCCGGTAGGCGGCTTCTTCTCGAATAGCTGTCACTTCCTGCAGTCCTTCTGCCGGTTCATCAGTGAGAGCCCAAAGCCCAACTTCTACGGAGTAGCGCCTGCGATTCCGACTCCCGTTCGCGGCTTTGTGCACTGGTGACTCTATCACCTCTGCATCTTAGGGAACCGAGCTATTCTGTCACTCTTCCCGCGGCGCTCTTTCAAGCTCTGGGGAGCGTACCCAGAATTCGCGCCACCACGGGCCGGGATGCCAGCGTGAAAAAACCATCGGCGTCCGACTCGATTAAGTGCGCGATCTCCGACA
>JAFAWA010000389.1 GCA_019242155.1 Terriglobia bacterium | reverse complement strand
TACTGCGCTCCTCATCCGAGCGCCGGAGGGACTTCAACCCTCCCGATCAATGCGCTGCTCAGCGCAAAGTAAACCCCCGTCGATTCGATGGCCCCATGCGTGACCTCATGACCATGGAGCCAATCCGGCAGCCTAGCAATTGTTTGGTCGTGGTGCCGAACACGCCCTTCTCCTTGCGGGCGCCTCCGGCTTCCCAGATCAAAACGCAAACGGCCACCGTGTCCTTGTGGATATCCATGCCGCAGCAGCATCGGTACAGCACGTCCATACGGCCCCCTTGCCGCTCAGCGGAGGCCCGTCTTGGTAAATCGAATCTCTCCCGCGTGCTCTCGTTTCCGAGGCGACAGTCCACTGTTCCGGACGACGGACCGGCCAAACTAAATTTCGGGCTCAGGGCACCACTAAATGTCGCGACCTTGATCCGCTGGTTACGGCGTGATCCACTCTACCCCGGTTCGCCATCATTTTCATCCGCGCCTGTGGTCCATAGACCATGCTGAACTAATGAGGTGAAACAAAGGGACATTTCTAAAGAGGCTTGACAGAGAAAAGACTGCACCTTGCGTCTGCAACAGATCTGGCTTATCCTGAGTTTACCTGCACTCTGTTGTAGCGGGTCATCCGCTCCGTCCAGCGTTCGAGCCACGTTTTGCTAATCCATTTCTCTAGATCAGAGGTTTTCGTGTGTTTTGGGATTTCTCCACAGGCCAAACCCAAACCGCGACTTGGGACTACTTCAGCGCCCCTCTATGTTACGCGCGTCCGCAGTACAAATTTCTGGTGACGTTTGGGTTTGTGCTACCCATTGCCCTTATTGTTCCTTGCAATGCGGGATGCACCTGGAGTCGAGCGGCGACGATATCTGGGCCGTAACGGAACGCGATTTCCCCACCAACCGCGGCGGTCTCTGCCAGAAAGGTTGGACTGCCGCAGAGCTTCTCAGTAGCCGCGATCGTCTGCGAACGCCGCTCGTGCGCGATACCCGTTCCGAGCGGCTGTGCCCGGCCACTTGGGAAGAGGCGTTGGATCGCATCGCGCGCGCCATCCAACAAACGCGAACGGCTTATGGAAACGACGCTATAGGCGTTTTCGGAGGCGGCGGCCTCACCAACGAAAAAGCATATTCGTTGGGTAAATTCGCGCGGGTCGCGCTGAGGACTTCGCAAATCGATTACAACGGCCGCTTCTGCATGTCCTCCGCCGCGGTGGCTTCCATAAAAGCTTTCGGTGTCGATCGCGGCCTGCCTTTCCCGCTGGCAGACATCCCACACGCCAGCACCATTCTGCTGGTGGGCAGCAATCTGGCCGCGACTATGCCTCCGGTCATGCAGTACTTCCAGGAGCAGAAGAGTCGCGGAGGCGCGCTGATCGTGGTCGATCCGCGCGCCACGGCTACCGTCGCAGCCGCGACTCTCCACCTGCAAATCACGCCCGGCACGGATGCCGCCCTCGCCAATGGCCTGCTGCATATCGCGATTAAAGAGGGCTATGTCGATGAGGCATTTATTGCTGCCCGCACAAAAGGCTTCGATCTGGTGCGTCGCACGGTGTCCTCGTATTGGCCGGCGCGCGTAGAGCGTATCACCGGCATCGCCGAACAGCAACTTCATCACGCCGCGCGCCTGCTGGGCACCGCCAGCACGGCCATCATTCTCACCGCGCGCGGCCCGGAACAGCAGAGCCAAGGAGTCAATAACGCGCTGGCTTTCATCAATCTCGCATTGGCGCTAGGCAAGGCCGGCAAACCCTATTGCGGATACGGCTGCCTCACTGGTCAAGGAAATGGGCAGGGTGGCCGCGAGCACGGCCAGAAAGCCGATCAACTACCCGGTTACCGGAAGCTGGACAACCCCGCTGATCGCGCTCATATCGCGCGTATCTGGGGAGTGAACGAGAGGGATCTACCGCAACCGGGCCGCTCCGCATACGAGATGCTCGACCGCCTGGGCGACGAAGGCGCCGTCCGCACGCTGCTGGTTTTCGGCTCCAACCTGGCAGTCTCCGCGCCCAACGCCGGCCACGTCGAGGAGCGGCTCGGCAAGCTGGATTTCCTGATGGTCTCTGATCTCTTCCTCTCCGAAACCGCGGAGTTGGCCGACGTTGTGCTCCCCTCGGCCCAGTGGGCCGAAGAAGAAGGCACGATGACCAATCTGGAAGGCCGCGTCATTTTGCGGCGAAGGGCCATGTGCCCGCCGGAAGGTGTTCGCACCGACCTGGAGATTCTTGCGGCCCTCGTCGAAAAGCTGGGCTGCGCGGCGCTCTTTCCAACGCGCGCGGGTGAAGTTTTCGAAGAGTTGCGCCGGGCTTCCGCCGGCGGAGCGGCCGACTACTCCGGCATCACTTACGACCGCATCGCTCGCGAGAATGGCATATTCTGGCCCTGCCCGGGCGAAGACCATCCAGGCACACCGCGCCTGTTCCTCGATCGCTTCGCCACCCCCGATGGCCACGCGCAGTTCCACCCTGTGGAATACCGATCCGCCGCGGAAGAGCCGGATTACGAATTCCCCCTTTACCTCACCACCGGCCGCGTAATGTCGCAATACCAGTCGGGCGCCCAAACCCGCCGCGTGGAAGTGCTCAAGAGTTCCTGCCCTCGCCCTTTCGTCGAGATTCATCCCTCCATGGCGCGCACTTACGGTATCCAGAATGGAGACGAAGTTCGTCTGACCACGCGCCGCGGAACCGCGCTGCTGGCCGCGCAACTGACGCCCGCGATTCGCATGGATACGCTGTTCGTTCCATTCCACTTCCCCGGATCGGGGCGCGCCAATCTTTTGACCAACCCGGCCCTCGATCCAATCTCCCGTATGCCCGAATTCAAAGTCTGCGCTGTCCGTATCGAGAAAGGAAAATCGTGAACGAGAAACCCGCTTTCATTCAGGGCATGTATTCGCGCAAGGGAAACGGATTGGCTTGCCCTATACCGTTCGATCCGCCTGTGACCTATACGGTCCCCGCCGACAAACGTGCGCAGACTATTTATTTTCGTGCCGGCAACGCTTCGGCGGAGTTGATTTGCCTGGTTCTGACCCGCGGAGGCGCACCCATGCGCTATTTCCCGATAGGTGCAAAGGCTGCTATTCACGTCCCTCTGGCAGTCGTGGAAGACCTCGAACCTGGCAGCCGTGTAGAGGTTCTGATGGCCGCTCCCAATAGCGCGGAGACCTCGGTTGTTTTAGATATTGGATTTCTGGAGATTGCCTGATGACGGAAAAGCAAAAGTTGGTGGTCATTGGAAACGGCATGGCCGGCGCTCGCACAGTGGAAGAAATCCTGGCGCGCGGCGGCCGCGAACAATTCCAAATCACCATGTTTGGGGATGAACCCACGGGGAACTATAATCGCATTCTCCTTTCCAACATCCTCAACGGGTCGTACAAGGAAGACGAGATCTTTCTGAATCCGCTCTCCTGGTACGAAGAAAACGGCATCCGGTTGCTGGCTGGCAAGCGCGCCGCCGGCCTTCTACGCCGCGCTCGGCTCATCTTTGGGGAAGACGGCACGCCGGAACCTTACGACAAGCTGATCATCGCCACGGGCAGCCGCCCCTTTATCCCGCAGATGGAGGGAATTACCCTGCCCGATGGCAGATTTAAGCCTGGGGTTTTTGTCTTCCGCACCCTCGAAGACTGCCGCGCCATTGCATCTTACGCCAAAGGAAAAATCAGCGCCGCTGTGATCGGCGGAGGTTTGCTCGGACTCGAAGCGGCGCGGGGCCTGCAGAACTTCAACCTCGACGTCACGGTCGTGCACCTGAGTGGGCACCTGATGCCACAACAGCTCGATTCCAGCGCCGGCGCGATTCTGAAAACCAAGATGCAGCAGTTGGGTGTGAATGTTCTCCTCAAAAAGCACACCACCGCCATTCTGGGCCAGGATCACGTGCTCGGTCTGCGTTTCGCAGATGGCAGCACGCTCGAATGCGACATGGTGGTGATCTCCGCTGGCATCCGGCCGAATTGGGAAATCGCCGCCGGCTGCGGTCTGACCGTGGAGCGCGGGATCGTTGTAGATGATCAAATGCGCTGCGTGGAAGACCGCAATATCTACGCGGTCGGGGAATGCGCCGAGCACCGCGGCCAATGCTACGGCTTGGTGGCGCCCCTGTGGGAGCAAGCCAAAGTACTGGCCGACCACATCACCGGACGCAACTGCCACGCAGCGTATCACGGATCGAAAGTCGCCACCAAGCTCAAGGTGATGGGCGTGGAAGTGGCGTCTATGGGCATCGTCGAACCGCGCGACGAAGACGACGAAGTGGTGCAATTCTCCGAACCTAAACGCGGCACCTACAAGAAGCTGATCATCCGCGATGGCCGCCTGGTCGGTGGCATTCTTCTGGGCGATATCAGCAAGGCCGCATACCTCACGCAGGCGTTCGATAGAAACACGCCTCTGCCCGAAGAGCGCCAGCAACTGCTGTTCGATCTCGGCGATCCGCCAAAGAAGGTCACGTACGAAGAGATGAACGCGGCGACGCAGATCTGCAACTGCAACGGTGTGAGCAAAGGCGCAATCGTTGCTTGCGTGAAAGCGGGGAAACGCAACGGCAAGGCAGTGATGGATGCCACTCGCGCCGGCATGGGCTGCGGCTCCTGCAAAGGGATGGTCACCGAAATTGTGGAGTGGGCCTGTGGCGGCGAAACTGAAGAGGATCCTGCGATTCACTACTATGTGCCGGGCGTGCCGCTGACCAAGCCCGAGTTGATCCGCGCTATCCGCGAACGCAACCTGCGCTCCGTTTCCGCGGTGTTCGATTACCTCAGCGGTGGCAAGGAAGATGCGGCCAGCAAGCCGGGACTGGCCTCGCTTCTCAAAATTATCTGGAAAGCTGATTATGAAGACGAGCGCGATGCCCGCTTCATCAACGAACGCGTTCACGCCAATATTCAGAAAGATGGCGCCTTCTCGGTGGTTCCGCAGATCCCCGGGGGCATCACCAATCCCGATCAGTTGCGGCGCATCGCCGATGTGGCGGAGAAGTATCACGTGCCACTCGTCAAGCTCACCGGCGGACAAAGAATCGATCTGCTGGGTGTCTGCAAGGAAGATCTACCGAAAGTCTGGCGTGATCTGGATATGCCGTCTGGCTTTGCCTATGGCAAGAGTTATCGCACCTGCAAGAGCTGCGTCGGGTCGGATTTCTGCCGCTTCGGATTGGGCGATAGCATCGCGCTCGCGCTTAAAATCGAGGCCGAATTCCAGGGTTTCGACAGTCCTCATAAAATGAAACTGGCCACCGCTGGCTGCCCACGTAATTGCTCGGAAGCCATGGTGAAGGATGTGGGCGCTGTAGCCGTCGAGGGCGGCAAGTGGGAAATCTACATTGGCGGCGCTGCCGGGTCGTCTGTTCGCAAGGGGGATATCCTCTGCATTGTCGATAGCCACGAAGAGGTCTTGAAATATATGGGCCGGTTCATTCAGTACTATCGCGAAAACGCCAAGTACCTGGAAAGGACCCACGGGTTTGTGCAGCGTTTGGGAATCGATAAGATCCGTGCTGTGGTGGTAGAAGACAGCGAAGGCCTTGCTGAGCGGCTTGAGCGCGAAATTGCCGAATCGAAGGCGGCGTATAAAGATCCCTGGCGCGAGTCCTACATGGGCCCGGAGGCTAATCAATTCTCCTCGCTGTTACCGGTGCTTGCATGACGCGGAACATGGCCGAGGTAAAGCTGGGACCGGTCAATTCTATCCCTCCTGGTGAAGGGCGCAGTTTTGCGGCGGGCACCGAAAAAATCGCGGTATTCCGCACGCGCGCCGGCGCCATCTTTGCGACCCAGGCGCAATGCCCTCATCGTGGCGGGCCTCTGGCCGATGGCTTGGTGGGAGGCACGGTTGTTATGTGCCCGCTCCATTCCTGGAAGTTCGACTTAGCCACTGGCGAAGCTCTGTTTGGCGATTGCGGCGTCAAAACCTATCCCGTCCGTGTCGACGAAACCGGCGAGATCATTCTGACGATCTGACCGCCCACACCTCAACCGGGAGGCCACCCATGAACATTCCCAACAAAGCCACCGCGATCCATCTGTTCGACTTTCACAGCGTCCCCATGCGGGCGTTTCACCTGAGCTGGCTAGCGTTCTTTCTGTGCTTCTTCGGATGGTTTGGCCTAGCGCCATTGATGCCGGTCATTCGCGACGAGTTGCATCTCACCAAGGAGCAAATCGCCAACTCCGGAATCGCCGCCGTGACCATTACGGTTCTAATTCGTGTGCTCATCGGGTGGCTTTGCGACCGCATCGGGCCGCGCCGGGCTTTCACCGGCCTCCTGGTTATAGGCTCGCTTCCGGTGATGGGCGTCGGCTTGTCTCATAACTTCACTTCGTTTCTGATCTTCCGCCTGGCCATCGGCGCCATCGGCGCGTCATTTGTGATTACGCAATTCCACACCTCAATCATGTTCGCGCCGAACATCGTAGGAACGGCCAATGCCACCGCCGCGGGATGGGGCAACCTCGGCGGCGGCGTCACACAAATGGTAATGCCCCTGCTGTTCAGCGCCTTTCTCAGCACCGGCTTCAGCGTCTGGTGGAGTTGGCGGCTCGCGATGTTGGCGGCTGGATTCGCCCTGCTCCTGACCGGCGTGGCATATTATTTCCTGACTGAGGATACTCCCGAAGGCGACTATTTAAAACTGCGCGCCGCGGGAGCGATTGGGAAGAAAAATTGCGGCTCGTTTGCCGAAGCCATTCATGACCCGCGCGTCTGGGCGCTCGCGCTGTTGTATGCCTCCTCCTTTGGCATTGAACTCACCATCGACAATTTCGCGGCCCTCTACTACACGGACTACTTTCACCTCTCGCTGCGCATGGCTGGCGTGGTGGCCAGCAGCTTCGGCATGATGAACCTGTTTGCGCGCGCCCTGGGCGGTATGCTCAGCGATCGTGCGAACCGGCGCTGGGGCCTGCAAGGGCGCGTGCGGCTGCTTGGCTGCGCCATCCTCGGCGAAGGGCTGGCGATGATGCTTTTTTCGCAAATGAGCATGCTGCCTCTGGCCATTGGCAGCATGATGTTCACCGGCTTGTTTGTCAAAATATCGAACGGCGCCAATTACAGCATCGTGCCCTTTGTGAACAAACGTGTTCTAGGCTTCGTAGCAGGAATTGTGGGCGCCGGCGGCAACGCAGGAGCGGTTCTGGCCGGTTTTCTGTTCAAAACGCCGCGGCTAACTTACCCGCAAGCATTCTTCATTCTGGGAATCCTCATCGCCACATTATCCCTCGTCGCCGTTGCCGTGCGGTTTTCCCAACAGGAAGAGTCTTCCGCCCGCCAGGAGATCGAAGCGCGCCTGCGTGCCAGGTTGGCGCCCGCTACCGCCACCGGAGCCTGACATTCGACCGCTAATCGTGGTGTTACTGCCTTCTGCCGCCTGGAGCCAGACCCCGGCGGACCCCGGTTCTTCCGCCGGCGCCGTTACCTTGAGTGGGTCGCTGCGATCCCGCATCTATTTCTGGAATTGATTCCAGGGCGCGACCGGCGAAAATCAATATGAGTACTCTAGCAACATACTGCGCCTGGGTCTGGCGCAGAAGCTGTCGGATTGGGATTGGAACGTCGAGTTTGCCGTGCCCGTCCTGCTGGGCATGCCCCCCAATGCCACCAATTCGGCGCCGCAGGGAGCACTGGGACTCGGCTCAAATTACTACACGGCCAATCACAACGACCGCAACACCGCCTTGATCTTTCCCAAGCAACTCTTCGTGCGTTTTCACCCCTTCAGCAAGTCTCAGAACTTCCAGGTGGGCCGCTTCACTTTCCTTGATGGCTCCGACACCGTACTAGCCATACTCGCGGATTATGCGGAGTGCGCGATTATGCAAAGCCAGCGCGTTCAACTGACGCTGTAGCCTGCATGTCGGTGATGTGGGACTCCGCATAAAAACGAGGGGTTCAGGAGCCGGCGATTCGAATGCACTTTCCATCGCCGCTGGTAGCTTCAG
>JAFAWA010000083.1 GCA_019242155.1 Terriglobia bacterium | reverse complement strand
ATATCCATGGGAGCGGTCGCGATCTCTCTCGAGCGTTCCTTAGAGCGCCTGGCGCGCGCTCTTCGAAGGTGAATTTATGTGGCCTCGATATTCCCATCCGGAGCATCAGGAACTGGTTCTGGCTGCCGACGGCGAGTTGCCGCCGCGAAAGGTGCAGCGGATTCGCCAACATCTCGCCGACTGCTGGGAGTGCCGCATGCGCGCGCAAGAGGTGGAACAATCGATCGGCGAGTTCATGCGCTTTTATCGCGCGAGTCTGGACCCGGTTTTACCGCCGGTTGCCGGCCGGCGCGCTTTGCTGAAAGCGGAACTCCAAGAACTCGCTTGCGAGCGGCCGTCTCTATTTCAGCCCTGGCTGAGGCGATCGTTCCCGCTGGCGTTTGGCGCCGCGATTCTAATACTCATAGGCGTCCTGATCGCGATGCCGTGGAATTCTCGGCGCGGACCCGCAATCTACGCTCGTTTCGTTCCGATGTCGTTCCCCATGGCGTCGTTGACGCCTGGAGTCGCTCGGTTGTCCAGCCGGGAGCAGGTATGCAGCGGTAACCAGGGGAATAATCGCCAAGTTCCCGCGGCGCTGCGGCGTAAGGTGTTCGAGCTGTATGGAATTGCTGATGCCAATCCGAAGGCCTACGAGGTGGACTATCTCATCACGCCGGCCTTGGGCGGCGCCGATGATATCGGCAACCTTTGGCCGCAGCCCTATTCGGCTACGGTCTGGAATGCGCACGTCAAAGACGAATTGGAAGATCGGCTGCAGAACATGGTGTGCCGGGGGCAGATCGATCTTGCCACCGCCCAGCGCGAAATCTCAAGCGATTGGATTACGGCTTACAAAAAGTATTTTCGGACAGACAGGCCTAAGGAATAGGCCGCCGAATCAACATGTCTCCCCACTGCTGCCGGTGTTCCTTCTGAAAACGCTTACCCCAGCGCCCATTCCGATTTAGCCGGTAGTGGAGAACCTGGCCGCCTTCCACACACTACACCAGGTGGATTTAGCATTCTTCGTGAATACAGCCGTAGCGGACCAGCGCCTCACCCCGACGAAAACCGCGCCTCATAACTTCTCCGGGGGACCCGGCGCCCTCCCCCAGCCGGTGCTCGAAGAAACCCAGCGGGCCATCATGCAGGTGCCCGGACAGCCGTTTGGGCTTCTCGGAATCAGTCACCGTTCTACCTGGTTCCGGGACGTGGTGGACGAAGCCGAAGCCAACATTCGCGAGCTGCTGCAGCTTAGCGATAGGTACAGCGTTCTGTTCCTGCAGGGCGGCGGCTCCTTACAGTTTTCGATGGTCCCCATCACCCTGTTACGCCATTCCCCGCAAGCCGCCGAGTACCTCGAGACCGGATATTGGTCCCACCGGGCCATCGTGGAGGCCAGGCGCGAGGGGCCTGTACACGTGCTATGGAATGGGCGCGCGGCAGGGTTCCGGAGCCTTCCCGCACCTTCCGAGCTTCACCATAACCCCGAAGCCGCGTACTTCCATTACGTTTCGAACGAAACGGTCGAGGGCCTGCAGTTCCATCACTCACCAGGCCATGAAAACGTGTTGCGCGTATGCGACATGTCGTCCGATTTCCTGAGCCGTCCGTTCGACGCGAGCCCGTTTGCCCTGATCTATGCGCATGCCCAAAAGAATCTCGGGCCCGCGGGCGTAACGGTCGTCATCGTGCGCGAGGATATTCTCGAGCGCGTTCCTGACAACCTGCCCGCGATGCTCGATTATCGCGAGCACGCGTGCATGGGTTCGATCTACAACACCGCCCCCGTGTTCGCCATTTACGTGACTATGCTTGTCACGCGATGGCTCCGCGATTCGGTCGGCGGTTTGGAAGAGATGGAAGCCATTAACCGTGCCAAGGCGGCCGAACTTTACCAAGCAATCGACGCCAGCCAGGGTTTTTATCGCGGGCACGCCGCGCCGGAAGCCAGGTCACTCATGAACGTGGTCTTCTCGCTTCTATCGCCCAAACTCGAGCAGCGATTTCTTGCGCAGGCCGAAAGCGCGGGGCTGTACGGACTCGCCGGCCATCGCTCGCTCGGCGGCATCCGTGCTTCGCTCTACAACGCCGTAACGCCCGCCGCCGTCCACGCCCTATGCGGATTCATGGAGTTCTTCCGTTTACGCTACCAGGACAGTGACGAAGCATAGCGCTCGCTCGTGCCGCGTCAGACCCGTTTCCATATACTATATGGAGGCTTCGAGGAGGTCTCGACCATGGCCAAGCCGCAAAAGACACGAGTCAATCGCCGTAATTTTTTGAAGGGCGCAAGCGCGGGAACCGCCGCGGTCGTCGCAGGCGCTGTGGGTGCCGAGGCCCAGCAGCCGGTCCTCGAAGCTCCTCGCCGCGGCGCCACGCCTTTGATGACCAAAGAGGCCGAAGGTGTCACTCCCACCGATGTCCGGGTCCTCGAAAACCAGCGCCCCGGGTCCGATTTCATGGTGGATGTCATCAAGTCGCTTGGCTTCGAGTACGTCTGCGCCAACCCCGGCTCGAGTTTCCGTTCGCTTCATGAATCGCTTTTGAACTACGGCGGCAACAAGAATCCCGAATTCATCACCTGCTGCCACGAAGAGTCTTCCGTGGCCATGGCCCATGGCTATTACAAAATCGAAGGTAAGCCGCTGCTCGTGCTGGCGCATGGGACTGTCGGGCTGCAGCACGCTTCCATGGCCATTTATAACGCCTGGTGTGATCGTGTTCCCATCTTCATCATCTTAGGCAACACCCTGGATCTCACGCTCCGCCGCCCCGGGCCGGAATGGGAGCACAGCGTACAGGACGCCGCGGCCATGGTCCGCGACTTCGTTAAGTGGGACGACAGTCCCGTCTCGCTGCAGCACTTCGCCGAATCTGCCGTGCGCGCCTACAAAACCGCGATGACCGTGCCTCGCGAACCCGTCGTACTCGTTGCCGACCTTGGACTACAGGAGGCCGGCATCAAAGACGAAAAGTCACTACACATACCCAAAACGATTCTGCCGACCTATCCGGCGGGGGATGCGGGCTCCGTTGCCGAGGCCGCAAAATCGCTGGTTTCGGCCGATTTTCCCGTCATCATCGCCGACCGTTTGGCGAGGACCCCCAATGGTGTGAAGCTACTCATTGAGCTGGCCGAGTTATTGCAGTCCCCGGTGATCGATCCCGGCATTCGCATGAACTTCCCATCCCGGCACCCGCTCAACCAGACCGAGCGCCGGAACGCGGTTCTGGCCGATGCGGATGTCGTCCTTGGACTGGAGCTGGGCGATTTCTGGGGCACCGTGAACAGTTACCAGGACGTGCTCGTGCGCCACTCCAAATCCATCACCAAACCCACCGCCAAGATGATCAGCATCACTGCCGGCGACCTTTTCATTCACGCCAACTATCAGGACTTTCAGCGCCTCCCCGAGGTGGATCTCGCCATCGCCGCTGATGCCGAAGCGACCCTGCCTTCGCTCATCGAAGCCTGCCGCAAACTCATCGATTCCGACCGCAAACGTGCCTTCGAAATTCGCGGAAAAAAGCTCGCCGACGCGCGCCTTGCTGCCCTCGCCAAGGCTCGCGAAGAAGCTACCTACGCCTGGGATGCCAGCCCCGTAAGTACCGCGCGCATGGCCGCCGAAATCTGGAACGTCATCAAAAACGAGGACTGGTCGCTGCTTTCCGACACCGAGCACTTCAGCCGTTGGCCTTTCCGTCTTTGGGATTTCACCAAACATCATCAGTTCATCGGAGGCCAAGGCGGCGCAGGCATCGGCTACGGCGCACCCGCGGCCGCCGGCGCCGCGCTCGCCAATAAGAAGTACGGCCGCCTGAGTGTCACGATCCAGGATGACGGCGACCTCATGTACGCACCGGGCATCCTCTGGACCACGGCGCATCACAAGATTCCGCTGCTGAGCGTCATGCACAACAATCGTGCCTATCACCAGGAGCTGATGCACGTGCAGCGCGTCGCGAATGAGCATCAGCGAGGGGTTGCGAACATCACCGCCGGGCTGACCATCAACGATCCCCCGATTGACTATGCAAGCGTGGCCAAGGGAATGGGGGTGTTCAGCCGTGGTCCCATTACGAATCCCGGCGACCTCGGCCCCGCGTTGCGGGCCGCGGTGGATGTCGTCAAGCGCGGCGAGCCGGCCTTGATCGATGTAGTGACGCAGCCCCGCTAACCGCTGTTAGGTTGGAGAATCCCATGAAGCCAATTCGGGCATATGGAATGCTTGCTCTCGCCGTCTCGGTTTCGGCGTTATTGGCGCAAGAGGGCGGCAACGCGGAGAACGGAAAGCGCCTCTTCGCCGAGGAGGGCTGTTATCAGTGCCACGGATACGCAGGGCAGGGCGGGGGAGCGGGCCCCAGAATTGCCCCGCGGCCCGCTAACTCCGGAATTCAATATATACGCCGGCCCACCGGTGTCATGCCGCCATACACTACCAAGGTCCTTTCGGACAGCGCTCTGGCCGACATCCGAGCCTATCTGGGAACCATACAGCCCCCGCGTCCGGTGAAGGATATTCCGCTGTTGAACCAGTAATTCGGGCGCGGTAGGCGGCCCTACTGCAGGATCAACTTTTGCACGCGCCAATTCGAAGTCTCCGCCGCATAGACTTCATGTTCCGAGGGGCAGGCGAGCGCGTGCGCTCCCGAAAACTGGCCGAGGTTGCGGCCCGACCGGCCAATCACGCCTAAGACTTTGCCGTCGAGCGCCACCTTGAAGATCCGCCCCGGATACGTCGACTCTCCGACAAACAGCACTTGGTTCGGCCCCGGCGTAATACACATCGAATTCGGCGCTCCGATGACCCGCTTGAGGCGGTCGCCCGTGGGCGTCGCGCCGTTCACCGCCCGCGATGCAGGCTCCGGGGGTACATCGATCGAGAACATCCGCTTAAAGTTGCCGTCTTTATCAAACACCTGAATACGCCGGTTGGATCGATCGCCAACATAGATGTTGTCCTGGAGGTCGATGGCGATCGCGTGCGGCAAGTTGAACTGCCCCGGTTCACTGCCTTTCATACCCCATGACTTCACCCAGTCGCCGTTCTTGTCGATCTTGGCGACGCGCGAATTCACGTAGCCGTCTGTGATATAGATATTGCCCTGCGAGTCCCAGGCCACGTCGGTTGGCTGGCGGAAGAGGCCGTCCTCGGGCGGAAGCGGCGGATCGGGATGCTTTAAAGGCTCGGCCCCATCCGCTGCTTCCTGGCGGCGGCCGAATACCCAGACCACGCGCCCCTGCGGATTGAACTTGATAATCATATTGGAGCCCTTATCGATGGCCCAAATGTTGTCACTTTTATCTATCCGCACGCTGTGCGCTTCCGACCACGCGTACAGCCCCTTG
>JAFAWA010000309.1 GCA_019242155.1 Terriglobia bacterium | reverse complement strand
GGCAAACGCGCCGAGGAGCGTTTGATCCCGGTCAAATTAGGCGCGCGCCTGACCGAGATCGGCACGCTCGAGAGCTGGTGTGAGTCGAAGATCAGCGACAATCGATGGCGCCTCCAGTTCGAGTTGCGCAAAGCCGCCCCCGAACAGGCTGCCGCGCATAGAGCCGCTACCGTTGTCAGTGAACGGGCGTTGCAGGAATCGGTGCAACTGATCCCGGCTGTATTCGCGCCGGGTGCGAAGTCGCCAATCGTTCCGGAAGAACTGCCGGCGAAGTTGGAACAGACGATGGGTCTCGGTAGAAACTCCTGGCCGCTCTCTGCGATTCGGCAGATGGCCGATGCGTTCTTAACCGTTTCCGATGGCCGAAAAAAAAGTCCGGCCTACGAGATCCGATGGCTCAATCTGTGCGGGTTCTGCCTCCGGCCCGGCTTCGGTTATCCCGGCGATGACTTCCGAATCGAACAGGTGCGCCGCCTCTTTTCAGGAGGCGTTACTCATAGTAATCAGGTGCAGTGCGAGGTCGATTGGTGGATCTTCTGGGGCCGTGTGGCCGGAGGGCTGAACCGCAATCAACAGACCGATATTTACCAGCGCCTGTCGAGTTACCTGTTGCCGCGCGGCAACAAGAAGCCGCAGCGCGTCAACCCTTCGTTGTTTCGGGAGATGTGGCGCGCGGCCGCGAGCCTGGAGTTACTGCCTGTCGGAACCAAGACGGAGTTAGGCGAAGCCCTGATCAAACGCGTGAAGGCCGGCGATTTCAAAGATAGCGAACTTTGGTGTCTCTCCCGCATCGGCGCGCGTCAGCTCTTCTACGGACCCATGAACCTCGTAGTGCCTCCCGCTACAGTCACTCGCTGGGTAGAGACTCTGCTCGGGATTCCCCAAGCGGGCGAGGCTCTCGCCGCCCTCGCGCGTCGCACCGAAGATCCTACGCGTGACGTATCTCCGGCCACCCGCGACACAGTAAAACGCAAACTCGAGAAGCTGCCTCATGCCGACCGGTTACTGCCGGTCGTCGAAGGGGAGCAAGAGGACGACCGCGCCCTCGGCAGGATCTTCGGCGAAGAGTTACCCTCAGGTCTCGTGCTCGTCGCGCCGTAACCGTTTCGAAATACCAACGCCGCCATTTGTATCCTCAAGCCCGTTAGCCGGACGGATGGGCGCGCTACTTGGAGGTCCATCCGACAGCTTGCGTACAAACGCTGGTCTATGCCGTCTCTTCGTGAACAGTCACTGCTGTACAAAACTTCCGGCACAGAGAAATCATTGACTCAGGGCGGACGAATCACTTTCGAGTCACAGTGCCCAGGAGACAGCGATGAAAAAGAACGAAATCGTCAGAGAGGCGCTCTCAAATGCGCCGAATCGAAGAAGTCTGCTCAGGAAGCTGGCTATTGCCGGCGCGGCCGTGGGCGCGTCGGAGAGCCTACTCCGGGCCCAAACGCCCGCGCCATCGGACGTCGTGCAGTTCGCTCTCAATTTGGAATATATGGAAGCGGAGTTTTATTCAATTGCAACCACCGGCCAGACATTGGAACAGCGCGGCGTGCCGGTGGACGGCGACGGAAAGACGGGCCCGACCACAACCATGTATGGGAAGGTCAATGTTACCCGTCTACCCGCGAATGATATAGCCGCGGATGAAATAGCTCACGTTCAGACTCTCAGAACCGCCCTCCTGAATAACGGAGTCACTCCGATCGCGAAGCCGCCTATTAATCTTGACGCCATGGCCAGTATGGGCGCTTCCCTCCAGAACGAGAGGACCTTTCTCGTATTGGCTCGGGCATTTGAAGATGTAGGCATCAGCGCCTACAATGGCGGCGCGGCTGCGCTCTCGGGCAGTCCTTTTTTGATGACTGCGGCGCGCATCAACTCGGTCGAAGGCGAACACGTGGGCTATATTCGCACGGCAATTGCCGCGGCAAACATTCCCACGACTCCGCTGGATGACGCCGACGTAATTCCGCCACCCTCCGGAAACAATCAGTTCTCGACCAATCTTGCCAATGGTCTCACCGCATATCGTATGTTTGGGCAGGTGCTTTATTTGGTATACGGAATGGCGGCCAATGTGACCGCGGGCGGATTCTTTCCCCAAGGCGTAAACGGACTGCTGAATACGTCGAGCGCGCCTGCAACCGCCGCTAATCTGAGCTAAGGACAACACAGTTCCGATAACCCCGGCGAATTTTCGGAAGATAGAATAGGGAAGAATGCGACGACAATCGAGTGTGGTGACAGCATATGAGTGAGCACGAAAAATCCATAACCGTCGGGGTTCCGGCAGCCAGCGCTTTCCGTTATCTATCCAGCGTCTCCAATCTTCCTAGCTTCTTCCCACAGATTCGCGCCATTCGCGAGGACGAGCCGGATCACATCGTCGGTACTGCGCAGATGGGCGGTAGGGAATATGAAATGAGCGGATTCTTTCGAGCCGACGACGCCAACCGGCGGCTCGATTGGGAATCGGACGGCACGCCGGGATATCGCGGCTGGCTGTCCATTGCTGAAGCGGGCACCGACACATCGCTAATCACCGTACATCTGGCGATGGACGGGGCTGCAGCCGAAGTGCCGCCGCCAAACCCTGGACTGGCAAGTGAGCACATGTCGCGTGATCTCGAACGCGCCATGCGTAAGTTACAAGAGGTTCTGGAGCAGCAAGCGCGAGCGAATCGGTAGCAGCGTTGGCCCTGCGACTTTAGGGTACGTACGTCCGCAGCAGCCGAGCCGTGGCTCCTGCTTCTACCGTCGTCGGCTGGTCGCCGGGTAGCCGCCAGACTTCACCCAGGCCGGCTGCACGGCCGCCGATCACGGCTGGTCCTTCAATGCAAATCAGCAACTGACACTCCTCGGGGGGCAACTCTAACCGGCCGCCAGGTTCAAGGCTCACTGACTCTGTCACGAAGTGTTCGGAGCGCACGAGCAGTTCGCGGCCTTCGGCTACCTTTTCCGGCTTCGCGCTCCCGGGATGAATGCCCAAATCGGCAATTGCCGCCGCCTGCTCTACGTGCATCTCGCGCGGCCGCCCATAGTCCCACAGCCTGTAAGTCACATCGCAGTGCTGCTGGATCTCACACAGGACGATACCGGCTCCAATCGCATGCACGGTATGCGCCGGGGTGAAATAGGTCTCTCCCGCACGCACCGGGAACCAGTTCAGAAGCTCTTCAATCGCGCCGGTGGCGCAACTCTCCCGAAGCTGATCCCTGGTAATCGGCTCTCGGAAACCCAGCGCGATCTTGGCATCCTTCTCGGCCGAAAGAATGTGCCACATCTCAGTCTTTCCTCTCGGCTCGCATTCGCCATCCGCCGGATGTACCTGTACCGATAAATGCTCGGAGGTGAAAATCAGCTTGACCAGCAGCGGCATCTCGCCCTCGCCCTGATACCAGGCTTCTCCAATCCGCTGTTCCGAGTCGGGGAACCAGGGAGCTAGCCGCGTAACTCCCCAGACTTTTTCTCGCAGTGAAGGCTCTAATCGCCGTAAGCCGCCCAAAGACTCGTCTCCCTTTCGAGTGTACCGAACTCTTCTTCGGGGCCGTGTTGCTTGTGGCCGTTCCGTGCTTCGGATCAGCTCTGCGGATCGGCCAACAGCGGCACTGCAACGAGTCTCGGTGGAGGTGCTGCATTGCCGTTTGGCCCCGCTGATCTCGGCAAAGGAAACGCCCGGTTTCGCAAGCTCTCGAATCGCGGGTCCGATCGCAAGGTATCCACTTTAGGATCGGCATCCATCAGACACAAAGACGCCGAATTTTCGTCGCATGCGCGCGCAAGTTCCCGGAACGCCTCTTCACGATGACCTAGTGCCTCCCGCAGCAGCGCCATATGGTAAGCGTCTACGTACTCGGTGGCGCGCAGCTGCTCTAAGCCATCGAGAATCCCCAGGGCCTGTTCCGTCTGTCCTTCGCGAGCCAGGCACGCGCCCTCGAGGGCGCGAACCCATGCCGGGCCGCCCGATACGACCCACGCCAAGTGATACTGTTCCAGTGCTTCATCACTTCGCCCCGAGTACTCGAGCGCCTGCGCGTAAAACACCCGGCTGAGCGGCATAAACGGATGCAACTCCACCGCCTGATTTCCCAATGCTACCGCCGCATCGAACTGCCGTTGGCACAGTTTGATGAGAGCCTCCGCCGCGGGAAAGGTAGGCCAAAGCTCATGCGAATCCTGCGACTCCACCATGACTTTGAGGGCCTCGTCGTACCGCCCGGCCAGCACGTAAACTACGATCAGACTGGCAAATACTTTCGCAAGCTGCGGCCGTTCGCGCCGCGCCTGAAGCAACTCTGCTTCCGCTCCTGCTAAATCGCGCTCGAAGACATGTAATCCGATCGCGCGATCGGTACGAAGTTCCGGCGTCAACCCGCCCAGTTCCACGGCTCTCCGGTGCGCTTCAAGAAACCGCGGATACATCTCCCCCGGACAGCGCATGCCGTATGTGCCGAGTTTGAGATAAGACGCCGCGATCCCCTCATAGGCGCGGAAATCCGCGCCGTCCTGCCGGGCTGCCTTTTCGAAAGCACAGAGCGCCTTCTCTAGTCCTTCCCGATTCTGGCGGTTCCAGAAATGCCAACCTTTGCGGATCAAATCTTCGGATTTAGGGACCTCGAGCCGATAGCCCAGTTTAGGCCGGTAAGTGATCCAGCCGCCGTATTCCCCGAGCGCCTTCTTCACTTCGCCGACGGTGACCGCGACTGTGTGCCGGGAAACGATGTTGCCTTCCCATGCTTGGTGAATCATCAAATCGTAATCCACGTGGCGGCCGCTATGAGATAACAAGGTCCGGAGAACTTGAAACGCTTGTGGCCTCAGTTCCAAAGCCGCCCCGTCCCGCGTTACCCGACCCATGCCTGAGTCTAGGCAGAACGGACCGAACGTGATGGTTTCCACAAGCGCCCCCGCGGCTGTGCGTTAAATTTGACGCACTTTTGATTTCAGGTGAGAGGATTATATCATAGAATCCACATTGGAATTCAGGGCTAAGTCCGTCGACAGTGTATCGGCGCGTGTGTTCTTGGGGTTGCTTTTAGGGGGGATATGAAAACCAACCGTTATCGATTTGCTTGGATTGTAGTCTGTCTTTTTCTGTCGGTGGTTTGCGCGATGGCGCAATCCGCCGGAACCGGGGCGCTGACAGGAGCCGTAACTGATCCTTCAGGCGCCGCCATTCCAAACGTCACTGTCACTTTAACTAACACGGAAACCGGCCAGGTGCGCACCGCCACTTCGGGTACTGACGGCGTCTATCGCTTTGCGCTGCTGTCTCCGGGCACCTACCGCGTAAAGTTCGCGGCCGCGGGTTTCAAAAACGCGGAGATTCCATCCGTGACAGTTAACGTTACAGAAACACCGGTTCTAAACCGGACGCTCGAAGTGGGCGGCCAAACGGAAACCGTCGAAGTACAGGCCGAGGCAGCGGCGTTGCAAACCGCGGACTCGACTCTCGGAACCGTAGTTGGAACTCGCGAGGTTACCGGCCTGCCGCTGAGTAACCGCAACTATACTCAGATCCTGGGCCTCTCTGCCGGCGTAAACGCGAACGTCAACAACGCTACAGCCTTTGGAAAGGGCACCAACGACTTTAGCGTGAATGGCGCAGACCCCGGACAGAATAACTACCAGATGGACGGTGTCGCGATCAATAACATCGCAAATGGAGGCAGTTCGAACGATGCCGGTATATATGCCGGGATCGGTATCCCGAACCCGGACGCGATCCAGGAGTTCAAAATCCAGACCTCCACTTACGACGCCAGTTACGGACGCAACCCGGGCGCCAACGTCAATGTAGTCACTAAGTCGGGAACAAATAGCTTCCATGGCTCGGCTTGGGAGTTCTTCCGCAACGAAGACCTCAACGCGAATGATTTTTTTGAAAACCGCGACGGCCTCGGTAAGCAGCAGATCCTTCGTAATAACCAGTTCGGCGGATCGATCGGCGGACCGATCAAAAAAGACAAGCTATTCTTCTTCGGGGATTATCAGGAAACGCGGTCCCTCAATGGAGTCGCATCGGAAGGTTCCAGCACCCAGTTCCTGCCGCCGCTGCCGGCCGGAGACCGGAGTAATCCCGCCTGGCGGTCCACTCTGGGTGCCGCCATGTGTCCGGCGAATCATCCGGGAGATCCTAGCTTTTCTACATTCCTAGGTTTGGGAATGCAGGTGGCCTGCGACGGTTCTAATATCAATCCCGTGGCCATGAACTGGCTCCAACTCAAGAACGCGGATGGCAGTTACTACGTTCCCGGATCCGGGACGGGAGCATTTACACCCCACCTGTTCAGTGTTCCCGCGCAATATACGGAGCATCAGGCAATCGTTAACGTAGACTACCTGCTGAGCAGCAAGAACACCCTCGCGGCCCGCTACTTCTATACCAATGATCCACAAGTCATCCCGCTGGCCGGCGGTTTGCCGGGCACTCCCGAAACAAATACCTTCTCTAATACGGATGCAGTCCTCAAGCTCACGACTCTCGTCTCTTCGACCTTTGTCAACGAAGTGCGAGGCTCCTTCCAGCGCAATCTCGCGACGGGTACAGACACAACTCCGGGCTCACCCTTAGGTATCGGGATGACTCCTATTATTCCTAACCAGACGGAACTTCCGGTCACTGTCATCTTCGGCGGACCCAGTATGGGCGGAAGTCTGTCACCCTCGTTTAGCCCAACCACACAGATGCAAATCGCTGATCAGATCTCCTGGTCTCGCGGGAAACATACATTTCGCGCCGGCTATGAGTATGAAGAAACGCAATGGAACATCGTGTTCATGGGATTGGAGCGCGGTTTTCTGTTCTTCGGGTCGTTTGCAGACTGGCTGATCGGCCGCCCCGGTTGCGCCGCATCGAGTGATCCCACTTGCAGCGTTACTAATCCCGGTTTTACAAACGGCGCCGGCGGCAACATTTTGCAATGCCTCTTCTGCGTGCGCAGTTCGTCCGACGGAATCATTCACGGATACCGCTTACCCAACCAGGATGCATATTTCCAGGACGACTTCAAAATAAATTCACGCCTCACCCTGAACCTCGGCGTGCGCTGGGAGTATGACGGCATATTCAGTGACAAGTATGGGAACCTGACAAACTTCTGGGCGAGTCAGTTACAAACGGTCCCGATTCCGCCTACCGGGCCAACTACCTCGGGTGCCGGCCTGGTCGGATACGTTGTTCCGAACAACTATATCTCTCACTACGGAAATCCACCCGCGGGGGTGCTCGTCTCCGGGCGCAGTCTCCCCGTAAGAACGGGTCCCCCGCTCACTGATTTCGCTCCCCGAGTGGGCTTCGCGTGGCAGGCTTCCCAGCACCTGGTAGTCCGGGGCGGGGCCGGCCTCTTCTATGACCGTGTTGCCGGCGATCGTACAGTGCACGGCGTAGAGCAAGGCTATCCATACGCTGTTACCCTCGACTATTCCGGCGCCGGGGCAGCGCCATTCAGCCTTCAGAATCCCTATCCCTCCACGCCGCTCGGAACATTCGCCTCCCGCTGGGCTAATTTCCAAACCGGACAGACTTCTAACTTAAACACTCCATCTCTCAGCGAAATGCTCCACACGCCGCTCGTCCGGCAATACAACATCAACTTGCAATACGAGTTTGCTCCTCGCTGGCTGCTGGAAGTAGGTTATGTAGGGTCGAATGGAATCAACCTGGTGGACACTTACCAAGGTCAAAATACACCTGCACTGGCCAGTCCATCCAATCCCGTCTACGGCATCACCGTAAACACCGTGGCCAATGCGCCGCTTCGCGTTCCTTATCTAGGCTACCAGCCTGCGGGGTTCCAGGTAACAAACTTTAACGCCATCTCCAGTTACAACAGCCTCCAAATCACAGTCCGCAAGCAGTTCTCGCATGGAC
>JAFAWA010000311.1 GCA_019242155.1 Terriglobia bacterium | reverse complement strand
GTACGAGGAACTGGAGTAGGTTATGGTGATCTATCTTCCGGGCCAATCGGTGGATGAGGAGCCTCTACTTGACGAGTTAACTCCCCGCGAAATCGTCCGCGAGCTCGATAAACATGTGATCGGGCAGTCCGAGGCTAAGAGGGCCGTTGCCATTGCCCTGAGGAATCGAATCCGCCGGCAGAAACTTCCTCCCGAAATGGCGGAGGAGGTCATGCCCAAGAACATTCTCATGATCGGGCCTACGGGGGTGGGTAAGACCGAACTAGCCCGGCGTTTGGCACGGCTCGCCAACTCGCCGTTTTTGAAAGTGGAGGCCAGCAAATTCACCGAAGTAGGCTACGTCGGCCGCGATGTCGAGTCGATGATTCGCGATCTGGTCGATATCGCCATCGACATGGTGCGCGAGGAACGGCTGGACGAAGTGGCCGACCGCGCCGAGGCCAACGCGGAAGAGCGGCTGCTGGAGCTGCTCATGCCGCCCCAACAGGAACCCAGCGAGAGCGTGGAGCGCACCATGGAAAAGCTGCGCGAGCGGTTGCGCGAGGGCAAGCTCGATGAGCGGATCGTGGAACTCGACGTGAAGGACCGCGGGCCCACATTCGAAATCACCACCAATGCCGGCATCGAAGAGATGGGCATCAACCTCAAAGACATGCTGCCCAGCCTCTTCGGCCAGAAGACACGGCGGCGCAAAATGCGTGTAGCTGAGGCGCTCGACTACCTCGTCCAGGAGGAAGAGCAAAAGCTCATCGACATGGAGCAGGTGACTCGTGTCGCGCTCGAACGCGTGGAATCGAGCGGAATCATTTTTCTCGATGAGATCGACAAGATCGCAGGCAGAGAGTCCGGCCACGGTCCCGATGTGAGTCGCGAAGGCGTGCAGCGCGATATCTTACCCATCGTCGAAGGCACCACGGTTAATACCCGCCACGGCTTTGTCCGTACCGATCACATCCTTTTTATCGCCGCCGGTGCGTTCCACGTCTCGAAGCCCAGCGATATGATCCCGGAACTGCAGGGCCGGTTCCCCATACGAGTCGAGTTGAAATCTCTTTCAGTTGAGGATTTCATTCGTATTCTGAAGGAACCCAAAAACGCCCTTGCCAAACAGTACACTGCTCTCATGGAGACCGAAGGTATCAAGCTGATCCTTACCGACGAGGCGCTGGAAGAAGTAGCCCGCTTCGCCGCGCAGGTAAACGAGAGTTCCGAAAACATCGGGGCGCGGCGGCTGCACACCATTATGGAAAAGCTGCTCGAAGAGGTCTCCTTCGAGGGCCCTGACTTGAAGAAAAAGACCGTACGCGTAGATGCCAATTATGTTCGCAGGCAGTTGGCGGAGATCGTTAAGGATCAGGATCTGAGCCGCTACATCCTGTAGGCTCCTAGCGTGCCAAGGAGAGTTCCGATGCGTCTTGTAAATTTCAGCTTTGTTCTGATTGCCGCTACACTCGCCGCAGCCCAATCGCTCGATCCTTTGGTAGCCGACCCCCAGCACTATAAACTCGAGTTCGAAAACCAGTGGGTCAAAGTCGTGAGAGAGACGATGGGGCCGCATGAGAAGATGCCGATGCACGAGCACACCGCTCCCGGCGCGCTGATTATTCTCATGACCGATCGCAACAACCGCCTCACATCGAAAAGCGGGGCGAGTGAGACTCCTCGCAATCACGCGGGCGAGATCCAATGGGCTGGGCCATCCGTTCACAAAAGCGAGAACCTGAATGACGCCCCATTTGAGGCCATTCGTATCGAACCTAAACAACTTCCCCCAGGCGTCTCTCCCAAGCCTCTTCCCCCCGAAAAGGACGATGCCACGATCCTCGATCCCGAAACCTACCACGTAGAGTTCGAAAACGAGTATGTGCGCGCCATTCGCGTCAACATCCCGCCTAACGAGAAAGGCAAGATGCACAAACATCCCGCCACCCGCGCCGTAGTCGTATATCTAACCGATCAAAACATGCGCCAGACCCTGGCAGACGGGAAAACCCGCGAGAACCACTACAAAGCCGGGCAGGTCCGGTGGGTAGGCCCGGATGTTGCCCATCAGGACCAGAACTTGAGCGGCATGCCGTCCAAGCTCATCCGCGTAGAGTTGAAAATGTCTCGTTAGCGGCCGCTTACTCGCGGCAGATTCCGCGCTCGCTGCGGCGGACAAAATCTACTAAGTGCAAGGTTTCCGGGCTCGTCAACTCCGTCTCGATTTTAGTAAGTGCCTCATCCAGTTTCAGACCGGACCGGTATAAGATCTGATACGCCCTCTTCAACAGACTGAGCTCAGATGCCCTATACCCGGCTCTTTTCAGGCCCACCACGTTCAAACCCTTGGCTTGCACATTGTAGCCGGCGTAGAGGAAAAACGGCGGAACATCGCTGTTGATCCGGGTGTTGCCTCCAATCATTGCAAGCCGTCCAATCTTTGAATACTGATGCACCACGACCCCTCCGGAGATGAAGGCCTGGTCTTCCACTTCTACGTACCCCGCCAGTAGCGCGCAGCTTGCGATCACGGCATCATTGCCGATCTTGCAATTGTGTGCGATGTGCCCGGAAGTCATGATGTAATTGCCGTTGCCGATCTCCGTTGCAGATTCAGGCGCTGTGCCTCGCGAAATCGTGTAGTGCTCGCGGATTTTGTTGCCGTTACCAATATTCAGGTAGCTGCGCGCCCCGCCGAAATTTTTGTCGAGTGGGTCGGTGCCCAAAACCGTGCCGGCGGAGATCTCATTCCCTTCGCCGAGCGTGGTCCAACGCTTGACGAATACGTAGTGTTCCAGGGTGCATCCCGCTCCGATGACAACGTCCGATTCCACGACACAGAACTCACCAATACGAACGTTCGCTCCGATCGAAGCGCCTGCATCGATGCGCGCGCTTTGCGCTATGTGCGCGGACGGGTCAATGGACATGAACTCGTATCATAGCTGACCTACTCCGAGATACTCCGTAGGAACCCGGTATACACTGGAGCCGAGAGGACCTTGCCGATGTTCCGTCGTTTTTCGTGGGTGCTGCTGGTATCCGCTGCGGCCCAACTGCTCCACGCTCAGGTCGCGCCTCCCTTCGTTAGCATGGGTGACAGCATCACCGAAGCTGTTCAATCTGCCGACGCCAGTTTACGCACGCAACCCTATAGTTACGTCAACCTGATCGCGCAGCAGATGGGTGTCAGCTTTCCGCTGCCGCTGATTGCCAGCGGCCCTACGAGCGCGATCTTCAGCGTGCGCGGCCGCTCGCGAATCAATCCCGCTCTTCCTGCCTCGAACTTAGGCGTTTCCGGCGCAAATGTAAACTCAATTCTCAACCAGCAGGCCGGGCAACCTGTAGATGATGAGACCGATCTGGTTCTTGAACCGCGTACCGGTAGCCAGATGCAAATTGCACAGTCGCTCCGCTCGCCGTTCACCATCTGCTGGATCGGTAACGGCGACGTTTTGAGTGCGGTGCTGGCCTGGAACAATCTCAACGCCACCCAGATGACCTCCGTCGCTCAATTCACCGCCGATTACGCGCAGATTATCAGCGACCTCACGAGCTGGCCCACGAAAGCCGTGGTGGGCACGATCCCGGACGTCTCCGAGATCGGTTTCGTATTCACGCCGCAGGATCTCGTCACTTTCCTTGGGAGTGATTACGGGCTTCCCCCGGGCAGCCTCACCACGCTTCCCACCATGCTCCTCATCAAGCTGGGCCTGTTGGACCCGAGCATCCTCCAAAATCCAAGTTACGTGCTCGATCCAAGTGAAGTGGCAACGATTCAACAGCGGATCGACACCTTCAACCAGATCATCAAGACGGATGCAGCCGCCGCGGGCATTGCGGTCGCGGATATCGGAGGGGCCTTTCAGCAGATACAACAGAATCCACCGGTGTTTAACGGGGTCGCCCTTACGCGCCGCTTCAACGGCGGTCTGTTGAGTTTGGACGGCGTCCATCCTTCGAACATAGGCCACGGCCTGATCGCGAACTACTTCATTCAAGCCGCGAACCAGGCCTTCGGAATGACTATCCCGCAACTCAGCCAGGCGCAGCTTAATCAGATTGCCAATGCTGATCCCTTCATCGATTGGAACGGCAACCTTGTCGTACGCGGCCGGCCTCTGGCGGGCCTGCTCGAAACGTTAGGACCGGTGCTCGGAATCTCGGGCGATCTAAACGATAAACCTGGAGCGGCCCGCGCCGCGGTGAAAGGGATCGATAAAGCAGCCGGCCAGGCTTTTATGCAGCAGTACCTGGCGCTGAAGGGCCTGCCCGCTACGACACCCTGGGGGCCCGAAGACGCTATTAAGGCCATGCAGGAATTGTTTCAATTCTGGCCGCACTGACTTCAGAGCCACGGCCGCCCGGTAGTATTTGCGAAAGCGTGCTCAGATGATTAGTACGCTACCGTCACACGTTTCCGCCCCAGCTTCGGATTCTCCACTTCGTCCAGCAAGGCGATTGCATAGTCTTCTGCCGAAATTTTGCTGTCGCCCTTATCGTCTTTCAGTACCTCGTCTCCGCCTAGGCGATAGCGGCCTGTACGCTCGCCCGGTTGGATGAAAATGGCCGGGCTGAAATAGGTCCAGTCCAGATCCGCTTTGCGGTACACCGCGAGTGCATCGCGGTGCGCATTGGCAATTCCCTTCCAGGCTTGCGGGAACTCCGGCGTGTCCACCAGTTGAACACCCGGCGCAACTTCCAAACTTCCGGCCCCGCCCACAATCAGCAGCCGTTTCACGCCGGCCTGCTTCACTCCTTCGATCAACGCATGCGCGGCGCGCGGCACCATCTCGGGATCGTCACCGGGCCGCGGTCCTACCGAGTTAATCACCACGTCTGTGCCCTTCACGGCTTGCGCCACGCTGGCCGCATCCAGCACATCACCGGGAACGGAAGGAACCCCGTCCACCTTGGTTGAACCGCGCGTAACCGCGGTAACCTGGTGTCCCCGGCTCAATGCCTCCTTTAGAATCCGCTGCCCGATGGTGCCGCTAGCTCCAAAAATTGCAATCTTCAAAATCAACTCCTCCTTCCATGCTTGGATTCAGTCTGGGGGGTGAAACGACTCAGGAAAGTTATCATGAGTCATGCGAGTTCGCGAATTGGCGGAGTGGCTCGGAGCGACCTTCGAGGGCGATGGGGAACGGGATCTGACCGGTGTTGCCGCGCTCGAGACCGCCGGTTCTTCCGAAGTCGCCTTTGTGGGAAACCGCAAGTCGGCTGCTTTGGCGCAGAGTTCGGCCGCCGGATGTCTGCTCGTGCCCGCGGATTGGCCCGGTCCTAGCTACCAAACCGTAATTCGGGTTCCCGAGCCCCGTACCGCCTTCGCTCGCGTAATGAGCCGCTTCTATCCAACCGCGGAAATCCAACCGGGCGTGCATGCGACCGCGGTGGTGGCGAGCGATGTGCAATTGGGGGCCCTGGCTTACATCGGTCCGCACGCGGTGATCGGGGCAGGCTCGCGCATTGGTGTGGCCACCAGCGTGGGTGCGGGCTGTTACATCGGCAAGGGCGTCCTACTGGGGGACGGGTGCGTGCTCCACCCCAACGTCACCGTGTACGACAACGTGGATATCGGAAGAGGCGCCATTCTCCACTCGGGCTGTGTAATCGGCGCCGACGGCTTCGGCTACGTGAAGGAACATGAACGCTGGCATAAGTTTCCTCAAGTAGGCCGCGTCGAAATCGGCGATTTCGTCGAGATCGGTGCCAACTCCTGTGTCGACCGGGCCGCTTTAGGTGTCACCACAATTGGAGAGGGAACCAAACTCGACAACATGGTGCATGTGGGGCATAACTGCCGCATCGGCCGGCATGTGGTGGTGGCTGCGCAGACCGGTTTTTCGGGTGGCGTGGTGATCGAGGACCACGTGGTCGTCGGAGGCCAAGTCGGTATCGGCGATAAAGCTCGTGTTGAAAGCCGCGCCACGTTGGGTTCCGGTTGTGGAGTCCTGAGTTCGAAGATCATTCGCTCGGGTGAAACCGTTTGGGGCACCCCGGCGCGTCCTCTGAAGCAGCATCTCGAAACACTAGCTAACCTGGCCCGCCTGCCCGATCTGCGGCGCGAGGTGGACGAGCTGAAACGTCAGATCGCCGAACTCGAACAGAGAGTCTGATGCTGCTGGTTGGCGGCGTTCCCGCAACGCCGCCTATCTGCGGCTGTTGGAAAACATAGCTCGCGCGAGCACACCTATCCCTTGCTGCTCTTTCGGAGCACGCACGCGTCTACTGCGGGATCGTTGGCCTCACAATTTGGTCATAAATCCAGAGTCCCGCGGAGGTGGCCAACAGTAAGCCGGAGGCTGCGGCCAGCACTGTGGTGTAAGGCGAAAGCCGCCTGAGCCGCGACTGAACCTCCATCTGTTCTCTTTCCATGTTTACTTGGGCCGCATCGAGGAAGAGTTGATCGTCTTCCTTCATAGCGATGGTGGAGCGGTAGATTAGCAGCACCGCTAAAATCCCTGTCACCACGCCCCAGAGGATCAAGACTGCGTTCAGAGGGGAGAGACCAAACATTGACACTCCTCCTTTGGCCGATAGTCTACTCCTGGCGAAGGAGTTTGGGAAGCCCCGGTGGATTCAAGGATTGAGTGTCCTGCTAATTTAGATCAGCTTTTCGAAATCGCCCGGTTCGCCAAATGAGAGTCCCTGCATGGGTGGATCGATGCCTCGCAGGAGCCCCACCAACACGGTGCCTGGGCCCACTTCGATAGCCCGTGTTACGCCTTGCCCTGCAAGGTACCGCATCGAGTCGAGCCAACGCACGGCATTCGGCACTTGTTGATAAAGCCCTTCGCGCGCCTCTGCCGCGTAGCGGATTTCGCGGGCCTGCCAATTGTTCACCAGCGGGCAGGTGAGGTCGCGGAACTCTATGGCCTCCAGGTCGGCCCGCAAGCGTTCTTGCGCGGGTTTCATCAGCGCACAGTGGAACGGCGCGCTTACCGGCAGCAGCACCGCGCGGCGTGCGCCCGCGGCCTTGGCCAACCCGATGGCTCGTTGCACGGCAGCCGTGTGTCCGGCAATCGCTACCTGGTCGACAGAGTTCAGATTCGCCGCGCCAACCACCTCTCCCTGAGCAGCCTGTTCCAGCACGCCGTCCAGCTTCTCCGGAGGGAGTTTGAGCAGGGCCGCCATAGCGCCTACGCCTTCCGGCACCGCGGTTTGCATATAGCGGCCGCGCTTGCGCACCAGGCGAACCGCGTCCTGGAACCGCAGACTGCCCGCCGCCACCAGCGCCGAATACTCACCCAGGCTGTGCCCTGCGACATAATCCGGCTTCCAGCCTGCGTCCCGAAGCACGGTGTACGCGGCGGTAGAAACTGTGACCAGCGCCGGCTGCGTGTTCTCCGTAAGCCTCAGTTGCTCCTCCGGCCCTTCGAAACAGAGTCGCGAAAGCGCAAAACCCAGAGCGTCGTCTGCCCGTTCGAAAATCTGCCGGGCCGCCGGATATTGTTCGGCCAGTGCCTTGCCCATTCCAGTGGCCTGCGACCCCTGGCCCGGAAAGAGAAATGCGATTTTCGGAGTCAAACCGCGATTATACAATCGCTATCGGGGACCTTTGTTATCTTTGGCAGGTGAGGAGTCAGCATTGGCGCGAGCCGCAGTCGTTCTGGTGATCTGTGCTGCTTCGGCATGGTCTGGCAGTCTCTTCACCACTGCGGACGTGTGGGCGTGGCGCGAAGCATCCGATCCGCAGATCACAGCCGACGGGGAGCGCGTCGCCTTCGTTGAGGAGTGGAACGATCCCAAGGCAGACCGTACCTACAGCAACTTACGAACTGCATCTATCGAGGGCAAGAGTTTGTCGGCCTTGACCGAAGGACCCTGGCGAGATACGCACCCTCGCTGGTCATCCGACGGTGCGCGTCTGGCCTACTTATCCGATCGCAGCGGCTCTAATCAGATCTATCTACGCACCGTGGGTACCACAAACGATGTGTTGCTCGCCTTGCCCGAGCTGTCGCCGCTAACGCTTGCATGGTCGCCCGATGGAAGCGCCATTGCGTTCACGGCCGCGGTACCTGTTAAGCGAGAGATTCCTGCTTGGGTGCCGCCGGCCATCCTACCTTATCTCGACCACGCAACTCCAAACCGGGTCCAACTTTTCGTTGTGCCTGTGAAGGGAGGTCCGGCAGGTCAGCTTACAACCATTGACACCGATTGTAACGGTGAGCCCGTGTGGACAAGTGATGGTCGAGCCATCCTCGTTTCTCATCTCCCCGCCGCCGGCAATGAACAGCTAGGCGACGAAATCTACTCCATCCGCGTTTCTGATGGAGCCGCGCGCCGCCTGACAGAGCGCGTTGGTCCGGATGAGAGCCCCGTGCCTTCGCCTGACGGCTCGAAGATCGCTTACCTCGGGCACGACTACCGCACACAGTCGTATGTCACGACCAAGCTGTACGTAATGAATGCGGACGGGAGCCGCGTTAAGGTCTTGAGCGGCTTGCTCGATCGAGATGTCTCCCACCCGCAGTGGAGTTCGGATTCTCGGACCGTCTACTTTCTCGCGGACGACCATGGTTCCACCCATGTCTATGCGGCACGTGCGGACGGGACGGTGCGTCGCATAAACGGTATCGATGGCCGGCTCCGAGCGCTTTCGCTTGCCGACAACGGGCACGCGGTCTCGGTGCGCTCCGGCACCGCCGCCCCTTCGGAGGTAATCAGCTTCGCTGTCGATGTGCCTTCTGCAGTTACAACCATTGCTGCCGTCAACCAATCCTGGTTGGCCGGTCGCGACATCGGCGAAGCCGAGGAGATCGGCTATCCTTCCGGTCTAAACAAAATTCAAGCCTGGGTGGTCAAGCCCGCCGGTCTCGACAGCAGCAAGAAATATCCGCTGATTCTGGATACTCTGGACCCGCCGGGCGCAATGTTCGGAGCCGAGTTCAGTTTGCGGGCTCAGATCCTGGCGGCTCGTGGTTTCGTTGTGCTTCGCGTCAACCCGCGCGGCTCTGCCGGATACGGCGAACAGTTCGGCAATCTTCTCCCTTCGCGATTCCCTGGCGATGATTTCGAAGACCTGATGCGCGGCCTTGATTACGTGACATCGAAAGGCTATGTGAATGAGACGCAGATCATGATCGCGGGAGGTCTGGGGGCGGCATGGGCCATCGGTCACACGGATCGGTTCGCGGCCGCGGTGATCACGCAGCCGATCTCCGACTGGACTACCGACATCGCGACACGCCCGGACGGCATGCGCAGAGCCGCCCTTTGGATGCGTGCAATGCCGTGGGAAAACGCCGAACAATACGTGCGCCGATCGCCTCTCTTCTCGGCCGGAAACTTCAAGACGCCTACTCTGATTTTGGCGCGGGAACACGATGATCCCGAAAGTGACGAACTCTATTTTGCACTGCGGGCGAAGCAGGTCGATTCCGCCTTGGTGCGGTTACCCGAGAAGGGCGACCCGAGTGAAGAGGTCGCAAGGCTCGAAGCTGCGCTGTCGTGGTTCGGCCGATTCGCCGCTTCCCATTAACCAGCCTCGACGGGGCGGCTCAGCTACTTGAAGCGGAGAGTGATTCGGTTTTCGCGCCCGCCGTACAGCAGCTCCAGGTCTTTCCGTTTCTGTTTCTCCATCGGGAAATAGAGCAGACCCGAGACCGCATCTCCGGTCTTCTTTTCAGGGAGCGCGCGTTCATCGAGCATCTTCTTCAACGGGTCCTCCTGCTTTGCGGGCGGCTCTTCTTTATTGGCGGCTGCACCGTCTCCGGCTTTAGCCTCTCCGTTTTCGTTTTGGCCTGTGGCCGCGGGGCCGCCGTGAATTACCAGCGGTCCGGCGAGCACCATACCAGGTGACGCAGCGGGAGCTCCTTTCGCGTGAGCGACCGTAATCGCATCGGTCGCAAAAATCTGGCTGGCCGCAAACGGCGTCGTATGCTCTCCATCCTTGCTGGTACGGAGTTGAAAGTCGTCGCGGTCGACAATGATCTCTTTCCCGTATTTGGGCTCGACCTTCACAGCCGCAACGATATAATGCCCGCTAAGCTCGGTCCCAAGCAGTTCCTTCACCAGCATCGGGTCGTCATATAGAGTCACATCGAGGATCAGGTCTTCGTTTTCACCGCGCGTGATTGCGGGACTCTTCTTTTCCGCCGCTCCCAGCAGTAGGCCGCCCACGAGGAAAAGGCCGGCGAGTTTGGTGAACAAAATTCAGGTCCCCCAACTCCGATTATATCTTCGGATGGAATGGCACTCGCGGTACAATGAGGCTTCACGAACAGGAGCACTTTTCGATGGATGAAAAGGAGCGCACGCGCGTTTTAGACAGCACGCTCAACCAGATTGAGAAACAATTTGGCAAGGGCTCGATTCTCCGCCTGGGATCGAAAGAAGCGATCGTTCCGGTCGCCGCAATATCAACGGGTTCCATTTCCCTGGACGCCGCACTCGGAGTAGGCGGCTTTCCGCGAGGGCGAATCAACGAAATCTTCGGCCCCGAGTCTTCGGGGAAAACTACGATTGCCTTGCAAGTCATTGCCGAGGCCCAGAAGAAGGGCGGCATGGCGGCATTTATCGATGTCGAACACGCGCTTGACCCGATCTATTCCCGAAAACTCGGCGTCGATATCGATAACCTACTCGTATCGCAGCCGGACTATGGGGAACAGGCGCTCGAAATCACAGGCGCGCTTATTAATTCCGGGCAGATCGACGTCCTGGTAGTGGACTCGGTAGCAGCGCTGGTGCCTAAAGCGGAGTTGGATGGCGAGATGGGCGACAGCCACATGGGTGTCCAGGCTCGTCTCATGTCGCAAGCGCTCAGGAAACTCACGGGCGTTGTTTCGAAATCCAGAACCTGCCTGATCTTCATCAATCAGATTCGCGAAAAGATCGGTGTAATGTTTGGCAGCCCCGAAACCACCACCGGCGGCCGCGCCTTGAAATTCTATTCGTCGGTGAGGTTGGATATCCGCCGCATCGCCGCTATCAAAGACGGCGAGAATGTAGTCGGCAACCGCACCAAGGTGAAAGTGGTCAAAAACAAGGTCGCATCGCCATTTCGCGAAGCCGAGTTCGACATCATTTACGGTGAAGGTGTTTCGAGGGAAGGTGATCTGCTCGATCTTGGCGCGGCGCAGAACGTGATCGAGAAAAGCGGTTCCTGGTTCAGCTACAAAGGGGAACGCATTGGCCAGGGCCGTGAGAACGCGCGCCAGTTCCTTAAGGACAACGCGGATATCCGTCAGGCAATCGATCAGGAACTGCGTAAAGCTTTGGGTTTGGTGAAAGCAGAATCGCCGGTAACCATGGAGCCTGCTCCAGCGCACACCAACGCCTCCCCGCGCCCCACCGCTACCCGGCACTAGAATCGGCGGTCCGCTTTGCCGGAGGGCCGCATCCCAGCCCTGCCCACGGGGTTTGCGTCGCTCGATGCCGCATGCGGCATCGGCGGCCTGCCTCGTGGCCACATAGTCGAAATCTTCGGGCCTCCCAATTCCGGAAAGACGGCGCTTGCCTTGCAAGCCATTGCTCACTTGCAGCGGCAGAGGGGTGCGGCAGCGTGGATCGATGCCGAGCACGTTTTCGATCCCGCGTTTGCTATGCAGCTCGGCCTGGACCTCGACCGGATCGCAGTGGCGCAGCCCGATTCCGCGGAACAGGCCTTCCACATGATCCGCCGCTTTACCGAATCGGGCGCGGTGGATCTTATTGTCATTGATTCCGCCGCCGCACTCACGCCCGAGTTCGAACTGGATGCGGGTCTCGCGGCCGACACCACAGCATTGCAGAGCCGCGTGCTCGGCTCCGAGTTACGAAAGTTGGTGCCGGCGGCCGCGCGCAGTGGAGTCTGCGTGGTGTTCTTGAACCAGACCCGGGCTCGTCTGGACAGTGCTCCCGGCGAACTCGAGACCAGCGCCGGCGGGCCATCTCTCAAGCTGCACTCTGCCGTTCGTATTGCCTTGGCCGCTGCGGGAAAGATCGTCCGTTTCCGCGTGCTGAAAAACAAATTCGGACCGCCGTTTCAAAAGGGAGAACTGCAATGGCTCCCCGGCAGCGGGTTCGTGGAATGCCCGTAAAATGGCCTCCGCGCATGTGGGTATCGCAAAAAAGCTAGAAAAATCGGCCTTTTTTGGTGCATTTCTCTTTACAAGCTTTTTACCTTCCCTTATGATTGGAATCGAACTGAGACGCGCGTACCCCCGGACGCGGAGTCGGTGTTCGATGTTGAGGTGCGGGCCGCGGAAATCACAAGCCTGCGCCCAATAGCACTATCAACAGGAGAATCTAAGGAGAGATATGGCGAATCAGAGAATGACCCAGACGCAATTGGTGCGAACCTTGGCGGAGAAGTGCGAAGTCAACAACCGGACTGCTCGCCAACTCCTGGACGAACTTTCTGGTATGGCGATCGCGGAAGTAAAGAAGAACGGCATGTTCGTACTTCCGGGGATCGGCCGGCTTGTCCGCCAGGATCGCAAAGCTCGTATGGGGCGCAATCCCGCGACGGGGGAATCAATTAAGATCCCAGCCAAAAAAGTCGTCAAGTTCCGCGTCGCCAAAGCTGCAAAGGACGCAATCGTTCCACCGAAAAAGAAGTAAGCTCCTAAAAAGCAAAACCCCGCGGTCGCCATTAGGCCCGCGGGGTTAATCACTTCAATCTGTATCTGGGAAAGCCGATGAACTCAGCCCAACTTGCCGGGCTGTTTCCGGAAGCCGCTTACCTCTTCGCTTCGACCTCGTCCCTTTTCAGATCATCGGTTGGTGTCTCGTCGCCCTTGAGCGCATGCTTGAAATTGCGGATCCCTTCACCTAAACCCTTGCCTAAGTCCGCCATTTTCTTGCCGCCGAACAACACTACCGCCGCCAATACAATTAGCGCTACCTCTTGAAAGCCCAAGCCACCAATACCGGCAGTCTGAATGCTTAAAGGTTCCATACGGCCTCCTTCACACTGTATTGTAGCCGATTCTCCAGTATGGCGGGAAAGCCTCTATCACCCTCTACCCACAAACGGCATCTTCGTAGCCATTACGGTCATGAACTGGACGTTGGCTTCGAGCGGGAGATTTGCCATATAGAGAATCGCGTCGGCGACGTGGCGGATATCCATGCGCGCTTCTACCGCGCGCGTGCCGTCGGCCTGCGGTACGCCCGCCGCCATGCGCTCCGTCATCTCCGTCACTGCATTACCGATGTCGATCTGGCCGCAGGCAATGTCGTACTTACGGCAATCGAGGGAAATGCATTTGGTGAGTCCGGTCATGCCGTGCTTACTGGCGGTGTAGGGCGCGGAATTCGGGCGAGGCGCGTGCGCCGAAATGGAGCCGTTGTTGATGATGCGGCCGCCCCGCGGTGTCTGGCTCTTCATGATCTTGATGGCCTCCTGGGCGCACAGGAAGGCCCCGGTCAGGTTAACCCCTACCACCTTGCTCCATTGTTCGAAAGTAAGGTCCTCAAAGGGAATTCCCGGAGCATTGCTGCCGGCATTATTAAACAGCAGGTCGAGGCGGCCAAACGTCTCGACGGTTTTCGAGAATAAGGCACGGACCGGCTCCGGTTGGCTCACATCCGCCGCGACCGCAAGCAGCCGGCCGTTGGAGGGCCCCGCCGCGGCTATGGTCGCCTCCAGCTTTTCCATACGGCGGCCGGCCAGTACGACCGCATATCCCGCGCCATGCAAAGCGAGGCTGGCGGCGCGGCCTATGCCGCTCCCTGCGCCCGTGACGAGAGCTACCTTGCCGTTTCCAGTCATAGTCAAAACAAGCTGAGCTGCGTTTGTATCGGGCGGCTGTTCGGGGCGCGAGCGCGGCCAAACACGCTACGCCCATCAAGCTCCGGCGAAATGGCATGCTCATATCTGATGACGGCATCGAAGTCGGCTTCCGGCTCGCAGTTGCTTTCGATGGCTTCCGTAAACCGGTTCAGCCGTTCGAGGCCCTGCAATTTGTCGGTGTCCCCAATGCGCGCGCGATCCAGGGAGTCTCGCAGGATTGAGATCGACTCGTCATACGTTTTGAGCGGTACCGGGAAGGGATGGCGGTCCTTACCTCCCAACGCAAACGAAAACCGGGCCGGGTCTGAGAATCTCGCCGGCGTACCGTGAACTACTTCTGCAATGAGCGCGAGCGATTGCATAGTTCGGAGTCCGGCCTTCTCGAGAAGCAGAAGCGACGCGAAATCGCGAAGTTGCCGCTCATAAGCAACCGCCAGCACCGCCCCCAGGCGTTTCAGGTCCACATCTTCCACGCGAACGTCGTGATGGCGCGGCGCCGCCAGCTTGCGAAATTCTCCGAGCGTGCGTTCCGGAGCCTCAGCCGCAATCGTCAGAATCGCACTCTGAGCCCGTTTCGCCTTCGCATCCACCAGGTTCATAATCGCGCCCTGACTTTCGCCGAAAATCGCAGTGTGCGGTTGCGCCGTGAAGTCGCGAACCGCCGGGGAATGCCAATGGTAGCGGCGCGCGAGTCCACTGGCGTCATTCATCCCCTGTTGCACCACCGCCCACTCGCCGGCGCGAGTCACTATGAAATTGTGCAAGTAGATCTGGAACCCGTCGGCGATCGCATTGTTGTCAATGCGTGCCGTCAGACGGCTGGTGCGCACCAGTTCCTCGCCGTTCAGGCCGGTGGTTTCCGCTAAGGCGCGAAGCTCGTCGGGCGTTTGCCGGGCATGGCGGCCCCTGCCGCCGCAAATGTAAATGCCCAATTCACGGGCCCGGGGATTCAGGCCGCGCTTCAACGCGCCCATAACTGAAGTGGTGATCCCGGAGGAGTGCCAATCCATCCCCATCACCGAGCCCAAGGCTTGAAACCAAAATGGGTCGCTAAGCCGCGTGAGTAATTCGGAAGCGCCGTACCGAACCAGAATGCTTTCGGCGATGGCTGTGCCGAGCAGAGTCATTCGCTCCGCCAGCCAGGCCGGCACTCTGCCCCCGTGCAGCGGAAGATCAGCGATGCCGGAGCGCTGCATGACTTATTTCGGCCAGATTCCGAGGAGCCTTCGCACCAGCACGAGTTGGCCTAAGTGGTAGGAGTTATGGTCCGCGATCAGCAGCGCCTCCCGCATCAGCGTTTGCCCGTCGCCCCACGGAAATCTCTGGTAGAGATCCTGCGCGGGGTCGCGGATCAGATCAGTAAATTGCGCAAGATCTCGCTCAAAAGCGCGAACTGCGTCTTGCCAATCGGCTTTGTTTGCGGGCCCTGGTTGGGCGGGCCAATAGCCTTCCGGCCATTTGGGCGAAACGTGGTCCGCAGACAGGCTGAACCCCAAGATATCGTGCTGGGCAATTCGCATGTGCTCGAGCAGTTCCCACGCCGAATGCGGGGCGCCCGCGGGACGCAAACCCGCCTGTTCCGGCGCAAAGCCTTTTACGGCGGCATCTAAGCTGGTGTGAGCATGGCCGCCTTCAAGCAGCCAGACGAGATGTTCACGAACCGAATCATTCGCCATTGACTACTTCGCACCTCACTGTATGATGCCGCCCGGCCCCTGCGGTTCCAGGCGGATTTCGCCGAAAGCGGATTCGTACTGATTGACGTTCTGTTGGAGAACGTTCAAAAGGGCTTTGGCCTGCTGCGGGCTTACGAAGATTCCCTGAAAATTTTGAATCGCTACGTTGTCGGGAGCCGTCTGATTCACGCGTCCGAAGAGCAGCAGAAAATCCCAGAGATTCACGCGCACCTGAACGCTATTGGCGTAGTCTTCGCGGTAGTCGGGTGTGTTGCTGAGCTGGATCTTGGGAGCAGCAGGCTGCGACATAGCTCCAGCGTATCACCGCAAACTCCCGGCCCCGCATCCGGAATGACGCTCGAGCATCTAATCTATTTGGGCGCTTCTGCCCAGACGCCTTGTTTAAAAATCTTTACGATTGTGGCACAACCATTGCTAGGTTTGGATCGTCGGAATTAGTGAGGCAGAGCAAATGAAAGCACTCATCGATAATCGTACACTGGGCCAAGTTCATTGCCCGATATGCACCCACACGGTTCCCGCGGACCTGGATCTGCGGGGCAAACAGCCGCGAGTGGTGGCGGGTCAGCGCTGCCCCCGTTGCGGCTGTTCGCTGGAAGTAGCTGTGATAGTACAAGTTCCCGAAGCAGCTTAGTACCTACCCAGCCAAAAGAGGGGTTGTTCCCCAAGGCGTTTTTTTGAGATAGTGAAGCAGGACTGGTAAGAGAATGAGACGCAAAACACAGCCAAAGCCGGAGCCGGTAATCCCTGCGGAAATACTGGAACAGGCGAAACAGTCG
>JAFAWA010000218.1 GCA_019242155.1 Terriglobia bacterium | reverse complement strand
CGCCGCGCACTTCGACCCTTCTGCCAAGAGCCCGGCCGAGCGAAGCTTGCAGCTGTTTTCCGTAGGAATCGGCGCTGATGTAGGGCAGTGCCAGGCCGGCCACGAGATAGAGAACGAGGGCGGAGCCGGCCAGCTTCAAAACCAATTTCCAACGGCTGCGCCGGTTCATAGACAAGCTGCCCGCAGGTTCCGATAAGCCTCCGGGTCATCAATATCGGCTACGATTCCCGGGTCGTCCAGATCGAGAAACTGGGCTTCGGAAAAGTGCCCCTGCACCACATCGCGGGCGGGCGCGGTCTCCGGGATTGCGAGAAATTCGGGAATCAGCGCCCGCGAGAACCAGATCGGGTGGCCGCGTTTGTTGCCGTAGCGCGGGATACGAACCAGCGGCCGAGGGGGAGCGAGCAGTTTCTGAATGGTTTCGCGGGAGACCGCGGGATGATCCACCAGGGTGAAGAGCACGCCGTCCGCGCTGTCCGGAACGGATGCGAGGCCGCACTGCAAGGAGGTGGCCATACCCTGGTGGTACCGGGGATTGACCACGAACGTGGCGGGACGTGACGCGGCTTCGCGAATGCGGGCGGCATAGGCTCCCAGCACTACGATCACCGGCGAGCAACGCTGCGCAAAGAGACCCAATAAGGTATCCAAGAAGGACTCTTCACGGTAGGCCAATAGTGCCTTCGGAAAACCCATTCGACGAGATTCACCAGCCGCCAGAATCAGACCGGCGGGGCTCACTTAGCCAGAACCGCCCGCAACGATTCGTCGGCGAACACCGACATCGAAAGCGAGCGCCAGTTGGACGGGGATTTGCGGCGTACCGCGATCATTTCCGCGGCCACCGAGATGGCGATCTCCTCGGGAGAAATCGCCCCGATATCCAATCCCATGGGCGCGTAGATCCGCTCGAAAGCAGACCGTGGAATACCTTCTTTTTCGAGTTCGCGAATGACGTTGATCACTTTGCGCTTGCTGCCGATCATGGCCAGGTAGCGGGCCGGGGTCGCCAGGGCCAGTTTGAGCACGCGCATATCATCGCGGTGGCCGCGCGTCACAATAATGATGTAGCTGGTCTCGTTGATCGTAAGCCGGGGAAAGAGATCTTCGTACTCCTCCGCATGCACTTCAATGGCTTCGGGAAAACGATCGCGATTGGCAAAGCTTTCACGGTTATCGATAACCACGGTGCCGAAACCGGCTAGATTCGCAACTTTGGAGAGGCTCTTCGAGATGTGGCCCGCGCCGAAGATGAAGGCGCGGGGAAGGGGCAGAACCGGTTCGACGAAAACATCCAGTTGGCCGCCGCAGATCAAGCCGTTATCATAGGCTGCGTCCTGGCCAAGGTTGAAGGTCAGGTGCTTGGGTTTCTCGGTTTCGATGACCTCGCGCGCGGCGTTCCACACCTCAGCCTCGACGCACCCGCCACCGATGGTGCCGGCCATCGAACCGTCCTCACGGACCAAAAGCTTGGCGCTCTCGTAGCTGGGAATGGAACCACGCACATCAACTATGGTGGCGACAGCGCATTTCTGGCCCAGATTACGGAGGCGGACCAATTCCTCGTAAACGTCCATCCGACTGCGATTATAGCGTGGGCAGGGAGCGGAGGTGTGCGGAATGCACGCGTTGGGGTTATGGCGTTAGCTCTCCGGGTACACCCGGCGACCGGCGACGGCGAGCGAGCCCCCGAAGTGCTAAGTGCCAGCGCGGCGAACTTTCAAACGTGCCCTGGACGATGCCTTGGTTGCCGGTGTACATCCAGGAGCCGGGCGGTCATTCGCCCATACATGGTTAGGCCCATGCGCTCGAGGCGGTTGAATCCGTCCCCACTTGGACAGTGCCCCACCGGTTTGGCGTGGGCCAGCAGCATACGGAAGCTTCGGCATGCGTGGGGAAGACGCTTACCGGCTTAGTCGATAAGCAGCTTGGATTCATTTGGCTCCTCAGGTAGGATTCGAACCTATAACCCTTCGATTAATAGAAGCCGTCCAGGTGAGCGCGGCGTGGTGATCTGTTGCTATAAGTCATACGTGCCGAATGATTACGGGAAGGACTCGAGGAGGGACCGGCCCGCTGTTTTGTGCTGTGTAGCCTTTTTTGAGGGGCAGTCGCTACACAGAAGCCTATTCCGATCCGTCACGCTTACCTGGTTCTATTCTCGGCACTCAAAGTTTGCCGCGTCCTCGGGGTTGCCCTGCCCCTTGTACTGGGCGTGCATTGGATAGGCGCAGAGCGGGCGGCTGCGGCCGGGGAAGGACCGTCCCGTCGCCGTGAGGCTCTCAGGCGCGACGCCCTGCTCCACCCACTTCACCATCGCGCCCAGCGCGTCGAACGTATCGAGCGTTTCCGGGCCGCCGTTGCAGTGTCCCATGCCGGGTACGAGATACAGCCGGCTGAACGCGCGGACCTTATCGTCGCCGCCGTTCGCTTTCGTCATGCGCTCGTAGTAATCGACCGTATCCAGCGCCGAGAACCACGGATCGCTGTTGCCGTGATAGAAGATCAGCTTGCCGCCATGGCCCGAAAAGGTATTGAGATTTGTCCAGCGCGCAGTCGTCGAAATCGGTTCCGCTGGATCATTCAGGACGCGATCCACAGCTGCGTCCACGTTCATTCCGATATCGGTGAAACCCGGCCCGACCGGAGACGATCCGCCATGTAGCAGCCCTGGAATGCCCTGAGTTGAGGCGATTCCTGTGTCGAAGAAAAAACCCGGATAGACCTGGCGCCCTCTGGAATCCTTAGGGCCGGCGAAACCTTTTTCGAGCGCGGCGGCCTGCCCGGCGGAAAGGCAGCCTTCCGCTTTCGCCCCTTTGCAGACCAGCGTTTTGGGATCGAAACGGCAGGCTTTCGGATCGAAGATCATCCGGTCTTTGACGCCGTCGAGCGCGTCGCACTGGTTGAGAAGTCCAGCGATGACTGCTTTCTTGTCGGTGTCGGAAAGGGCGTTCTTCGTGAGTGGCTGGCCTTTGTCATCCTTCGGCGCGATCTCGTTCAGCGAGGCCGCAACCCAGCGATCGCCGATGCCCGAATAGCTCGTGCGCATGGCGGGCGATCCCGCGACGACTCCGTCGAAGTACGTCGGATAGCGCTCAGCCATCAGCATCGCCTCGCGCCCACCGGTGGAGCATCCTGCGAAGTAGGAGTAGTCGATCGGCTTGCTGTAGTACTCCGCGACGATACGTTTCGCAATCTCGGCCGCGCGGCCAATGGCGACATAAGCGAAGTCGAGACTGGCCTGCTGATCCTGCTGGAAGCTGCCGTCGAAGCCTCCCTTGCCTTCATGGCCCGTGTCGGTACTCGCAACCGCAAACCTGCGGACGAGTCCCGGCTCGGTCCCGGCCGCATTCGCGCCGAGAGGAAACTGCACCGATCCATTGAGCCCACCGCCGCCTTGCATTAGAAAACGTCCGTTCCAGTTCTGCGGCAGCGAGACGGCGAAACCAATGCCGTAGGTAACACCCCCGTTGCCGGTGCGCTTGTCAACCATTCCGTCAATGCGGCAATAGGCCGGCAGCTTTAAGGTCGAAGCGGGTCCGCCGCGCCCCGGCGGCGTCGATCCGGCAGCGATCCATTCCGTCTTGGTAACGGACAGATTGACACCGGGCAGTTGCAGTTGCTTCAGCGCGGCGCAAGCGGCCGCTGGATCGCCTGTTTGTGCAAAAGCGCTTCCGCACAAAGCAAGCAGAATGGGGACAATTTTTTTACTACGCAATTTCATTCTCGACTCCTTGGCCGACAGCAGAATTGTATTCGGTTTCATCCAGATGGGCGAAGACCCTGGCCCTGGGGTTGAACATCTACGAACAGAGAAATGGTCCGGCAGCCCGAAGGAGAAAGAAGATCGAGATGCTGTACGCCGCAAGCCAGGCGGCGCTCCCGTGATAGCGGGCGAACAGAGTAGGCATCCAAACGTAACCACCGAATCCACTGCAACGGAAAGAATGCCCCGAGAGAAAACGCCGGAATGTAGCGATTCCCGATTGCGGCGGTTGCGTTTGAGGCGCGCGGTCCCGCGGGCCTGGCGGCCGGATATCGCACTGCGAAACTGTGGCGATCAGGATAATCAGCTGGACCCTGTTCCGCATGCGCCAAGCCGATAATACAATTGCCTGTGAAAACATATATGCGCAGACATCTGTTGGCGTCCCTCACAATTCTGTTTGCCGGCTTCCAGCTCCACGGTCAACTGGCCGACGAGTTCAATCCACCACGCGCGAACTGCTGCCTATCAACAATGCGCGCGCGCTGGCCGACCAGCTTCAGGACTGGAACCAGCTCGGCCGTTACCACAAGGCCAACGAAGAACTAATGAAGCAACCCGCCGACTCGAAGCGGGTCGTGTTCATGGGCGACTCAATCACGGATTTCTGGAGGCTCGACCAGTACTTTCCCGGCAAACCCTGGGTGAATCGCGGTATCGGGGGCCAGACCACGCCGCAGATGCTGGTTCGCATGTATCCGGATGTGATCGACCTCAAGCCGGCCACAATGATCGTGCTCGCCGGGACCAACGACATCGCCCGCAACACGGGTCCGATGACGGCCGCGTTGATAGAGGACAACATCATGGCGATGACCGAATTGGCCCAGCAGCACGGGATCAAGGTGCTTCTCTGCTCGGTTCTGCCGGTTAGCGATGAACCTTTTCTGAGACATCAGAGCGCGGGGAGCGCGCCAACCGCCGCGGCAGGACCCGGACGCGGCCCCGCCGTTCGGGTCAGGATGACGGACGGCCGTCCTCCGGAGGACATTCTGAACCTGAATGCCTGGATGAAGGATTACGCCGCGCGCGTGAATGCGGTTTACGTGGATTACTTCACGCCCCTCGTCGATGAAAAAGGATGGCTGAAGGATGGCATTTCCGACGACGGTTTGCATCCCAATGCCGAAGGCCGGCGAGTGTTCGATCATCCGTGCCGCATCCTATTCATCGAACGTGTACAGGACCGCGAGGAGCGCTGGCACCTAATCGGCTTTTTACCTCAAACCGACTCTCTGCTGGTCGTGGTCCACGCATACCCGGACCCGAAGACGAAAACCTAGTACGGATCATTTCGGCCCGCGAAGCTTCCAAACAGGAGCGAAAACTTTATGACACGGAAAACGCGTGAAGAGATCGGCGAGTTATCGCCCGAACAAATTGAATACTACAATCGTCTCGCTGCGAGGCCAGACAGCGAAATCGATTTTTCGGATATTCCGGAAATTACCAAAATTCCGGCGAATGCCATCCGCGGCAAAGACCGGAAGTACCACAGCGGCGATACGGTCGTTTTGTCCGATGAGGTTCACACGCATATTGCTGCGATTGCCGCACGCCGCGGGATTTCGATCAGCGCTGCCGTTAATGACGTTCTAGCCAAAGCGCTTGAACTCGCGGAGGTTGCAAAGTGAAACGCTGGACGGAAGACATCGACCCGGTGACGATCCCCGAAGCCGTTCTGAAATCCGAATGGGGACGCCGGAACGCATGATTAGCATCCGGTAGATACTCGGATGCGGCACGCGCAGGATACGGCAGCCAAACCACTCCTCGTAATAGCGCAGCGAGCGCTCGATGAATTCGATACAAAATGATGGCGCCGATCGCCGCCGGGGCGATCGAGAAAGCGTTGCGGTGAGGCATTAACAGCCGTGCTGTTTGTTTGCTGCTTGTTGCGGGGGCGATTCCGCGGATCGGATCGCCGGCCCTGAGAGCGGGCGCCGGTAAAGTCGACGTCACTCCCTCGCCGAGCGAGTTGCCGAAGACATATGACGGCATCCTCGACCACCTGTATTCGCGGGCCATCGTTGTCGATAACGGAAACGCGCGCGCCGCGCTGATCTCCGTCGATACCGGTGCGATACCTGACGCGGTGTGGAAGCCCGTAAGTGAGCAACTCGAGAAGGAGTTCGGCATTCCGGCGCAAAATCTTCTCATCACCGCGACTCACACGCACAGCGTGCCGGCCCAGACGGCACCCGATTACATCCGAAAAATTGTCGAATCGGTGCGGCAGGCGAAAGATCGCCTCGTTCCGGCGCGCGTTGGGTACGGCACGGGCGTCTCATACATGAATGTCAATCGCAACATCATCGATCCTAGGACCAGACGCTGGTGGGAAGGTTCCAACTACGACGGACCTTCCGACAAAACAGTTGCCGTGATGAAATTCGAGGGCCTCGAAGGGGAGCCGATCGCCGTTTACTACAACTACGCAATGCACGCCGTTACCGTGGGCCAGCTGGACCTTGTCAGCGCGGATGCGCCAGGCACGACTTCGAAATACATCGAGGAATCGCTCGATAACAAGATCGTCGCGCTTTGGTCGAGCGGCGCCGCGGGCGATCAGAATCCGATCTATTTCCAGCAGACGTTCGATCTTCGCGACATCCGCATCAAGGATTACGCCAAGCGCGGTATCGACATCAGCAACGCCATGCCGCCGGGCGGGCAGGGTCTGAACAAAGAAGGACCCGCAAGTCATAAAGTTGATGGATCAGCAGAAGCAGATGATCGTTTCAATGGGCCAGTTCCTCGGCGAAGAAGTCCTGCATGTGATGCGGGATGGACCGCGCTGAACCGATGCAGAGATTGCCGGCGGCGTAACGGTGAGTTGTCCCGGCCGAACGCGCACCAACGAAGGCCGGGCCGGCGTTGAGGGCGCCACAAAGATGCGGATCCGGTCGACATTAGACTGGGTCTGCCGCGCATTGGCGAGATCACGATGGCGCAGTCAATGCCGAGGTCTTCAACCCGATTGCGCAACGGTTGAAGCGGCCGGTAACCCGCTATCCTTACCGGTCAGCCGGTCTCCACATCGGCAGTCACAGCCGTTGACCGGCACCGGTTACCGGGATATGCTGGCAGAGATTTGCAATGAGATTCTCGATCTTCCTGATTTCATTCGTCGCGTTGGCGCAGTCCGCAAAATTCGAGCCGCCACGGCAAGCTGACGGGCATCCGGACCTGCAGGGGGTTTGGCGCAACGCTTCGATCGTTGCCGCATTCAACGTCGAAGGCCAGGAGGCGTTCTACAACGAGCCGGGCGGCAAATCGGTCATCGTCGATCCGCCCGACGGGAAACTCCCGTACCTGCCGGCGGCATTGAAACAGGCTAATGAAAACCACGTGCATCGCGAGCTCGACCCCACAGGACATTGCCATACCCATGGCGTGCCGCGTTTGCTCGTTCCGCCCTTCCCGATTGAGATCGTTGAGGACAGCAACGATGTCGTGCTGCTTTTTGAAACCGAACACAGCCTCCGCATTATTCCGCTCGATGGAAGTCCGCATCCGAAGCTCTATCGCTCCTGGAACGGCGATTCGCGCGGTCACTGGGAGGGCGACACGCTGGTGGTGGATGTAGCCGGTTTCAACGGCAGAACCTGGCTGGATCAGGCGGGGAACATCGTCGATCGGAACGAACATGTGGTGGAACGATTCACCATGACGGCGCGAGACACGATCGCTTATGAAGCGCGCGTCGATGACCCGACGATTTATGCCAAGCCGTGGACCATGCGCATTCCGCTTAGGCGCCAGCCGGCGGGCACGGAACTGATTGAATACGACTGCATCGAGGGAGAGCGGAGCGAGATTCACTATGCCGGCCCGCCGAAAAAGTAGGCCCATCTTCTTCGCCGTATTCGTCAGCGCAGTCTGTGTTCGCGCGGCTGATCTGCGGGGCATCTGGATGGCTGACAAGAATGTGGACGCGAGCCTGGAGCGCGCGCATGTTATCGTCGATCCGCCGGACGGCAAAATCCCCTACAAGTCCGAAGCAATCGCGAAACAGAAGCAGAATTTCGAGAACCACGCTACCGCCGATCCGGAGACCAGATGTTTTCAACCCGGCGTGCCCCGCGCCGCTTACGTGCCTTCGCCCTTCCAGATATTCCAAAACGATCGCGCCGTGTATATGGTTTATCAGGATGTGCACGCATATCGCATCGTCTATCTCGACCGGGCCGAGCATAACGAGGGGCTCGGATACGCGATGGGCGATTCGCGCGGCCACTGGGAGGGAGATACCCTCGTGGCCGACGTGACGAGCTTCAGCGACGCGACGTGGCTTGATGCCGCCGGCGATTATCACAGCGACGAGCTGCATGTGATCGAGCGCTACACCCGCACGGGGCCGGATACGATGACGTACGAAGCCACCATCGAGGACCCGAAGGTGTTCTCGCGGCCTTGGACGATCAGGCTTCCGCTCCGTTTGCAAAGAGGAGTTCAGATTGTGGAAGACGAGTGCGAGGAGGGCCCGAATGCCCGCAGGCATCATGTGCCGCTGTTCAGACGAGCCCCGTAATGCGGGCGAGGATTTGAGGAGTTGACTTGACGAAAACAATGTTCGCTTTTTGTGTGGCCGCCTGGGCATGGGCGCAGGAAGGGGATACCCGCGCCGATGCCTGCCTCACGGATCCAGATATCGACGCCGATCGACGCGAGCGGCAGACTGAAATCACAGATTGAGTTCTGACGGCGCCTACTCCGGGAATGTTCAGCGCGCTCAACGCCGAGCAGCGATCCGCGTCGGTCTGCGCGAAGATCGTCACTGTTACCAGCGGGAGAAAACAAAGGGCCTTTCGGAAGGGCTTTTTCATTTCGACGCCGAGCCGCTCAGGTTGGCCGAAAAAAACGGCAGAACCTTCACGGGAAAGCGCGCGCCGATCCGGCTCATGTGGTCGCCGTGGTAACTCTCAAATGTGTGGGGACTCCCAGGCGCGTCAGCGACTGCTCCAGTTGTGTGTTGGTCGTGAGGAATGGATCCTTCGTGCCCACATCGATCGCAATCGCGCGATACATTTTCAAGGCGGGTACGTACTGATCGACCATCAGTAGCGGCGAGTTCGTGGTCCACTTCGCGGAGATCAGCGGCTGCAACTGCCCATCTTTGCTCGGAAGATCGAAATACGTCGGTGGATTCAGCGTGTCGGGCGCCCACGCCGCCGCCTGGGCCGACAGCGCATGCGCCAGAGCGGGACTCGGCGGCTGGTTCGCGGAGGCGCCCGGCAGCAGCCGCTGCCGATAGTTCATCAGACAACAGGAACTCATGGAACACCAGAATCATTCGTGCACCGAGCCATCAGCCATGGCGGCATCGGCGGCCGCGGGCGCGTTCAGCACTCTCCAGTAAGTCTCCGCGTGCGCCGCATAGCCGTGCAGGAAGTAAAGCACCGCAAAACGCCGATTCGGAGCTGTGGCATAACTCGGAGGAAGGTACACGAACACGTCGCGATCGGGAGAGTCTCCCTCCAGATTCCCTTCGAGCGACTTTCCGTGGACCTTGATCTTCTCCCACGAGCTTTTCTGGGCGCTGCTTTGAAGAGGGGCGAAGAGTAACACCCCGATGAGACCTACGGCAGCAAATCCGATTTTCATTCGATCGATCCTTCCCTTGCGAAACGCCGTCCATCCGGTCGGCCGGACTGCGATGAGTGAAATGCGGCGAGCTCAGTTGAAAGGATGCCCTTCATCAATCGCCAGCCAGGACTTTGCGCATTCCTGCACGACGGTCAGGTATTTCGTAACTTCAGGTTTACCCACTACCCAGGGATTCGGATCGCCCGCCTTTCGCGCTTTGGTCCGGTCCAGCCGAGCCAGCGCATCGTTGTATTCGGTATGATTGCCGATAATTACGTCGGCGCCCGCGCCGTCTGCGATATCCTTGAACCGGCCCGCATTCGAGATGTAGGACTGCAGCATTTCCTTCGACGTATTGGCCCCGAGCGCCGTGCCTCCCCACTCCATCGCGACGTGCGGGACACCGTGATCTTTCACCGGTATCAGGAAAGATAGCGTTCCGCCCGTGTGTCCGGGAGTGATGTAGATCGTGATTGTTGTATCTCCCAGAGTCAGCTTTTCTCCGTCAGCCGCCTCGAGGTCGTGCGTATAAGGATTCGCTTGGCGCGCGGCCAATTTCCAGTCTTCCGGGCTGAGGATGACCTTGGGTTTATAGGTTTCCTGAAGAAACTTCACGGCGCCATCGTGGTCGCCGTGCGCATGACTGACGACGATGTATTTGATATCGGCGGGATCGAGGCCCAGCTTCTTCATGCCGTCCACGATTTCATCTTGTGCAGCGTAACCGAACAGCGTGTCGATCAGGATGATGCCCTCGGAAGTCTTCACCGCCCAGGCTGAATTCGCTTTCGTGGTGAGCATATACAGGTTGTCAAAGACTGGCCCGCCTTCCGCATACCATGTTTCGCGCGCGGGTGTCGCCGCGGGTCCGCGGCCCCCCGCTCCGGCAGCCCTGCCCGGCCCCCGGCCGGCGGGCGCTGCGCCTGGGAGGGCGCTGAAATCCGGGCAGGCGAGGTGCGCCGCGCCTATGTTGTTCGAATTCAGAAGCGCCGTAGCGGCGGCTTTGTGTGCTGTACCCGTGTCAGCGGTTTGTGCGGAAGCTCCGGCACTCAGGATCAGCATGGCGAGCAGAATTCGACACGTCATAGCGTGCAAGTTTATCGCGAAATCGGCCGCCGCGAGCAGCCGCCGCGAAAAGGCACAGGAGAGACGGTTGAATCGGACGCCGGGCCAGCATAAGATTCAGGATTACTTCGCTGCTGTCAGAGGAGGCCGCATGGAAGTCGCAAAGCTCAGGAGTGTTCGGCATGCCCTAAACGTCCCGCGCGCAAGAGCCGGGGCGGGGCCGTACCTCTTGTGTCTCGGGATGGCTTTTTCGCCGCTGTTGTGCGCCCAGAGTTCCACCACCTCCGGGCGATTCATTGTCGAGCGCCCCACACTGACTTCGCTTGGCTTTGAATGGCGTATCGCCGGCGATGAAAACCGGAACGCCGCGGTGGAAATGACGTACCGGCGGAAAGACGAGCAACAGTGGCACAACGCGATGCCGCTGCTCCGGTTAAACGGCGAAGTGACCGCAGGCGGCGGCGCTCAGGCGCAGCCGGGCGCGCCGGCGGCTGCTCCCGACCCCAACGATCCCGCGAAGCTTTCCGTCACTTACGTGGCCCCGAACATGTTCGCGGGAAGCATTTTCAATCTGCAACCGGATACCGATTATGAGTGCCGGCTGGTGCTTTCGGACCCGGACGGCGTGACGGGCGACAAAGAGAAATCGGTGACTGTGCATACGCGCAAAGAGCCCGTGCCCGCCGCGGGCGGCAACGTATACAACGTCTATCCTCCTGACTGGACCGGGCGGAGGACGAGTCCTTATTACATTGGCCTGATGGCGGCTTATTATTATGCCGCGCCGAACATTGACTGGCAGAATGCCTACCCGCCGCGCGTCAAGCCGGGCGATGTGATCCTGATGCACGCCGGGACCTATGTCGCCGACAGGCTGCACTATATGAACGGGCAGCCGCAGCCGGGCCATTTGAGCCTCGGCACGCTCTTCGACGGCACCTACTATTTGACGGCCAAAGGCACAGCCGAAAAGCCGATCGTGATCAAGTCCGCCGGCGACGGAGAAGTGATCATCGACGGCGACGGCGCTCAGGTGCTCTTCGAAGTGATGGCGGCCGATTACAACTACTTCGAAGGCATCACTTTCCGCAACGCCAACGTCGGTTTCCTGCTCGGGCGCAAGAACGAGATGGGCGAAACCGGCTTTACGCTGAAACATTCCCTCATCAAAGATATGGGCCGCGCGGTTCAGGACGACTGGTCCGGATCGAAGGATTTCTACATCGCGGATAACGTCTTCATCGGCCGCCACGAGCCGGAAAAAATGATGAGCTGGAGCAATAGCTTCTGGGCGCAATTTCCCGAATATCCCGAAATCGTTGGAGGCAGCCTCGGCTCGGAATATGCGGTAAAGGTATACGGCCAGGGACACGTAGTTGCTTACAACTATTTCGGCGCCTGGCACGACGGCGTGGATATTGCTACTTATGGCGTCCCGGATGGAACGCCGGACGAAGACCCCGATCGCACGGCCGTCTCCATCGATTTCTACAACAACGATTTCTACAATATGGGCGACAACTGCATCGAATCCGACGGCGGCGCCCACAACATCCGGGTCTTCCGTAATCGTTGTTTCAATGCGCCCGGCGGCTCGCTCAGCGCCCAGCCCGTATGGGGCGGGCCGGTCTACTTTATCCAGAACATCGGCTACAACACGCCGACTTTCGGGACCTGTAAGTTCTCGCCGGTCTCAGGCATATACGTCCTGCAGAATACGTTCGTCGGCGAATGTCGTGGAGGCCCCATGGGGAACGCACATTTCCTCAACAACCTGTTTTTGGCGCAGGGCGTTTATAGCGCCGGCGGGGGACGCGGGGGCGCGCCCGGCGTAGGCCGGGGAATGCCGGTGCTGGCCGTCACAACTTACACGAACTATTCGACCTCGGATTATAACGGCTTCCGCCCCAACCCCGGCTTCGACGACGCGTTCGAATGGAACTCGCCCGCGTTTGAGGTCCGCGCCGACTTCACCGGCCGGCTGCAAACCCGACATTTCAAGACACTGCAAGCCTATTCCGAGGCCACCGGCCAGGAGAAGCACAGCGTCCTCGCGGACTTCGGAACCTTCGTGAACCTGACCCTTCCAAACGACCCCGACCCCCGGCATGTTTATAAGCCGGAGGATTATGACTTCCGATTGAAGCCGGCATCGGTGGCGATCGACAAAGGTACGGTGATTCCGACCATCACCGATGGATTCACGGGCAAGGCGCCCGATTTAGGGGCTATCGAGTTTGGGACGCCTGTTCCCCGCTACGGACCCCGAACGCCGGTAGTTGGTGTGCAGCAGTATGGCTCGGCCTTTCGGGCTTATACCGGTCCTCCCCCCGAGGGCAATACGCCGGCTGCAAAATGATACGCCCGTAGCCTAGTAGCTAAGTACACGCTTCGTAAATCCACCCACGTAGCCGGTCAACCTGACCGGTCGCTCCCCTGTGGGCGGCTCGGAAACCAGTTGTGCCGTTAGCGGTATTGCTGAGCCGCGACCGCAAGGCAGCGATGTCCTGGAGGGTGACTTCTGACAGCGTGCACTTGGCCAAAGCTCGCGCTGTTCTTTGTTTTTCCTTGTACAATGATTTCGCTGAAAGGAGCTTGAAATGAAATTTGCGATCGTTTTTACTGTGATGGCGCAGTTTGCACTGGCGCAGGGCACGGCCCCTGCACCGTGTGACCGGGCCCCGGTTGCGCGTCCGAATGGAGCGGCGGGGCGTGGTGGGGCGAGGGGCGGTCTCGTGGCGGCGGAACCAGCAACGCCAGAAGATGTCGCTGAGATGGCCAAACTTCAGGGACTGCCGTCATATCGGTCTGGCGCCGGCGATGGCGATTACTCCATCGGCCCGGACTATGCGCCCGCCCCGGAACAAACCAAACGTGCCGGTGTTCCCGAGGGCAAAGTTGTCGAGTTTGCGATGAATTCCGCCGAGAGCAAATTCTATCCCGGCGTTAACGAGCCCTTCCAGCGCCCGGTCTGCGTTTATGTTCCAGCCCAGTATGTACCCGGCACGGCCGCGCCGTTCATGGTGGCGGCTGATGCCTACGGGATGCACTACAGCTTGCCGGCCATCCTCGACAACATGATTGCCGACCATCGGCTGCCCGTGATGATCGCTGTCATGATTCAAAATGGCGGCGCCGAACGCAGCATGGAATACGACACTGTTTCGGCGAAGTACGCGGACTTCGTCGAGGCCGAGGTCCTCCCGCGAGTGGAAAAGGAGGCCAACGTGAAGCTGACGAAGGACCCCGAGGGCAGAATGACTTTCGGCGGAAGTTCCGGCGCTGCGGTGGCCTTGACGATGGCTTGGTTCAAACCAGACCTTTACCATCGCGTCCTGTCGTACTCAGGCACCTATACCGATCTGCAGCGCGGACCCGATGCCCCGCATGGCGCGTGGGAGTATCACGAACATTTCATTCCTGATAATCCCGCGAAGCCGTTGCGCGTCTGGATGGAGGTTGCGCAGAATGACATCGGCGCCAACTCGCCCTCAGCCAATCGGCGCAACTGGGTCATCGCCAACGAGCGTATGGCTGCGATTATGAAAGCGAAGGGCTACCACTACCAATTCGTTTACGCGAAAAACGCGGGTCACGTGGACGCCAAGGTCATCAACCAAACGTTGCCACAGGCACTGGAATTCCTCTGGAAGGGCTATCCGATTAAGAAGTAGCGCGAGGACCGTTTTTCGCCGTTTTCTCAGCGGAGAACAACCCGGCCCACGCACGCCCGAACGTGTTGGCAAGCCGCGCGCGGTTGAGTGGTCCGGTGTATGCGGCAACGGCAGCACCACGCCCAGCGCCCCCATCGCGCCTCCGCTTGGAAAAGGAACATACATGAGGAAAAGAGACGCCGATCAATAGCGCTCGCCGCGCTCTCGGTAACCCTCACTTGGACTCTGATCGGCCAGACGCGAGGAGGCGCGCCGCCCCGGCCGTCTCCGGGATCGGGGCCGTACAAAGCGGTCATGGAGATGGACTCCACTCTGCCGGACCACAAATCGTCCTCAGCGAATATCCAATCGATCGTTCCGCGGTGTTCCTCATGGGTCATTCCATGGGCTCCGGAGGAACCTGGTATCTCGGCGCGAAGTATTCGAAATACTGGCGCGCCATCGCTCCCATGTCAGGTCCGTTTGTCGATCAGGCCAATTATCGCTGGGCGAATCTCAAATCCATTCCGATCCTGATGAGCGAAGGCACGCTCGCTACGCCCTCTCTCGATGGGAGCCGCGTGATGAGAGACCGGATGTTCAAGCAGGACTTTACCTCGAATACTATGAAGTTAAAGCCGACCACGTCGGCATGGTCCCGCTGGTGCTGCCGGACGTCTTCGACTTCTTCGATCGCTACCGGGAGAAGTAAGCTCAACCGCTTCGCCTGCTCGCGCCCACGGATTACGGGATCAGCGACGCTACAATGCCACCGATTTTAAACCGCGCGGCCGCTACAGTCGGCCAATTTCGCGCTTCCTACTCGGTACGATTTGCTTGTACGTTATTGAATTATTTTGGCTCCTCAGGTAGGATTCGAACCTACAACCCTTCGGTTAACAGCCGAATGCTCTACCGTTGAGCTACTGAGGAGCAACAGATCGGTTCCTCCATTTAATCACCCGGCTTTCGCGTGTGTCAAACTTGCATCAGCCTCGCCTGCCTCCTACCGCCAATCAGCAAGCGCCCGCACGTTTCAGGCACACCGAAGCACCTCTTCACTCAATTCCACTGCCTGCCGCTCGATCTCGCGCCTCTGTTCTTTCATCTCGCTCGCGAAGGCTTCGTCTTCGACCTCCGACAAGTTAACATCCACGCTGCACAAAATCGCCCGCACAGATCCGAGCAGCAGCACTGCGGCGCCGCGCACATCGGCGCGAATCGCTCCCTCGAGCAGGCCCGCGAGTTCGCGGCAGAATCCAATTCCCGCTACCGCGGCGCGCGCCGCCATCATCGGAGTCTCGATAGCCTGCTTCAACGCAGTCGGCGCGGACGGGCTTCCCGACCGCCGTGCCTCTATGTATGCTTTGTACGCCACCCCATCATCTTCCGCGCATTTAAGGAGCCGCTCTTCTTCGCCCTCGGCTGCGGCTAATAGTTGCTGGAGTTGCTCGAAATCCCGCTTGCGCGCAGACACCTGCAGCACCATCTTCAGCACGCGCAAAGAAAGCCCCGCTGCAATGGCGCCCGCCGCCACAATGCCGCTGATCGGCTGGTCCGAAACAGGAAGCTGCGGCAAATCTTCTACCCCGCCACCCGAACCAATACCTTGCCAAGCGGGCCATGTGCAAGCCGCCGGAATGCTTCTTTAGCCTGCTCGAAAGGAAACACCTGATCCACCACGGGGCGCTTGGAGGCTTCATCCAGACGGCGGAGAATCTCCCGCCACGCCGTCTGCGCGGCCTCGGGCGAATAGTCTGATACCGCAACCCCTCCGATGCGGTTGCGCCGGAAGAAGAGCGTTCCAGTGTTGAACTCGGGCACCGCACCCGCGCTTCGGCCGACCACGCTGATCCGTCCGCCGTAACCCAGCATCGCAATCACCTCGGGAAACAATGTTCCGCCTATGTTGTCAACCGCGAGGTCCACCTTCCTCGGCGAGATGGCCGCAAGCACGGATTTGCGCAGGTTGGGGTCGGCCGGATCGAAGACGAAGTCCGCCCCCAGCTCTTTCAGCCGCGCGCCCTTCTCGGTGCTGCGCGAAAGTCCCACGACGGTAAGCCCCATGGATTTTCCGAGCAGGATGGCCGCGATGCCCACCCCGCCCGACGCGCCGGTTACCAGTAACACGGAGCCCGCGCGCTCCGGCGCCGGAGGATCGTTCCACTGTGTCAGCGCCTGCCACGCTGTGAGAAACGCGAGCGGCGCTCCCGCCATCTCTTCGATAGACCAGCCATCCGGAACCGGGGCAAGGCTCGCAGCCGGGGCGACCGTTTTCTCAGCCAGAGTTCCCCATGTGGATACGCCCACATCGCAGCGAAGCACGCCCACAATGTCGCCCGCGCGAACATTTTTCACGTTCGAGCCCACGGCCAGCACTTCGCCCACACCATCCCTGCCGAGCACATGAGGTAAGGGCGGGTTCGCCGGATACATACCGCGCGACAGAAAGGCGTCCGCGGGGTTGAGCCCCGCGAATCGGATCCGCAATAGCGCCTCACCAGGCGCCGGCTCCGGATCAGGAACCTCGCCCATCTGCAATTTGTCTTCGCCCTCGTACGAGTTCATCAGCCACGCGCGCATTTTGACATTCTCCCACGGCATTCGGCGTTCGGCTCAAAAAGAAACAGCATGCTATGCTCAGGACGAAGCGTACGATGACGCTGTGGAAGCTACTGTGCGGGTTCGCTGGAGCGCTTACCTTTGCGGCCGCTCTCTGGGCTACATTGCCGTTCCGCGAGTATCCCGGCATCGAGTACAACGACTTCCCACTGCCTCCCGATTTCCAGGAGAAGACCGAATGGGTCTTCGCCCGCTTGATGTACCCGCCCGCTCCCACCGCGCGATTTGATCGCAGCGGCAGCCGCTCCGGTGGTTCGGGATGGAAGCAAGGCTACTCCAGTTGGACGCAGGATTATCCGCGCGCCGACCGCCATTTCGTCCTCGCTGTCCGCCGTCTCACGCGGCTGCATGTCCGTTCCGTAGAGCAGCCCGTCAACCTGGATGACGGCGACGCCTACGATTGGCCATGGCTCTATGCCGTCCGCACCGGTGAATGGAAGCTCAGCGATTCTCAAGCCAGGACCTTACGCGAATATCTGCTGCGCGGCGGTTTTCTAATGGTGGACGATTTCTGGGGCACTCCGGAATGGCAGGTATTCGAGGAAACCATGCGGAAGGTCTTTCCCGACCGCGACCCAGTCGAATTACCCAATGCGGAACAGATCTTCCACACCGTCTACGACCTCGACGACCGTTACCAGGTAGTCGGAGCTTGGGGCGTCGGCTCGTTCCGGCCCTACCAAAATGACGGCGATACGCCCTACTGGCGCGGTATTTACGACGACAGAGGACGCTTGATGGTCGCCATCGTAATGAATTCCGATTTAGGCGATTCCTGGGAGTATGCGGACGATCCCTTTTATCCTGAAAAGTACTCCGCCCTCGGCATACGCGTGGGCGTGAACTATATCATTTACGGGATGACGCATTGACGCCGCCCACACCGCGGCTGGAACTTGCATTCAGCCTCGAAGCGGAAGTGGGCGAGCCGCTCGACCTGGGCATCGTCCGGCATGAGCGGCGGCGCATCATTCCGATCCTGGGCGGAACATTCGCCGGGCCGGGAATCCAGGGCCGTGTTCTTCCCGGCGGTGCCGACTGGCAACTTGTACATGACGACGGCGGCGCCGTTCTGGATGCCCGCTATACGCTCGAAACCGACAATGGCGCTTTGATCTACGTTGTCAACCACGGCTTGCGTCACGGGCCCGCCGAGGTGTTGCGGAAGCTCAATGCCGGAGAGCCGGTGGACCCGGACTCATACTACTTCCGCAGTGCGCCGGTATTTGAGACGAGCGCCGCCGAATGGGCATGGCTGATGCATTTCTTGTTCGTCGGGTACGGAGAGCGATATCCTGACAAAGTGAAACTGCACTTCTTCAAGGTGCTGTAGTTTCCACGCGTCTTCCCAGACAAACGCGCAACCGCCGCCGCGGGCAGTCCGCAAACTCACCGGAAGGTCTCTAAAATCGGCCGGATCTGTTCCTCGATCCGCGTGCGTCGCACTCGTTCCGCTTCCACGATCGCTGCCAACACCTTATCAGACTCATCCAAATCGCGATTGATCAGCACGTAGTCATACATGTCGTAATTCGATATCTCCGCGGCCGCGTCACGCAGCCGGCGTTCGATTACGTCCTCGCGATCTTCGCCCCGCGCGCGCAGCCGGTGATCCAGTACAGTCCGCGAAGGAGGCAGAATGAATATCGTCACCGCTTCCGGAATTTTGCACTGCAGTTGCCGCCCGCCCTGCACGTCGATATCGAGCACCAGGTCCAGTCCCTCGCCCCGGGCCTGTTTCAGAACCGCCCAGTGCGTACCGTAATAATTCCCGAACACCTCCGCCCACTCCAGAAATTCCCCGCCTGCAATCATCGCCTCGAAATCGGCACGGGATATGAAGTGATAATTCAGACCGTCAACTTCGGCGCCCCGCGGCCGGCGCGTCGTAAAAGAAATCGAAAACACCAGTCCGGGAACGCGGGCAAGCAGCCTGGCGACAAGAGTCGATTTTCCGGAGCCGGAGGGGGCGGAAATAATGAAGACCGTGGTCATTATTCGAGGTTCAACGCCTGCTCCCGAATCTTATCAATTTCCGATTTCACGGCCAGAGCAAGCTCGGTAATCGTCAGCCCCAAATCTCCCAATCCCCCCGTCTTCGAGAGCACGGTGTTAGCTTCGCGATTCATTTCTTGTAATAGGAAGTCGAGCCGCTTGCCGACCTCCCCGCCATGCAGAAGCATCTGCTCCAATTGACCGGAGTGCGTTGTCAGGCGAACAAGTTCTTCGCTGATGTCGCTGCGATCAGCGAGAAGCGCGGCCTCCTGCGCGATACGTTGGGAATCAATCCCCGCTCCATGCAGCAGATCGGCCAGCTTTTCGCGCAGGCGTCTCTGAAAAGCGGGCACCGCTCCCGCCCGGATCTCCTGCATCTTCTCTACTAGTTTCTTGATTGCGGCCGCGCGCTCCTGCAGCTCGTTGACTGTGGCCTCGCCCTCCCGTTCGCGGGCGGCGTTCAAAGCGGCCAACGCCGCGGTTGCAGTTTCCAGCACAGCCGCCGTAACCGCCCCACTCAACTGTTCGGGCTGTACGGCGGTTAGCATCCCCGGAATGCGTAAAGCGGAGTTGAGATCCGGAGCGCCCCCGAGGCCATAGATCCGTGCCGCTTCTTGAAAGGCTCGGACATATGCTTCGAGCAGCGGCCGGTTGAGCGGCGCCGGCGCGACTTCGGCCGGTCGCGCAAACGCTACATGAATTTGAAGGTGGCCGCGCGCTAAATTCGCTTTAACCAAAGCCCGCAAATCCGTCTCGATCGGTTCCAACTCCGGAGGCACGTGAAAATGTATGTCCAGGCCGCGATGATTCACGCTTTTGATCGTGACCGCGATCTCCCCTTCGGCAATGTCCTTCTTAATGCGGGCAAAGCCCGTCATGCTGCGAACGGTCACAGATCCACCGCCGGACCCGCCGCCAGTCCGGCATCCACGAACTGCAGCTCGTGCAGCCGCCGGTAAATTCCGCCCCGGCCGATCAGTTCCTGGTGAGTGCCGATTTCGCGTATGCGGCCCTTGTCAAGCACCACGATCTTATCGGCGCGCCGAATTGTGGACAGCCGGTGCGCGATCACAATCACGGTGCGGTGTTCCATGAGGTTTGCGAATGCCTGTTGCACCAGCATCTCGGATTCGGCGTCGAGGTGTGAAGTTGCTTCGTCCAGAATCAAAACCGGAGCGTCTTTCAAAAGCGCCCGCGCAATCGCAATCCGTTGCCGCTGTCCTCCGCTGAGCGTCAGGCCGCGGTCTCCGATCACCGTATCGTATCCGTTCGGAAGCCGCCGGATAAACTCATCCGCCAGCGCCGTTTCAGCCGCCTGCCGGATCGCATGATGCGGAACGTTCTGCTTGCCGTACGCAATATTGCGCGCCACCGTGTCGTTAAACAGAAACGTATCTTGCGCCACGATGCCGATGAGGGAACGCAGCGAATCCAGGCTTAACTCGCGCACGTCGTGACCATCCACCGTGATGGCACCGCCCGCGACATCATAAAACCGGGGCACCAGATTCGCCAGTGTGGTTTTGCCCGCGCCGCTAGGGCCCACCAACGCCACCACGCGTCCGGCTTTTACCGCGAACGTAATTCCCTGAAGCTGGAACCCGCTCGGCGCTCCCGGGTAACGAAAGCAAACGTCATCAAAAACAATCTCCCGCGCAAACCCATCGAGCTTGCGCATGCCTGGCCGCTCCACGATCTCCTCAACATGATTGAGGTGGTCGAACACTTTTTGCGATGCACCGAGAGCCTGCTCAAAAATATTATGTATCCCCACCAGGCGCTTGACCGGTTCATACAGCAGCAGCAGCGCCGTCACAAACGCGGTGAAATCGCCGGCCGTCATAGCCCCGGCTTTGATCTGCGTCACCGCGTACGTGAGCAGGCCTACGATTGTAACCGCGCCGAAAAGCTCAATCAAAGGGGAAGAGATCGCCTGCTGCAGTGTGTACCGCAGGTTGCTCTTCAGCAGCCTTCGTGATGCTTCCCGAAAACGGTCGCCCTCGTACGTTTCCGCGCCGAACGCCTTCACCACCATATGCCCGCTGAGCGTTTCCTGCAGAATCTGGCTCAACTCCGCCTGCCGGTCCTGCGTTCCTCGGCTCGTGCGCCGGATGCGCCGGCCAATCAGGCGTGTAGGCAGCAGCACAAAGGGCAGCACCGTCAAACTCACTAGTGCCAGCCGCCAATCGCTCGAGAGCACCACGAAACCGAAAGCCAGCGCGCTGAAAGACTGCCGCAGGAAATCGGCCAGCATTTGCGACGTGGCCAACTGCACACGGTCCACGTCGTTCATGATGGATGACATCAATTGCCCGGTCGAGTGCAACTCAAAGAAACTCGCCCCATGCCGCAGCACTTTCTCGAAGACCGCCGTGCGCAGGTCCGAGACGGCGGAGTAGCCGGCGTAGCTGATGAGATAGTTTCCGACATAATCGCAGATGCCCTTCACCAGAAACACCATCACGATCGCGAAACCGACCAGTGTCCACACCGTCCGGTTGTGCAACGGCACGAAATCTTCGAGATAAAGCTGGTGGTGAAAGATCGGGTGCGGCAGCAGCGGTATGGCGCCCCCGCTAGCGTTGGGGTTGAGCACCTTGTCGAAAATCGGTTTCGTCAACAGCGCCATCGTGCCTTGCGCTGCCCCTGCTATGGCCATCAGCACCGTGGACGCTAACAGGTGCGGCCAGTAGCGGCGCGCGTAACCGAGCAGGCGCGTCAGTTCCTTCATGCATGCACCCGGAGCCGATCGAGCGCCTGAAGCACCTGGTCCGTCCGAATCTCATGAATTCCCGCGGGGCTCGAAATCACTTCGGACGTAGTGCGCCACGGCCCCCAAATCTCGGGGTCTGAATTCCCAAACAGAACAACCGAAGGAACGCCGAAAGCCGCCGCCATGTGTGCCGGCCCCGAATCGTTGCCTACGAAAACCGCCGCGGCCGCGAGCAACGATTTGATTTGGCCTAGCGTTGCGCCCTTGCGCACCGGATAAGCGCCGAACGGAGCGAGGTCGTCCGACGCACTTCCTATGAAGACGACATCGAGCCCCGACTGTTGCAGATGTTTCGCGACATCCAAGAAGCCTCGCGGCCTCCACGTCTTCGCCGCGGCGGCAGCGGCCGGATGGATCACGGCGCAGGTCTTCGCATTCCGTGCGGCCGTCAGCCGCGCGCGCGGTATCTCACAAAACGGCACTCCCAGGTAGAACATCGCCGACGCCAGGTGCTCCGCGGTATGCACCTTCCGCTCGACGCCCAGAATCTCCTGCGCCCGTGGAATGCGCACATTGTAGGCCGGCCTGTTACGAAAGTGCCCGAAACCGGCGCGGTAGCGCGCGCCCGAGAGCGCCGTCATCCACGCGCTTCTGGTGCCGCCATGCAAGTTGAGGCAAACGTCGGAGCGCAGCCCGCGCAGGCGGGCAAGCAGCGGCGGCAGAATCTGATCTACGTCCGGACTCCCCTCGAAGATCTCGCGAAAGCGGTCCTCAACCACTACACCAATTTTTAAATCGGGACGGAACTGTCTTAAAATCGCAAGGGCCGGCGTGGTGAGCACACAGTCGCCTAACGAACGTAACCGGATAATCGCAACCCGGCCCCCTCGCGGCAGACTTTCCAGGACGTTTTCCACCGGCTAGTCTTCGATCTTAGCTTCGTCCACCAGCATCACCGGAATTTCGTCGCGGATCGGATACACCCGGTGGCATTCGACGCATCGCAAACCGCTTTGATCCGGTTTCACTTCTACCGTGGCTTTGCAGATCGGGCATACCAAAATGTCAAGCAGTTCCTTGCTGATGGCCATAGTAAGAACTCAGTGTAACAACATGTGGCCCGGCCTTCTGCCCCGCCGGCGGCTTTCTATCCGGCGCGCCGCATACTCTCAAGCAGCGGCGCTTGGCGGCCGTAATTTCCCTCTCTCCCGCGCTATTCTAATGGCTTGACGCCGCCACCTCCTCAGGAACCGCCCGCCCCTCCACGTGTCTCCGCGGTCATCGTTTCCCGCAACCGCCTAGAGTTACTCCGCCGCTGCCTTGACTCCCTCGAAAAATCAGAGGGGCGCGAAAGGCTCCAGGTCATTGTGGTGGATAACGGTTCCACTGACGGCAGCTCGCAACTCGAATCGGACTAT
>JAFAWA010000198.1 GCA_019242155.1 Terriglobia bacterium | reverse complement strand
CCAACTCTTCCCGGCTTGTGCCTTTGGCGCCCAGTTCGCGAACCAGTTGCTTGAAATTGCCCCGGGCGTGCGGCAGGCGCGAGATGTGGTCCAGGAGTGCCGCGTCCCGCATATACCCCGAGTTTCGCACGAGCCCGCATTTTTTCCGCGGCGATGTAAACCCGCGGGGCGCAAACTCGGTCTACACCTGCGGATGGAAAACAGTTTGCTGCATGCGGAGCCGGCCTCTCGCGATACGGCAGGCGGGGCATTTCTGTACGTCGAGATCGGGTTGCTATAGACGCGGCATAGCGGCTTTTTGTAGACGGTCGAGCACTCCTGCCCACTCAGCTGTTTCGGGAGGCGGTTCGACCGCAATCCAATCCCAACTCTCGCTGTCGAGCCGATGCAGGCTCTCGTATAAGAGGGTCGCGTACTCGCGCGGGTTCGCGGGCATCTCCTTTCCACGCCGCAGCCATGCGCCTCGGCCCTCAGGCACAGGGTCACCATCGCGTAGTAGGTATAACGGCGTCTTCGGGCGATAGTGGCGCGGGTGCATCCCGGGCGCGGGATGAGCGGAGGTCGGGGCTGCTTCAACTGTGGCTACTGGTCCGATCAGTGCTTCGATTTCCGTGAGCGGAATGATGCCCGGGCGCAAAAGCGTTGGAGGGCCTGCTAACGACAGAACGGTGGATTCGATTCCTACCTCAGAGGGTCCGCCATCAAGCACAAAATCGGCGAGCGATCCGGCCACGTGGGCGGCGCTTGTTGGGGAAAGCTCGGTGAAGCGGTTGGCGCTAGGGGCAGCGATGGGCACACCGGCAGCGCGGATGAGCGCCAACGCAAGCGGGTGCGCCGGTATGCGCAGACCCACCGTATCGAGCCCCGCCGTGACGATGTCCGGTATCTCGGGACGTTTTGGAACCACCAAGGTCAACGGGCCGGGCCAATAGCGGCGGGCAAGAGCCGCCGCGGCGGCCGGCCACTCGGATGCCAACTCACAAGCCATTTGGATGGATCCCACGTGAACAATGAGCGGGCTGGTTCGCGGACGGTTTTTCGCCTCGAAGATAAGGGACACGGCCTCGGTATTTAAAGCGTTGGCGCCGAGGCCATAAACCGTCTCCGTAGGGAACGCGACCAGCTTACCGGCGCGAATGAGCGCCGCGGCCTGTTCCACACCGCTCATGATCTCTACGTTCGCGATGCTCAATCGGGCAGCTCGTCTTTCCCGTCGCCCGCCGTCTTACCGGTCTTTCGCCACACCAGGTAAGAGTGGATCAGGGGTTCGAGATTCCCGTCGAGTACGCTATCCACATCGCCGATGGACAGCCTGCTCCGCAGATCTTTCACCAGGCGGTAGGGAGCGAGGACGTAGTTGCGAATCTGGCTGCCGAAATTTATGTCCAGCTTGGCGTCTTCGGTTTTCCGTGCTTCTACGCGTTTCTTTTCGAGTTCGAACTCATAGAGGCGCGCCCTGACCTATTTGCAAGCGCTGTCCCGGTTCTTGTGCTGCGATCGTTCGTTCTGGCATTGCACCACGATGCCCGTCGGAAAATGCGTGATGCGCACCGCCGAATCGGTCATATTGACGTGCTGACCTCCCGCGCCCGAAGACCGGAACGTGTCGATCCGAAGATCTTCCTGACGGATATCGATTTTGATCTCGTCATCCACCTGCGGGTACACAAACACCGAGGCGAAGGAGGTATGACGGCGCGCGTTGGAGTCGAAGGGCGAGATGCGAACGAGGCGGTGAACGCCGATCTCGGATTGCAGCAGACCGTACGCGTTTTCGCCATTGACTTCAAAGGTCACCGACTTGATGCCCGCGCCTTCACCTTCGAGCCTGTCCGTAATTGCTATTTGAAAGCCCTCGCGCTCAGCCCATCGCAGATACATGCGCAGAAGCATCTCCGCCCAGTCCTGGCTTTCGGTTCCGCCGGCACCGGGGTGGATCGTTACGATAGCGCTGCGGGAGTCATTCTCTCCGGATAACAACATGGAGGTCTCCAGACGCTCGAGCAGTTGGCTGTACGCCTGCATCTCGCGGGTAATGTCTCCGGAAACGTCCTCGCCCTCGCGCGCAAGTTCAAACAAGGTGTCGAGGTCCTCGGTCAGTGCTCGAATGCGATCGTCGTTCGCGATCGTCTCCTCGAGACGCTTCCGGTCCTGCATCACCTTTTGGCTTTTTTCGGGCTGGTTCCAGAAGTCTGGGTGGGAGATCTGCTGTTCGGTCTGAGCTAACTTCTGCTTTTGGGCAGGCGCGTCAAAGATACCTCCGCACAGCCAAGGCCTGTTCGCGGAGGGGAAGATATTCTCGATCTAACTCTTCTACTGTCATCGGACTTAGCTCAATTCTAACAAATAGCCCCGCTTGCCGACATTGACAGCTCGCGTCTTACCCATATGAATTTGGACGCCCTCCGCCTCGTGTATGTGCCCGCAAAAGAAGTAGCCGGGCTGATGCTGATCGATGAACTCGCGAACGGCGGTGGACCCGGCGTGGAGCCCGGCGCGGATCTCGTCGAGCTTAGTGTCGAAGGGCGGCGCATGGCACACGAGAACCAGCGGCTGCAGACTTGCGAAGCGCTCGAGCCTTGCGGCGATTTGCAGCTCACTGTATTCGCCCGGGGTATTGAAGGGTGTGGGATTCGAATAACCTAAGCCGGCGACGTGCCACTGTCCGATCCGTAGGTGCTGCTCGTGAAAGTCGTGTAGGTCGTAACGCGCGCACATGGCACGTACCTGATCCGCCGATTCATGATTTCCGGGAAGCACGTAGACTTTGCCCGCGCGCGATTCCAGTAACTCGCCGCACTTATCAAATCCGCGGGCCCATGTTACTTGGTCGCCGGCCGCGATGTAATAATCGGCGTCGACCTGCAGCAAACGTTCGAGCGCTTTCCAGTCGTTGTGGATGTCCGAAAAAATGAGCAGTCTCAGATTAAAGATGGTAGGCAACGGTGGAGGGAAAGTCAAAATCGCGTACCGGAAGACGCATTAGAGAGGGCAGACGTTAGTAGCATCTGCCCTCCGTACTCAGACAGCTACTGACCGGTGGTAGAGAAGGCCCGGCTGGTGCCGAGTGTTGCCAGCCAATCGAGGTTGGTCTTTAACGACCAGTTGTAAGTGGATGGCGGCATCCAGTTGGGGTCGCCCACTCCGAAGCACCCGGCCATGTTCTTATTGCCGTCCAGGAAGTAGCAATGATCCGCCAGGCCGCTCGCCACTTGGGAATTCTGCACAATGTACCACCCCGCGCCGCTGTTGCTGGGACTCCAGCACTGCGTAGCACCTTGCGGGCAGGTAAAGCCGCTCACGTTCATCAACGGTGTCTGTCCGCCGAATACCTGGTCGGCCGCTCCGTTGACCACCGTCAAACGGTCCGCGGGAATGGCAGTGTTCTGTTTATCGACGCACGGGAAGGGCTCGCCGATATTCGCCGCGTAGTCCGACATGCTGAGTGCATAGACAGCCTGCACCTGCGGAGCATAGTTTTTGGCGAGGACTGCCATAAAGCCGCCCTGGCTTGCTCCCATGACCGCGATGCCTTTGCTGCAACTGGCCGAAGACAATCTGCAGAGGGCGCCGACGGCACTAGTGCTGCGAGTGGCATCGAATATTCCCTGCGCGCGGGGCGTGTACGCGCCACATGTTTGCACCGACTCGCTGTCGTTGTAAGCCACACTGGCGGCGAGAAAGCCTCGGCTGCTCATTTCGGCCAACAGAAACTGACCAAGCGGGTCATTGTAACTTTCGTAAGTGCCTGGAACCCAGATGAAGACAGGATAAGGACCCGGGCCAAAGTGGGTGGCATCGGGTAATTGATAGGCGATCTGCTGGGTCAGGTTAAACTGCCCAGTGCTCGGATTATAAGACTGGTATGTAATGGTGTTGCTCGTGAATTTGCCGGCATTGCTCTGCGCCATTGCCGTGAAGACACACCAAGACACTACGGGCAAACTAAGCCACTTCATCAGACAATTCGTCCTTTCCGGTTTTTGTGATGAGCCGGGGCAGGCGAGACTGATCAGCTCGCCCAAGCAGTGCAACGCTGCTTGGCTCTGATCAAATTGTATGA
>JAFAWA010000504.1 GCA_019242155.1 Terriglobia bacterium | reverse complement strand
CGGGGTCTGCGGGTCCAACTCATGCAGCGTCTCGGGTTCAACCGAACCTTCCAAGTGCAGATGTAACTCGGCTTTCGGCAGCTTCTGCGCCAAATCGTCCATACTTGTCTATTAGACTCTCATGACCGCTGTTGAAATTGAAGCAATCGTTGGTGGCTATCACGGTGACCCATTTCGCGTCCTGGGTCCACACGGAGTTCGTAAGAAGGAAGGCCATGGCCGCTGGGTAGTACGCGCCTTCCTGCCGCAAGCAGAATCCGCCGAAATCATCGTGGGCCGTTCCGCCTGCCCCATGGTGAAACGGCATGATGACGGTTTCTTCGTCGCGGCTCTCCAGGGCGACCCCGGCCGCTACCAGATCCGCGCCCGCCTATGGGACGGGCGCGTTACGGAATTCGAGGATCCCTACCGGTTCGGCACACTGATTTCCGATCTCGACCTACACCTCCATGGCGAAGGTACTCTTTATCAGGCTTACAAAACACTCGGCGCGCACGTTACCTCGAGCGACGGCGTTTCCGGAGTGCGCTTTGCCGTGTGGGCGCCCAACGCAGATGTCGTCTCTATCGCGGGTGATTTCAATGATTGGGATATCCGCCGCCACCCCATGCGGCGCCGCAGTGGAGGCGTCTGGGAACTGTTTCTCCCCGGTCTCTCCCCGGGCGTCACTTACAAATACAATGTGCGCTCCCGGTTCGCCGGCCACCAGCAGCTCAAGGCCGACCCCTACGCGTTCTATTGCGAGCTTCCTCCAAAGTCGGCTTCCGTAGTTTGGGATATCAACCGTTACCAATGGAACGATGCGGAGTGGATGCAGGCCCGTGCGAACAAAGACTGGCTGCATGCCCCCGTCGCCATCTACGAAGTCCACCTCGAATCCTGGATGCGCGGCCCGCACGGCCAATTCCTCAGCTACCGCGAACTCGCTTTGAAGCTCGTCCAATATGTGAAGCACATGGGGTATACGCATATTGAGCTGCTGCCGCCAATGGAATACCCGTTTTCCGGTTCCTGGGGCTATCAGGTCATCGGCTATTTCGCCCCTACTTCCCGCTTCGGCAACCCCGACGACTTCAAATATTTCGTGGATTGCTGTCATCAGGCCGGCATTGCTCTCATCATTGATTGGGTTCCCGCGCATTTCCCCAAGGATGCGCACGGTCTCGTCTTTTTTGACGGCACCGCCCTTTACGAGCACGCCGACTGGCGAAAAGGCGAACAACGCGACTGGGGCACACTGTTATTCAATTACGGCCGCAATGAGGTCCGCGCGTTCCTCATTTCGAACGCCATGTTCTGGCTGAAGGAGTACCACGTGGATGGCTTACGAGTAGACGCAGTTGCCTCCATGCTCTACCTTGATTACTCCCGCCGGCCCGGGGAATGGATTCCTAACCAGTACGGGGGCAACGAGAATCTCGAAGCCATTGACTTTCTGCGCCGCTTTAATGAACTTACCCACACGGTCCCGGGCGCGTTCACCGTCGCGGAAGAGTCCACGGCTTTTGCCGGAGTTTCCAAACCTGTTTACCTCAATGGCTTGGGATTCACCATGAAGTGGAACATGGGCTGGATGCACGACATGCTGGATTACTTCAGCCGAGATCCTATCTACCGCAAATTTGCCCACAACCACATCACGTTTGGCCTACTCTACGCCTTCCATGAGAATTTCGTCTTGCCGATCTCGCATGACGAGGTGGTGTACGGCAAGCGTTCGCTCATCAACAAAATGCCCGGCGATGAATGGCGCCAGTTCGCGAGCGTGCGGGCCTTTCTGGCTTACATGTGGGCGCACCCCGGTAAGAAGCTATTGTTCATGGGCCAGGAAATCGGACAACGCGAAGAATGGAACTACAACACGGGAATTACCTGGGAGCTCCTCCAGTTCGATTTCCACCGCAAACTCCAGACCCTCGTTCGTGAACTGAACGCGCTCTATCGCGCCAACCCTTCGCTTTACCAGGTCGACTTTCATTACAGCGGGTTCGAATGGATCGATTTTCATGATGCCGAACAGTCAGTCATTGCTTTTCTTCGGCGCGCGCAAGATCCTAAAGACTACCTGCTGTTCTGCTGCAACTTCACTCCCGTGCCGCACCAAGGCTACGAATTCGGCGTTCCCGAGGAGGGAGTCTACCAGGAGATCTTCAATACCGACGCGGAAATGTTCGGCGGCTCTAACATGGGCAATGGCGCAAGCTACCTGGTCTCACGGCCCGTGCCGCGCCACAACCGCAAGCAGAGCATTTCCGTCACGCTTCCGCCCCTGGCAGTAGTGGTATTTCGGAAGCGCTAACGGCATCGGGCCTCACATGCCCTCCTCGTATGACGTCATCGTAATCGGCGCCGGCCACAACGGACTTGTCACCGCGGCTTACCTGGCTCGTGCTGGCCGCAGAGTGCTGGTCCTTGAACGCCGGGAACTCGTGGGTGGCTGCGCGGTAACGGAAGAAATCTGGCCCGGTTACCACGTCTCGACCGGCGCCTACCTGTCGAGTCTCATGCAGCAGCGGATCGTGGATGAACTCGAACTACCGCGTTACGGCTACCAGGTAGATGCCAAAGACCCCGCGTTTTTCTCCGCCTTCCCGGACGGACGGCACTTCTTTATGTGGCAGGATCGGGCGAAGACCTTGGCCGAAATCGAGAAGTTTTCCCGCCGCGATGCGCAAGTGTATCCCGCGTACGAAGACCAACTCGAACGGATTGCGCGCGTCCTAGAATCGCTACTCCTTACCACTCCTCCACCATTTCCTCCGCGAGGCGTTCTTGAGTTTGTCGATTACCTGAAGCTAGCCGGGCGCCTCCGCGGGCTGGCCGCCAAGGACGTAGTAGCGCTGGTCAAAATCTTCACCCAAAGCGCTGCCGAGTTGCTCGATGAGTGGTTCGAATCCGATCAGGTGAAGGTCACCCTCGCAACCGACGGAGTGATCGGCGCTAACGGTGGCCCGCGCTCTCCAGGCACCGCTTACATTTTGTTGCACCATTGCATGGGTGGCGTCCAAGGTCACCGCGGGCTGTGGGGGTTCGTGAGGGGCGGCATGGGGATGATCTCTGAAGCCATTGCCGCTTCGGCTCGAGCTCGCGGAGTCCAGATTCGTACACAAGCGATCGTCCAAAGAATCCTCGTTCGCAACGGGCGTGCCGCAGGCGTAGTTCTTCAGAGCGGCGAGGAGATCCCGGCCGCCTGGATCGCCTCGAATGTCGATCCCAAAGTTACTTTCCTGCGCCTCGTGGATGCAAAGGAACTCGATCCCGATTTCGTTCGATCCATCCGCCTCTACCGTGTGGAAGGCACGAGCGCCAAAATCAACCTCGCTCTCACCGGTCTGCCGGAGTTCAAAGCGTATCCCGGCTCGCCCGGCCCGCACCACCGCGCGACCATGCACATCTGCCCCGATATCGAATATGTGGAGCGTGCCTGGGACGACGCGAAATATGGCCGCCCGTCGGAGCGTCCCTTACTGGAGCTGACGATCCCGACCATGTACGATGCTTCGCTCGCTCCGCCCGGCCGCCACATTATGGGAATCTTTCTGCAGTATGCGCCTTACACACTCCGCGAAGGCACGTGGGACGAATTGCGCGAACCGTTCGCAGACCGGGTAGTTCGCCTCATCGAAGAATATGTCCCCAATTTCTCTTCTCTCATTGAACACCGGCAGGTGCTCTCCCCGTTCGATCTCGAACAGCGCTTCGGTATCAGCGGAGGCAATATCTTCCACGGCGAGATGAGCCTCGATCAGATGTTCGTGATGCGGCCCGTGGCCGGTTGGGCCCGTTACCGAACGCCGATCCACGGCCTCTTTCTTTGCGGCTCGGGAGCCCACCCTGGCGGCGGAGTCATGGGCGCGCCTGGTTACAATTGCGCCCGCGAAATGCTCAAGAGCGCATAACCCGGAAATCACGACTCCCGCGCCTGCCCGATAGCTGCGATAGACTTGCTTCGATGGTTACGCCGTCCAGGCTGGTTCGATTTACAGCGATCCTTGCGTTTATCAGCACCGGCTGGTCACAGCCGGCTCACCTAGAAAAGATCACAATTAACTACGCAACGCGCACCGGCACCACGTGGCCTCTGTATATCGCCAAAGAAGCTGGATACTTTGAAAAGTACGGCTTCGATGCGAATCTCGCGTTCGGCGTGCACCCGGCCGGCATTGCCATGTTGGTCAGCGGGCAAGCGGCTATGACCAACTATCCGCTCGAGCAGGCCATGATTGCCGCGTCGCGCGACGGATCGCTGGTGATGATCGGCAGCTCCTATCGCAAAAGCCTCTTTGCACTGATGGCAGGCAAGGACGCGCAAAGCGTGCGCGATCTCAAAGGCAAGCGGCTCGGTGTGAGCCAAATCGGCGATGCGCCTTACAACTATGCCGTCGGGCTGCTTTCGAAATTCGGGCTGACCCCGCGCGATGTGCAGTGGGTGCCGATCGGCACGGATGTCAACGGTCGCGCCGCCGCCCTGGTCAGCGGTCGCGTGGATGCGACCATGATTACGGCCCCTGTGTATTTCCGGCTCGAAGCGCAAGGTTTCCGGAGTCTCGCCAATACCAGCGATTACGACGATATCTACGCGCCTACTGTCTACCTGTTCAAAAAGAGCTTGGTGGCTGCCAATCCGCAGCTACCTGAGCTGCTCATTAAAGTTCATACGGAAGCGGTCAAACGCTTTTATGACGATAAGGAGTTCGCGCTCAAAGCTTATTTGAAATTCACGCCGGAAGACCGCGCCGATCTCGAACGGGTTTACGACCGCTACGCCAAGACCAACACGTTCGAGCGTGTACCGTACCTCACCACGGCGGCCGTTCAGTACATGATTAGTCATCCGGTGGATGATCAGGTCGGGGCGCGCATGAAGAACTTCGACTTTCACAGCGTAGTTGACAATGCGCCGGTGGATCGTCTGGTTCGCGAAGGCTTCTTCGAAAAACTGTTTGGCCCCGGCATTAAGGCCGAGGAGGACCGCAAAGCCAAACAGGCGTTCCGATGAACGGTTGGGAGCCGGCTCAGCGGTTACGCCGCGCTCCTGGGCAGTAAATTAGAACGTAAAGCGCGCAATAATCTGGCCGCTGCGCGGCGGAACAGCTAAAGCGCCGTTGTTAGTATTGACAAATCCATAGCCGCCCGACAAAGCGCCCGACTGGCCGTTGGCGAAGTTGTTCATGAAAGCGGTAGGCGTGGACGTGGTGACGCAGCCGGAGAATGCCCCACAGCCCACACTGGGAGCGTTGTAAAGCACTCTGTTAAAGAAATTCTGGAATTCGGCGCGAAGCTGTAGCCTGACTCCTTCTTTGATTTGGAAGATGCGCCCGAATCCCATCGACTCCATGGGCTGCCGCTGCCAGCGGTAGTTGTTGTAATACGGCGCCGACGCGCCGAAGGTGCCGAACGGCGGCCCCACCCAGGCATTCGGATTCAGGACCAACTGCTTCGTCGGATCGAAGCAATGGCAGTTCGGATCGACGCCGCTCACGAACAGCGGCTGACCCGGGACCCGATTCAAAAACGTGGTGCCGCCGCCCCAGACTGCGGGGTTGTTATCCGGACCGCGGTCCAGATTCTGCAACAGATTGTTAGCCGACGGCGGCGTCTGAATCAAGTTGCCGCTCTGATACCGCAGGACGCCGCTATACGTCCAATCCCGCACCAGCCATGAGGCGGCTTTACGGAATCCGCTTCCGCCCCTGCCAGTCTAGGCGTGGTGTAACTGTAGGAGACGACAAACGTGAACGGTAGGCTGAATGCCGATATCTGTTTATCCAGGCTGGTATTGAACACGTCATTGATGAGCGGCGGGTCTGGCATCAGGTAAGCCGTGTTCGAGTTGGCGCCGTTTGTGAGTTCCTTTTCCCACGTGAAGGCCGAATTCAGAACCAGGCCGTGGCTGAAGCGTTTCGTCAATTTCACCTGGAGCGAATCGAACCACGTGTCGCCCATAGGCGGACCGAGGAACGGCGGCACGCCGCCCCACTGCGGATAGGGCCGCAGCGCCTGTCGCAGA
>JAFAWA010000418.1 GCA_019242155.1 Terriglobia bacterium | reverse complement strand
ACCAGGCTCCCTTACGGGTTTAACAGCACCACTGCGGTCTCGGTCTACTTCCGCGTCTGTGCCTCTGCTATTTTGCACCCCGGGCTGGCAGTCTGCCCCGCGTTCCTCTCCCGTATGGACACGCCAGAGCGAGCTCATCGCTCCCTTTGGTCGCGGCTCAGAAAAGCGTACTAGATACGCTCAGACTCGACGAATCGGCATGACCTGAAAGCGCGTGGAGTGCGATGCAGAGCAGCGAACCATCTCCGCTCGGGCTCCTCGAATTACCGGAAAACGCCGGTGTGCCCCAGCGAATAACGGCCGGGCTGAGGATACACACAGAGGCCGTGCGGACCCTTGCCTACCGGAATGCGGGCCAGCAGGTGGCCGTCACCTGTGTCAAGGGCGTAGACCTCGGCATTGTAGCGTCCCGATAGCCACAGGACCTTGCCGTCCGCCGAAACACCTCCCATGTCGGGGCTGCCGCCGCCCGGGATCTGCCATTTCTTGGCGGCCTTGCGCGTCGCCAGGTCAATCAGCGAAACACTTCCCTCGCCGCGATTGGACACATACAACACGCGCGAATCCCGGCTGACATACAGTCCATGCGCGCCCTTGCCCGTGGGGATGAATCCGATCTCCTGAAACGCCTCTCCGTCGATCAGATGCACGCCGTTCGCGTCCATATCGGCGACGTAAAACACGGAGCCATCGGGGGAAGTTTTCACATCCTGCGGCATGCCCCCGGGGCTGACCGGAATGCGTCCCAAGAGCTTCTGCTGCGCCACGTCGACCTTAATTACGGCTTTGCCGAACTCACAGCTTGCGATCAGATAACGGCCGTTCGCGGAGAAATCCATGTGGTCTACGCCCTTGCAATCCACCCAAAGCTGATTCTTCATCTGCATGGTCTGCGCGTCGTAGAACTCCAGCCGCTCGCGCTGTTCAGCCACCACGATGGCGTACTTTCCGTCCGGCGTGTAGTACATGTTGTAAGGATCGGGGACGGGAATGGTCTCGCGCTTCTCGCCGGTTTGGGGATCGACGCGCGTGAGGCTATTGCCGAGGTCGTTGAGGACCCACAGCGTTTTGAGGTCCCAGGAAGGGATTACGTGCTGGGGCTGCCGTCCGACTTTGAAATGGTCGACGATCTTATAAGTCGCGGGATCAATGACGTCGACCGTGTTGCTGATGTTGTTCGGAACATAGATTCGCGAAACGAATCCTTTTACAGCGGGGCTGAGCTGGTTGGGCCGGTCGGCGGCGTAGATATCGTTAGGATCGGTCACCGGCGGCATGCCCGGCAAAGGATTTTGAACCGTGCGCGGCGCAGATGCCGCCTCGGCCTTTGCCCCCGGCTCTTGGCTGACGGAAGAACAACCGGCGAGCAAATCGAAGAATAGAAGGAGAGCGAAATTGCGCATACCACCTTCTACGAATCTAAACCAAGTCCTTGCGGCTGTCTCGATCTTTCGTACAGTTACTTCTGGGATGCGGCAATTGCCTGGTCGAGATCCCACATGAGGTCGTCTACATCTTCGAGGCCTACCGATAAGCGCACGAGGTCCTTGGTGACTCCGGCTTCGAGCTGCTGCGCGTCGGTCAACTGCTGATGCGTGGTGGATGCGGGATGTATGATCAGGCTCTTGGCGTCACCCAGATTCGCGAGGTGTGAAAAAAGCTGGACGGAATCGATGAGTTTGGGGCCGGCGTCCAGGCCGCCTTTGATCCCGAATGTCAGGACCGAACCGGATCCTAGAGGCATATACTTCTGCGCCGTGGCGTAATACGGGCTGGATTTCAATCCCGGATACTTTACCCACGTGACGGCCGGGTGTTGGGAGAGCCACTCGGCTACGGCCAGAGCGTTGCTGCTGTGCCGTTCCATACGTAAGCCCAGCGTCTCGATTCCCTGAATAAAGAGGAAGGAATTGAACGGGCTCATGCAGGGTCCAAAGTCCCGCAGCCCTTCGACCCGGGCCTTAATGATGAACGCAATATTCCCGAATACTTCGCTGAACTTCATGCCATGGTACCCGGGGCTGGGCTGAGTGATGGCGGGATAGCGGTCACTCCAGGGGAACTTGCCGCTATCGACAATAACGCCGCCGATCGAGTTCCCATGGCCTCCCAAAAACTTGGTGGCCGAGTGAACCACGATGTCTGCGCCGTAGTCGATCGGCCGGCACAGATAGGGAGAGGCCATGGTGTTATCGATGACGAGCGGAACACCGGCCTCGTGCGCAATGGCCGCGACCTTTTCGATATCGAGAATATTCATCCGCGGATTGGCGATGGTTTCGGCGTAGAGAGCGCGCGTCTTGGGCGTGATCGCTTTGCGGAAATTTTCGGGGTCATCCGGCTCGACGAACCGTGTTTCAATGCCGATACGCCGGAAGCTCACATCGAACTGCGTATAAGTGCCGCCGTACAACGTGCTCGCGGCGACGATCTCATCGCCCAGACCTGCGATGCTCGAGATCGCCAGGAACTGAGCGGCCTGGCCGCTCGAGGTTGCGAGCGCGGCCACGCCGCCTTCGAGCGAGGCCATGCGTTCCTCAAACACGGCCGTCGTGGGATTCATGATGCGCGTGTAGATGTTGCCGAACTGCTGCAGGGCGAACAGAGCGGCGGCATGCGCGGAGTCCTCGAAAACGTAGGACGTGGTCTGATAGATAGGCACGGCGCGCGCGAGCGAAGCCTTATCGGGCGTATGGCCGGCGTGCAAAGACCGGGTAGCAAAGCCCATTTGCCGGGCGGGAGCGGTAGCTTCTGCGGACATGGGAAACAGAATACCGCGATTTTGCGAGGCTAGGGCTACTCCAGAACGCCCGCCTTCTTGAAATCCCCAGCTTTAACAATCATCAATTCCGGAGGCGCGATATGGCGTTTGAGCGCTGCGTTGACCTGTTCGGCGGTTAAACCGGCGATCTTAGATTCGAAACTCTCGTCGAACTTCATGTTGCGGTCGAAGCGTTCCCGCGCCGCGAGCAGCCGCGCGAGGGCCTGGTCTTGCGAGCGGCCCACGACCTCTTCCTCCAAAAACGCTTTTTTGGCTGAGGCCACTTCGGCTGGGGTGAAGCCGTCGTTCACGGCGCGCGCCAGTTCGTCTTTCAGGCTGGTTTCCGCCTTGGGAACGTTCTGGGGCGCCGCAATGATGGAGATGGAGAAATCGCCCGAATCCATTTTCGCGGGAGCCTGAACACCGGAGCGAACTCCGTAACTGAGGCCTTCTTGATCGCGAATGCGATGTACCAGCCGAGAAGCGAAGCTTTCACCCAGCATGTAATTGGCGAGCCGCAGGGCCGGGTAGTCGGGATCGTCATCGGAGATGCGAACCTGCATGCCGGCAAGCAATGTGGCGTTCTGTTTGTCAGGGGTTTCGATCTTCAGGCTGCCGGGCTCGGTCTTGCGGTAAGCGGTCACTACGCGCTGATAGCCGCTGGGACTTTTCCAGGCGCCGAAGAGCTGCTCCGCCAGTTTCCGGACCTGGGCGGGATCGAACTGCCCGACGACTACCATTTCGCCTTCCGACGCGCCATAGAACTGGTCGTGGAACCGGCGCACCTCATCGAGAGATACGCTCTTCAAAGCGTCAATCTGTTCTTCGGCGCTATAGACATAGCGAACATCCCCTGCCGGAAACGGGTTCAGACGCTTCTGAAGCGCGATGGCAGCGAGTGCGCCGGGGTCGCTCCTCGATCCCTCCAGGCCCGCGATCCGCTGCTGCCGGAACTGCTCGAATTCCTTCTCGGGGTAGGCCGGTTCGCGCAAAACTTCCGCGGCGAGCTCGAGCGTGCCGGCCAAATTGGCTTCGAGCGTTTCCATATTGGCGGTAGCGTTGGTGGGAGTGCCGGTTACGTTGAGCCGTGCTTTCAGCCGATCGAGTTCGTCTTGTATCTGCTGCCTGGTTTTCTTCATGGTGCCGCGCAGCAGGAGGCCGCCGGCCATTTGCGCCGCAATCGTTTTGCCGGTGAGCGACTTCTCATCGCCGAAACGCAGGTTGATGAGTGCCGTGACCGTGCCGCCGCGTGTCTTCTTGGGCAGCAGCACCAACTTCAATCCGCTGGGGAGGCGGACTCGCGTTACACGCGCTTCGAGGTTGGCGGGTGTGGGGTCGAATGCTTCGCCCGAAGCGATGGCTTGCCCGCCTTTGAAATCCTTCAGCATGGCCTGCACGTCAGGAGTGCTTGGGATTTGGGCGCGGTCGGGAGCGGCGGTCGGGATGAACTCCGCGACCGTCCGGTTAGACGGTTTCAGATAAGCTTTGGCCACTCGTTCGACATCCGCGGGCGTGACATTCTTAATCCGGTCTCGCGTGACAAAGAGCAGCCGCCAGTCACCGAGCCCGACCCAATGGCTGAGTTGCAATGCCATCGACTGGGTATTCGCCATTTGCAGATCGATCTGCTTCAACAGGTTTGCTTTTACCCGCTCCACCTCCTCGCGTGTAGGCGGATCATCCACCAGTTTCTCTACGGTGCTGAGCATAGCGTCGCGCGCTTCTTCGAGCGGCTGGCCGGTTCGGAGGTGGGCATCCACGCTTAAAAATCCGGGATCATGCAGGTCCTCGGTATCGGCTCCGGCCTGCACCGCCTTTTTGTTTTCGACCAGCGCCTTGTAGAGCCGTCCCGAGGGAGCATCACCCAGGACTCCAGCAAGCACATCCAATGCCGCCGCATCGGGATGCGAACCGGCAGGCATATGATAGAGCGCCACTAGGCTGGGCGTGTCGCCCACGCGGCGCAGAGCCACGAAGCGCTCGCCGTCCTGCGTCGGCTCGGTTGTATAGGTTGCGTCGAGCGAACGCTGTGGTTTAGGGACGCGCGCAAACGCCTCCGCGATCCAGGCCAGCGTTTGCGCTTCGTTGATCCTGCCGGCGACCGTCAGCACGGCGTTATCCGGCTGGTAATACTTCTGATAGAAAGCGGCCAGTCTGGGGACGGGCACGTTTTCAATGTCGGAACGATTGCCGATGGGAGATTTGCCGTAGTTATGCCATGCGAAGGCCGTCTCCAATGCGCGCTGAAACAGAATCCGGTCGGGGCTGTTTTCGCCGCGCTCGAACTCATTGCGCACCACAGTCATTTCCGCATCGAGGTTCTTTTTGTCTATGAGAGCGTTCACCATGCGGTCGGCTTCGAGTTGAATGGCCCAATGCAGGTTTTCTTCGGTGGCATTCATCGTCTCGAAGTAGTTGGTGCGGTCCCAGGATGTGCTGCCGTTCATCACGGCGCCATGCTCGGTGAGTTCCTTCTTCACGTCGCCGCGGGTTGTGGTCTGGCGGAACATCAGATGTTCGAGCAGGTGCGCCATGCCGGTCTCGCCGTAGCCTTCATGACGGGAGCCCACCATATAAGTCATGTTCACGGTGACCTTGGGGCTCGAGTTATCCGGAAACAGCAGAACGTGTAAACCGTCCGGAAACGCATACTCCGTGATGCCCTCGGCGGCCGTGACTTTTTGAACGCCGTTCGGGAGAGATTGGGGGAATGCGGTGCAGGCCAGCAACAGCGGAGTTAACAGTAGCGCGGAAACGCGATGACGTTGCATCGAAAAAACCTCGTTTGCAAGTTGTTGGAGATTATAACAGAGCCTTGAAAAACGGCACTTTCTGCGTTCGATCCCCAAGATGACTCTTCTAGGTTGGACGTACCCGCTCCCGATTGGTCCCATACCGCAACCGCCGACATTGGATACTGTAAGGGAGATGCACAGAAAACGACTTGGGAACAGCGACATGGATATCAGCCCTTTGGGTGTGGGCGCGTGGGCCATGGGCGGTGGAGGCTGGGCCTTTGCGTGGGGCGCTCAGGACGACGCGCAATCGATCGCTGCCATACATGCTGCCTTGGATCGCGGCGTGAACTGGATCGACACCGCCGCCGTTTATGGACTGGGCCATTCGGAGGAGGTCGTGGGGCGCGCCCTCCAGGGCCGTTCCAGCCGCCCTTACATATTCACCAAATGCTCGCTGATATTTAATGAAAAGCGCGAAATCAGCAATTCGCTGAAGGCCGAGTCGATCCGCCGCGAATGC
>JAFAWA010000362.1 GCA_019242155.1 Terriglobia bacterium | reverse complement strand
TGATCACGTCGCTCGTGGCCTCGCTCCAAGTGGCGGATGCACTCAGAATTTTGAGCGGCCAAGCGGACCAGGTGCGCCCCCGCCTCACCCGCGCAGATCTTTGGCAGGGCGGTATGCGGCAGATCGACGCTCCTGCGCGCGATTCCGACTGTCCCACGTGCGTCCGCCGCGAATTTCCGTATTTGGACGAGTCGCGCCGCGCTCCCGTGAGCCTCTGCGGCAGAAACGCGGTGCAGATTCATGAGGACGCGCGGCCGCTCGACCTCGACAGTTTGCGATCGCGCCTCGAACCGCTGGGCGAAGTGCGGGCCAACGAGTTCGCCTTACGCTTCGTGGTCGCGCCCTATGAGATGACGGTCTTCCCCGACGGCCGCGCCATCGTAAAAGGGACCAGCGATACCGGCCTCGCGCGAAGCCTGTATGCGCGATATGTAGGGATGTAGATCTACTGGGCGGTCGGCCGCCTTCGCGCTGTGTATAATTGACGGCTGGCGGAGGTGCTATGTCATCCACCGGAAGAGCTTTCGTTTTGATCCTGGCGGCCGCGATTGTGTCCGGCCGCGCGGTCGCGCAGGGCGTGGTCACCCAGCATACGTTGTCGCTCGGGATGGCTAAGACTATTGCCGAAGCTACGCTTGCCGAATGCCAGTCCAAGGGATTCCACACCGCGGCGGTAGTTCTCGATCGGGCCGGCCAGGTACTCGTCACCCTGCGGGACGAGCAGGCCACCGCGCAAACCGCCGAGATGGCTCGCCGCAAGGCCTACACAGCGCGGATGTTCCGGAGCACTACGCTCGAGTTTCAAAAGCGGACCGCCAGCGACCCCGCGCTCGCGCCGCAACGCGACGTAGCCGACATACTGGCTCTCGGCGGCGGCGTACCCATCCAGTTAGGCAATGAGATTATCGGCGCGGTGGGGAGTTCGGGGTCTAATCAGCAGATGGATGATGCTTGCGCTAAGGCGGGCGTGGCTAAGGTCGCGGATCTTTTGAAAGAGAACACGGCCGCGCGGTTGACCAAGTGATCGCCGGCGGGGCAAACCGCCCGCTCGAACTGGCGCAATCTCCCCTGCCCCGGCGCGCTGAAACAACGCCAGCCGCCTGGCCGCCGAGGGAACGCCGCCGTCCCGCCCCGCTCTACTGCTTGCGCTTCGCCATTAACTGTTCGAGATCGAGTAGGTGCTGGGGCTGGTAGATGGCCTTTGACCATTCCGAACCCCGCGCAAACTGTACGCCTACGAAATATCCGATCTCCCGGTACACACAGTAGCGCACGGTTCCCTCGAACTCCTTTTTGGGAGACCGCCAGCGAAGCACGGTGCCCAGAGGAACCGAGATCTCAAACTGGAGGCAAGCTCCCGACGAGGAGATGTCTTCTAAAACGGCCTGCGCTTTGACGTTCCTTCCCGCCGCATCCTTCCACCAGACCTCTATGAGGTCTGCGCACAACATCCGAACTTCTAAGCGCCGCTCCCGCATGATTCCCTTATCGGCACCCTCCCGCCGAAGCTTTATTATCTCAAAGGCTTCGCCCCCCAGATTGGCTAGAAACCCGGCCAGCCGCGAAGGATACCGCTGTTGATGATCTCCTGAAACGAGCTTTCGTGCCCGGCATTCCCTAGAATGCTGCTGGTACAGAACTGGGAAGGAATCACCCTGCGGGCCGGCGGCATCACCGGCACGGCCAGGTTAGAGCTGCCGAAATCGAAAACTTCGAGTAAGTTGCCCACGTCATTCGAGGTCTCGCGGGCCGCCAGCGGCGCTACGTTCCACACCGATTCGATCAGCTTCAGCACCGAAGTGTGGTCAAAAACCGTATGACTTACGGCCGGATCATTAGGCTGCCCTTTGGTCCACGGCGAAACGATGATGCACGGCACGCGAATGCCGAGCAGCGCCTTCCCGTCCATCAGGTCCGGATCCACATTGTTGGGCGCCAAGGCCCAGGGAGGCGTCACATGATCGAAGAATCCGCCCCACTCGTCGAAATTGATGATCAGCGCGGTGTTCGGCCAGTTCGGGCTTTGCGTGACGGCGGCGAAAACCTCGGACAAGAAGGCGTCCCCGTTCCTCACATCCGATTGCGGATGATCGTCTTCGGCCAGGTTGGCCAATAGAGTAAATGAAGGATCCACATACGACACCGCGGGCAGCGTTCCCGCGGCGCAGTCTGCCAGAAAATGCGAGTGTGGGAATGAAATATTCAGATACTTCGTTCCCCACAGGCCCAAGATCGGTACATTCCCGAAGTAATATTTGTGGCTGACTCCGGCGCCTTGTAAGTGATCCCAAATCGTCGGCAGCGTACAGATCGGCGTGATGCTGTCGCCCAAGCGGTCGGTCTGTCCCGCGTGCTGGAAGATGCGATTGGGAAACGTCGGCCCCAGGATGGAAGGAAAATACCGGTCGCAGGTGACGTACTCACGGGCCAGCGCGGCATGAAAAGGCAATGCGGTTTCGCTGTAATAGCCAATCGGAAAGAGACTTCCAGGCTGGACTTGCAAGAACCCATCCATCATTCCGTTGTCGTATTCCGTGCGCCCGCCCTGGTAGCTATGGTCGGGATCCGGATAATCGCAGCCGGTGTAATCGGGCGCGAGCGGGAACGTCGATTGGAGCACCCCGTTCGCGTCCTTGTACATCACGCCTGCCTGTTGCCCATCGGCATTCGGGAGCCAGCCCACCAGGTGGTCGAAGCTGCGATTTTCCATCATCACCAGGACAAAATGCTCTATGGGATAGCTCGCCGCCTTCCCGGGCGGCGTGTTGGCAACCAGAGAACCCGCCAGGGCTCCGGCGGTCTTGAGAAAGCTGCGGCGTTCCATCATAACTGCTCACTATAAACCATGCCCCGCGGTTCCAGAGGCATCCCATTGCCTCTTAACCTATAAGTAACCAAACGGTCATTAGAGAGTGCAACATGCCATAATGGATACACCGCCATGCGATGGGCGTGCAGCATTCTTGCAGCGGTGCTGATTTTGACGGGCTGCCACCGCAAGGCAGTAAGTAAGCTCGTTCCGCCGCCCCCTGCCTCGGTGCCCGGTATTGCCGTCGGGCAGACCGAAACAGGCCTTGCAAGTTGGTACGGACACCCCTATCACGGCCGCCGCGCCGCCAACGGCGAAATCTACGACATGGAACAGTTTACGGCCGCGCATCGCACCCTTCCCTTTAACACCTGGGTGCGCGTTTTCGACCTCGATACCAGCAAGAGCGTCGATTTAAGGATTATTGACCGCGGCCCGTTTGTCGACGGCCGCGTAATCGACGTTTCGCACGCCGCCGCCCGCGCCATGGATATGATCGGACCGGGGACGGCCCGGGTCCGCATCGAGGTAATTCGTGTTCCCGAGGTGGTGGAGCCCGCAATCTTCGCTGTACAAGTGGGGGCTTTCCGCAATCGGGAGAATGCCGAGCGTCTGCGCGAGCGGATGGCCAGCCGCTATGGGGCCGCACGGGTCGTGCTGCGGCCCGGAAATCCCGACCTCTGGCGCGTCCTGGTCGGCTCCCTAACCGATCAGAATCAGGCACTTGGTCTAGCAGAGAGGATCCGGAGAGAATCCGAAGAGAAAACCGCAGGCTTCATCGTACGATTAGATACGGTCTAGCTGTTCGCATGAGCCTACCCGCTAATGGCTGCTCCCACGGGCTGATGGGACAGTCCCCTCTGATCGCGGCCATCCGGCGATCGATCGAAAAAGCCTCACGGAACCGGCTCCCGGTGCTGCTGCTCGGCGAGAGCGGCACGGGGAAGGAAGTAGTCGCGCGCGCGATTTACGAATCGAACCCACGCGGTCAGTTTGTGCCCATTGACTGCGGGTCGCTGGTCGGCACGCTTATGGAAAGCGAACTGTTCGGCCATACCAAAGGGTCGTTCAGCGGCGCGACAGAAAATAAGAAGGGGCTGGTGGAACTCGCAGACGGCGGCACCGCCTTCTTTGACGAGATCGGCGATCTGCCGCTCGAGTTGCAGGTGAAGCTGTTGCGCCTGATTCAGGAGCGGGAGTTCCGGCCGGTCGGCGCGCTGAGCTGGCGCAAGGTCGATTTACGGATCATCGCGGCTACGCATCGCGATCTCAAGGCCGAAGTAGCGCGCGGAAGATTTCGCCAGGACCTCTATTACCGCCTGAATGTGATGACCATTCGGCTCCCCGCTCTGCGCGATCGCAAAGAGGACATCCCGCTGCTGATCGGTCATTTCATCGATCAAGGCCGGGCGCAGGGTCTTCCAGAGTTTTGCTGCGGCGATGACGTAATGCGGGCCTTGATGAGTTACGATTGGCCGGGCAATGTGCGCGAGCTGAAGCATTGCATCGACCGCATGGCGGCGCTGCGCTCCGAGGGCACCCTGAACATGTGGGATTTGCCTTCGGCTCTGCAGCAGCCGCACCAGTCGCCGGTTCCCCACGACCTCTCCGACGTCCTCGAGCAGCACGCCTTCCATGAGTTTGTCTTACCGCCCAAATCTCCCGTAATTTCACTGCCGGACAGCGAAAAGCAGGCCATTTGCAATGCTTTGGCGCAGACCGGAGGCGAGCGGGGGAAGGCCGCTATTCTGCTTCAGATCGGACGCACTACGCTGTACCGCAAGATGAAACAATACGGTATTGCGTGACGATTGCCCTCGATGCCACCTATAGCGTTGGCGATGAGCTAACCGGGGTGGGCATCTACTCGCGGGAACTGCTGGGGGGAATCGCCGGTTCTCATCCGGAATCGCGATTCGTCTTTTGTTACCGGCCGCATCGGTTTGTACGCGCTTATAGGCAAAGCCTCCCGGCCAATGTGCGCCGTGGGTTGCTCGCGGAGCCCTTCGGACCACGATCGGCCGGCCTGTTTCATGGATTGAACCAGAGGCTGCCCCGCATGCCGCTGCGGCGGACCGTGGTTACGTTCCA
>JAFAWA010000359.1 GCA_019242155.1 Terriglobia bacterium | reverse complement strand
CGACAACAGCGTCAACGCGATCTTTCTTACCATACGAGCCTCCTGCTCATGCGCGCTCACGGGCGCGGCATAGACACGGCGTCCGGAAACCGCAGCCGGCCAGGATCGAAACCCACCGGGACGGCATTCGGTTCCTCGTTCGGTCAGTATATCAGCGATATTGCGCGTGCCAGGAGACATGGCGATACACTATTGCGGTCCCGGCGTGTTCGGGGGATTAATGCCGGAAATGGCGCATGCCCGTGAACACCATGGCGGCGCCTAACCGGTCGGCGGCCTCGATCACCTTGGCATCACCCACCGATCCACCGGGCTGAATAAACGCAGTGGCACCCGATTTCACAGCTTCTTCGACGCCGTCCGGGAAAGGAAAGAAGGCGTCGGAAGCGACCACTGTATCGTGTAAGGGCAGGATGGCCTTCATCGCCCCGACCTTAACGGAATCCACGCGGCTCATCTGGCCGGCGCCGATGCCCACGGTTTGCCCGGGGCGCGCGTAGACGATCGCGTTCGACTTCACATGCTTGGCGACCTTCCAGGCAAACTCCATAGCGTGCCATTCCTCATCCGTGGGGGCGCGCCGCGATTTAACCGAGGCGGTGTTGCGATCGAGGTTGCCTTCATCGGGCGTCTGCGCCAGAAATCCACCGGAGATGGACTTAACGACGAGCGCATCGGAGGCAGGTGGCACACGGAGGAGTCGCAATGATTTCCGGTTAGCTCCGACAAATACCCTCAATGCTTCGGGGGAGTAGCCGGGTGCGGCGATGGCTTCGATAAACGTTTCGGCTACCTGTTTGGCGGTGTCCTCGTCCAGAATTCGGTTGAAACCGAGCACGCCTCCGAAAGCCGATAGAGGATCGCACTCGAAAGCTTTGCTGTACGCGTTCGCGAGCGAGTCCTGTTCGGCAGCGCCACAAGGGTTGGTGTGCTTCATGATCACTGCAGCGGGTCCCGAGAACTCGGAAACAAGTTGCCATGCCGCATCAAGATCTACAAGGTTGTTGTAAGAGAGTTCTTTGCCCTGCAACTGTTCCGCGCCTGCGATACCAACTCCGCGCCTGCCGTAGAGCGCGGCCGATTGGTGGGGATTCTCGCCATAGCGCAGATCCATCAATTTCGGCGCGTGGAGGTGCAACTCGAGCGGTAGTGACTCTGCGGAATCTACGCGATCGAGGCGCGCGGCGATGGCCGAATCGTAAGCGGCCGTAATGTGAAAGGCCTTCTTCGCCAGCCTCCACTTGGTTTCGGGAGAGAGCGCGCAGCCGTTCTCTCGCAACTCCTCGAGAAGCGGCATGTAATCTTCCGGCGACACGACCACAGCGACATCCTGATAGTTCTTGGCGGCAGCGCGGATGAGGGTGGGGCCGCCGATATCAATGTTTTCGATGAGCTGTTCGAGCGGCGCCCCGCTTTTGGCGGCGACCTCTTCAAACCGGTACAGGTTTACGACCACCATGTCTATGGGTTGGATCTCCTGCTCCGCGAGGGCGCTCATATGGGCAGGGCGCTCGCGGATAGCGAGAATGCCACCGGCGATTCTAGGATGGAGCGTTTTTACGCGGCCGTCGAGCATCTCCGGAAATCCCGTGACTTCGGCCACTTCCGTGACGGGTACGCCGCTTTCCCCAATCATGCGAGCGGTGCCTCCCGTCGAAATCAGTTCCGCCCCGAGTGCATTGAGCTGCCGGGCGAAATCTATAATCCCGGTCTTGTCGGTCACACTGATCAGGACGCGCTCGATTCGGCTCATTGGGGGCCGTTCAATTTAAGCGGCCAAGCATTTCGCGTTGCCGGGCCATGCGAAGGTCACGCTGGCGGGCAAAGCGTTCGATGCCGTTGAAAATCGAAACCGGATCGAGATGGGCCTCGGCAATGACTTCGGGCTCCAGGCCGCCGCTCAGCCACTGGTTATCCCAATCAGACGTCAACGAGTAGTCATCCGTGAGCGGGCCTAAGTCGCGAACGGGCCACACGCGGCGAGTGCCTGTGCTCACGACCATCAAGTCGTAAGCCGCTTCGGGCGGCAAAACGGAGTGCCTGTAGGACTCCGGCTGCCGGTCGAATAGTTCCTCGCTTACGGCGGAAATGATTTTGACATTAATACCCGCTTCCTCCAGGCGCGAGAACTGGTTCACCAGGTTCATCGTGGAACTGGATCCCTGCACGATTACGTAGCCGTGGCGGGGTTGGCCGGGGGCAAAATCGCGAATCACATATAAGCCTTTGGCTGCCGCTTTGATATCGGTATCGGCGAAGCGGCTGCGGTCGACCACCGGAAAGTCCGGGCGGGCGACTTCTATGGTGATGACACCCACCTTGGGATCGCGCGCGGCAATCTCAGCGGCTGCGAAGTAGCCCGCGGCCACGTCGTTGTAATCCCAAAAATTCAGGTGGATCGTCTGTCCCCGGGGAAACAGCTTCCAGACTTGAGGGGCAAAGATACCGAAATGGGTACGCGCATCGGCCGCGGTTTCGGGTCCGGAGTGCGCTGCCAGGATATGCAGTACGCCGACGCGAAAACGGCTGTCCTGGTTCTGCTGGCTCCAGACGCGGGCGGGCGTATACATCAGGGGAGTGAACGCTCCGTAAGTTCCGCTCAATGCCCACACACCGGCAAACTTGGTAGGATCGGTGGAGGCATTCTGGCTTACCAGCCCGATGCAGGTGGACGCGTTGCCCGCCTCCTGAATGGTTGCTTTTAAGCGCGTGCCCAGCGGATTGGTTTCGGGATCGTAGTGCCCCCAAAGGCTTCCATGCTCCACGTTAATCGACTCGGACAGATCGGCAGCGATCGTCAGGAAACGGTTACCGGTGATGTAGTTCATCCACTTGATAATTTCCGAGATGCCGCGCCGCGCTCCGGCGACGTCGCCCGGCTTTCGAAAAAGGGTGATGCCTACCTCCTTCTCTGCGCCGGAAAAAGTGTTCTCAACTTTCACGGTCTGCGGCTCGACCGGTAGATTGGCCACGAGCAGACGCTCGTCGAGAAAGGGATCGCGCGTCACATCGATGCGCACCGGGAAGTCGTCGCTTACCGTGTCGCCGATGTCTACCAGGCGCTCGGCAAGCCAGTCGCCGAGCCCATTGCGGTCGAGGAGCGACATCACGATATCAATATTGGTCTTGAACTGAATCAGGCGCTCCCGCGGATCGGTAACCGCGCCTTGGCGTATGCCCGAGAACTCCACGCCATAATGTTTCTCGAACGTGGAAGCAAGCGCGATGAAATACTCCGAATTCATCTTCAGGGCGTAGGGGTGGCTTCCATAGCCGACGGTTTGGGGACCGTAACCGGGAATCCGGCCATCCATAGCGCCGGGCCAGTAGCCCTTGACCGTATTGCCGACGACAATCATCGGCCGGCGGTCCTGCGGATCCCACCGCTCCATAGTCTTCAGAGCCGCCGCAACCTGTCCGTAGTCGTTACCGTTCTCCAGCGCAAAGACATTCCAGCCATAGGAAGTCCACTGATCGGCGATGCGGTATCGGTCGTACTTCTGGCAGATGACCCCGCCCATCAGGCTGTCATCGATACCGTTGTTGTTTTCGGACATCAGGATGCGAAGCCGCTTGCCGACTTGCAGGGCGAGAGCCTGAGTCTTCAATTCCTGAGCGTGCCCTTCGGTCAACGCGAACTCGCCTTCGAACGCAATCACTTTAGGCTGATTGATGCCTGCGCCCACAATGTCCCAAAACGCGGCCTTCCCCGCGGCTGTAGCGATGCCTATGCCCGATGGCCCCCCATTCACGTCATTAGTCACGTCGGTCGACTCCGCATGGCCTTGTAAGGCCCGGATGCCGCGCGCCTTCGCCTGCGCGAACAAGGGATGATCGGCCAATCCGTGATTCTGCAATAGGGTCCTTAAGGCGCCGGCACCGCGGCGAAATCCCAAAGCGTCGACGGGCAATACGGCCACATGCGGATCCACGTAGTACCGCCGGTCGCCGGTAGCTTGGTACCTGCGCTCCAGGGCTTGACCGAGGACCATCCACAACGCGTAGCAAGTCGGAATGCAGTGCCCGCCGGCCAGCATAAACTTATCGCTGTAAGGGTGTTTGGGCCGCCGGTAATCGTAGCGTAAACCGCCTTCGTCCGGACCCGCCAAGTGGACCGCCACATTGTACGGTGTATAAGCCAGGGGACCGCCGAAGTGGCCCGTTTGCGCATAGTTGCCGAGCAGCACCAGGGTCATGCAGGTCATGTACCCGATGTCGTCCAGATGCCGGTCATACTCGGCGGGCAAAGGCTGGATAGGAGAAAGCAGTGTGTCCGCAGTGGCAGCCAATTATAGTCTCCTCGAATTCGCATCCTAACACGTCCCGAGGAATATCTTAGCCGCGCTCTCATGTTTACCTGCGAGGCTGCCGATACGAGTAGTGAGCCGCAAAGCAACGCGGCAAAGTCAATGAAGATTCTTGCGGCGGAAGACAACCCGATTTCCCAGTCCGTACTTCGGAGCATGCTTACCAAGTGGGGCTATGAGGTTATAGCCACGGGGGACGGTAACGAAGCCTGGCACATTCTGCAGTCCAAAGATGCGCCGAGGATAGCAATTCTGGACTGGATGATGCCTGGCCGGGATGGCGTAGAGCTTTGCCGGAACCTGCGCGCGTCGGGCATCGAACCGTATACATACATTCTCCTGGTAACGGCCCGCACGGATTCCAAAGACTTGGTTGAGGCGATGGATGCCGGGGCCGACGATTATCTGAAAAAGCCTTTCAGCGCATTGGAACTCAGAGCGCGGCTGCGAGCAGGCCAGAGGATTATTGAATTGCAAGAACAACTTCTGATTGCACGGGAGGCGCTGCGCATGCGAGCCACGCACGACGGCCTGACGGGATTGCTGAACCGGTCGGCCATCATGGAAACGTTGCGGGCCGAACTCGAACGCTCCGCCCGCGAGCCGAAAGCCTTGTCCATCCTGATGCTGGATCTCGACCGCTTCAAGCAGATTAACGACACCTACGGACACCTGGCGGGTGACGCCATACTGCGGGAAGCGTCCGCCCGCATGAAAGCGACGGTGCGTTCTTACGATTCGGTCGGACGCTACGGCGGCGAAGAGTTCTTACTGGTCCTTCCCGGGTGTAACAGTGTTGGGGCACTCGCGCTTTCCGAACGCATCCGCCAGTGCATTGCGGCAACCCGGGTTCCCATCGGTGAACAAGAGATCACAGTGACTTGCAGTATCGGCTGCGCTTCGCAATCGGCGGAAATTCCGTGCGATGCCGACTCCCTGCTCCGCCTGGCAGACAGAGCTCTTTATGACGCCAAAAACAACGGCCGGAATCGAGTCGAGCCGGCGGGCGCTGTGCTGCTGAATTTGTAAGGGTCAGGCGAAGGTGCGGGCACGGGTGGTATGCGGTTGGGTCTTCAAGCGTCAGGCGAGTGTGCGGACCTCGATTTCCCGTTGTTCCCCGTCACGAATCTGCAGGCGAATCTCGGTGCGCGCGGAGGGGAGAAGTTGCGGGAACCGTTCGCCCCATTCGATCAGGACCACGCAGTCGCGGTCGAAGAGATCATCGAGCCCCAAAGTGGCTACGGCGCACGGCTCGTCCAGCCGGTAAAGATCGATGTGATATACCCGTCCTGCCGTGCCGTATTCGTGAATCAGGGTGAATGTGGGGCTCGAAACTTCGTCCGGCGAAGCTGCCCCCAAGCCGGCAACGAGCCCTTTCGCAAGCGTCGTTTTACCCGCCCCGAGTTGGCCAATGAGAAGCACTACCTGCTTGGACGGAAGCCGGCGGGCGATCTGTTCGCCCAAGGCAATCGTCTCCTCAGCCGAAGCGGTGCGGTAAACCGGCATTAACGTCCCAGCGCACCCCGGCACTCGGTAATGGCTTGGGGCAGGTAACGAAGAATGTCGGTCGCGATTAGACACTTTTCGTCTAATTCACGCGAACCGATTTCGCCGGCGAGACCATGCAGATACGCCGCGGCCGCGATTGCAAGCTGGGCTTGGCCGGGAAACTGAGCGAGGAATCCGGCGATCAGGCCGGTGAGCACGTCGCCGCTGCCGCCGGTACCCAGAGCGGGCGTTCCTGTGGGGTTAATCCAGACTTCGCCATCGGGGAAACCAATAACGGTTCGCTGCCCCTTTAGTAGAAGCACAACGCCCTTTTCCATTGCATATTGACGAGTTGTGCCGATACGATCCTGCTGCACCTGGGCGGTGCTTTTTCCGGTGAGCCGGCTCATTTCGCCGGGGTGGGGCGTCAGCACGCGCAATTTGCCCGCGCCGGAGATCTTTGGGGTTAGCGCATCGGCATCGATCACTATAGGCTGTTCGAGTTCGCTCGCGGCACGTGTCGCTACTGCTTCGATATCGGGATGGCGGCCCATGCCGGGCCCCATCGCGATGACGGTCATTCCTTGCGTCAGACGGTCCAAACGAATTTCCGCGCTGATGCCGCCCGAATCGTTCTCCGCTAATGGTTCGGTCATCACTTCGGGCGCATAGCTTGCAATCACCGGAATCGCACTGCAGGCGGAGGCCACTGTCACCAATCCGGCCCCGGCCCGCAGCCCGGCAATGCCGCTCATCGCGGCGGCCCCGGTTTTGCCGCGCGAACCTGCGATCACCAATACGTGCCCGAACGTGCCTTTATGGCCGGAGGGAGGCCGCGGCGCGAGCAGCGCCCGAAACATGGCGGGTTGCACCATGGAAAGGAAAATCGAAGTGTCGCTGTCATAGAGCGCGGGAGGGCTGCCTATCGGAGCCACCAGCAACTCGCCCACATGGTCGCAATTCGGCGGGACGGCCTGGGCAACCTTCGGAGCAGTGAAGGTAACGGTGCAATCGGCCCGCACCATCTCGCCGGTAGGCTCACCCGAGTCGGTCGGCATCCCCGACGGAAGGTCCACAGCGACGACCTTGGCGAATGGGAACCCTCGGTTGATCTCGCGAATGGCTTCGAGCATCCGCCCGGTGGCCGGGCCGCTCACCCCGGTTCCCAGCAGCGCGTCCACCAGCACGCCCGCATGCCGTGCTTCCGCTGGAATGTCGCGCAAGACCGGGCAGCCGCACGCCTCGAGCATTCGAAGGTTGGCCGCAGCATCGCCTTTAAGATCCTCGGGTGCGCCGAACAGAACCACATGGAGGCTAGCCGGCCGAACCCGCGTGTGCAGTTGGCGGGCCACTACCATTCCGTCGCCGCCGTTATTTCCTTTGCCGCAGAACACTACGATGCGCTGCCGTTCTAGCGGCGCGAAGCGTCGTTCCAGGAACTCGACTACGCGCTGCCCGGCATTCTCCATGAGAACGATTCCGGGGATTCCGTTTTCGATAGTCCGGCGATCCACCTCCCGCATTTGGGCCGCCGTGAGGACCTTCATAACCGGCGCGCAACCAGCATGGTCATGTCGTCCTGTAATTCAGAAGAGCCCGTCCACTGGATTACGCCTTCCATCGCATGAGCGATGATTGCCGCAGAGTCTTCCTTCGCGTGCCGCAGGATCAGTTCCTGCAATCGTTCTTCGCCGAACATCTCGCCGTACACGTTTTCCGGTTCCACCAGGCCATCTGTATACGCGACCAAAACATCGCCCGGCTGCAGCGGCACGGTCTGCTCTCCATAGTTCGCGCCGGGAAAGGCGCCGACTACGGTGCCCGTAGGATCCAACCGCTCGAAGGCTTCTTTGCGCATCAGCAACGGCGGCAGATGGCCGGCGTTGGTGTAAGTCAGGGTGTGATCCACGTCGTCGTAGAGAGCGAAGAAGAAGGTGGCGTACTTCTCGGGCGCTGTATTGGCATAAAGCTGGCGGTTGAGCGTGGCAACCAAAGCCGCGGCAGAGAGATGATCGTGACGGAGGCCGTTAGTGACGGTTAGCTGGGTCCTCATATTCGACTGAATCGCGGCCATCAGTAATGCGGCCGAGATGCCTTTACCCGCGACATCGCCTAGTGCAAAAGCAACGGCGCGCTCCGAGATCGAGAGAAAATCGTAATAATCGCCGGAAACCGTGCTGGCGGGCCGGCAAACGCCCGCGAGTGTCAGGCCGCGCAGGGAGGGCACGGCCTTCGGGAACAGTTGCGATTGGACTTCGCGGGCAATCGTGAGTTCGGATTGGAGGCGTTCATTCTCCTTGGTCACCGTAATCAACTGCCCCAAATTTGCGGTCATCGTATTGAAGGAGCTGCCCAGCTCGGCTAACTGGTCATTGCCCTGAACTCGAATGCGATGTGCAAAATCCCCTTCTTTGACATGTTGGGTGCCGAGGTAGAGTTCGTTCACTGCTCCGGTGATGGTGCGGCTCAGATGGATGCCGGCAACGAGACTTGCCAACTCCACCAGCAGAAACAGGGTTGCGACCGTCGCGAAGGCGCCCATCACAATCTCGGCCCACTGCGCGCTCTGCCCGAACACCGTCGCGAGCACGGCGGAGGGACGAGTGTGCACCAGCAGCACAGCGCTGAGACTCGTGTTCGGCGACCCCCAGGCCTCTAGCTGCAACGGGTATGGAAAGGACACGGCAATATCCAACGGACTCTGCCTGGGGGGCACGTGGGATTCGGTCGAGTGCGAAGTGTAAGGGACCAGATCGACATCGCCCAGGCCGGGCACCAGATTACTCAACAGATCGTGTGAAATCGGCGCAACCAGGGTAATTTCACTTTTTGGAGAGCGTTCATGCACCCACGCGTAGACCGCATTCTGCCGAACGATGAGACCATTGGCTCGCTCCCATGCGGGCGGCGGCGGGGTGAGGGTATTATCCGGAGGAAACCGCTCTTCGTCCTCGCCGCGAATCAGCATTTCGAAATGGGGGAACCGGGTTTGAATCAGGGGAACAAAGCGGGCGTCGAATACGGCGCGGCTGGTTGCGGGGAACTGGGTGAGACCGGCGGCCGGTCCTTCGAGAAACGTCACCCGGCGCGATAGTTCGTTGTTTACTAGATACACCGCCATCTGCCCGATGACTGCGTAGGCTGCGATGCCCGCCAGAGCTACGATCAGCACGATCGGAACCACCGCAATGAGGATGTAAGCGGCGATCAGCCGGTTGCGCAGGAGCCAGATAGCTCTGCGCAAGGAGCGGCGCAGGACACGGACCAACGCGATGATTCCCAAAACGAAGGCTGCAAAGGAAAGGAGGGGCCGCAATCCGGGGAGTAAATGCGAAACGTAGAGAAGCGCGTAGAGCAGAACCAGCGCGAGGAAACTCTTCTCGATTCCGCCGATGCGCCAACGCTCGCCCGCGCGACTCATAAATCCAGACTATCGTAAGCCGGTCAGGAGCGTATGTCACATCGCGGCCGCAGACGTTGGACGAACGCGCGCAGGACTTACAGAAGCGAGTAGCGTCACCTCGGAGGGTCAGAAAATAAGGCTACTTTAGAGACAGCAGACCAGAACTCATCGAACAGGGCTGAATGAACCCGTCCAAAGCCAGTGTCGAGAGCACCGATCCGGGCCTGTGCGCAACCTGCCGCCACATGCAGCTTATCCGGTCGGACCGGGGTTCGGTGTTCTACCTTTGCCGGATCAGTTTTACGGACGAGCGTTTTCCTAAGTATCCCCGTTTGCCGGTGCGGGAATGTGAGGGATATAAGGGCGCGTGAATCTAGGCAAAGCAGCATCTACTTTGTCGAACCGGGCGGCGCGTGTGGTTCCGCTGGTTAAGTGTTCTCGGACTCGAGCGGGGAACGAAAACACTTCGAAGCTCTCACGCCCGATAAGAGCAAGCAACGTGCCGTTTTTAATGCCGTGCCGTTTTTAATGCCGCCCCATTTCATGCTGACAACGGTTTGGATCTCATGGCCGGTCAAAAAAGGCACGAGTTTGTGCGGCACGTCCTCTCGAGAAAAACCTTCAAGGCTGCGCCTGAAACTTATGGGCGGCGCGGTAACCGAGAAGGGCCTTAATCGCTTCAACGCTGGTTTCGGGATAACAGTCCAGCGTTTCTGCTATGGCAGCGTCAGGGGAAAGGCCCTCAGCGCGGAAAGTATCATAGTTGCCGGTAATGGCTTCCACCGGCAACCGCGTGTCTTTAAGCAGCGGTGCACCGCTGACCTTGCCGGGAATGACTTCAACCAAAGGACATTCAGACCAATCGAGAGTGGTCATGTTGATTACCCTCCTTTCACGGTAGCTTTGAACACGTCTGGCAGCGGCGTCACACGGGGAGGGGCAGAGCGGGCACTAAATATTTCCCATTTGATTAAAACTCAACCTGTGAGAACGGCTGATCACTTCGCTGAACCAGCGGCCTGCTTAATCAGCTGGGAAGGCCAGCCAACGCGGACAAGCATCCCGTCCGGTCCGCGTATCCCGACCTCGTAGAGGCCCCATTCGCGGTGGCGCAGGACACCGCCCGGACGAATAATCAAATCTTCCACTCGCGCTGCAATCGCCTCAACATCCGGCGTGCGAATAAAAACGCCAAATGGATTGTTCTCCTCCGGTACGCCCCACGGGCCCTCGCCCGCTTGGGTTAGGTGCACTTCGCAGTCCCATCCAGCCACAATGATGTAATTAGAATCACCGCCCGTGCGAGCAAAACCGAGACGTTCCCAAAACGGGAGCGCGGCGGCCAAGTTGTTGCTCGGAATTATGGCGAAAGCACCTACCTTTGGGATCTCGGACATCCGTCACTCCTCCTGAAGATGGCAGAGTACCGCAATGGGCCAGTCTGCGGGCGGCAAATTCTAGAACGGCGTTGATCTGTTCACGCGACACGCGGTAATTTTCCATTTCCTCGATTGGTGAACAGCCTCGAGATTTTCAAAGATCGTCGCGACCGGCAACCGCGTGTTCTTGAAACCCACGCGCCGCTTACCTTACCGGGAATGCTCTCCAGGGCGGGACATTGGGACCAATCGAGAGTTGCCATGTTAATTCCTCCTGTTCATCGTATCCTTATTGCCACGAAGCAACTGCTCATTCCGGGGCCATCCCATTCGTGATAGTTCCCGTGTTATTCAACTTGCGAAGCTCCAGTTCTCCCGGTAACCCGCCGGCAGCCATATATAATGAGTGCATGCGACTCACGGTCGTCCCTCTGCCCGTGTGGCTTGCCCTACGGGTGCTACCAGTGTCGGCCCACAGCGCTCCGAGGATCGTCGCGGTCGGCGGCGAAGCAGCGATCAATAACGTCCACCGCACCGCTTCGACCGTAATTGCTCAGGCGAAAGCTGCCGGCGGCGTCACAGCCGGGATTAACTGGAGCAGCGGCACTTCGAGCTCATCGAGTCCAACCGCGATTTCTGTCATAACAGCCACGGTGTGTTCCCCCAGATAATCTAATGAAATTTCGCATTTTT
>JAFAWA010000330.1 GCA_019242155.1 Terriglobia bacterium | reverse complement strand
GACCATCGACCGCACCGGCGGCACGTACCTGCATACCTCCCGGACCAATCCTTCCAAGATGAAGAAGCTCCCGCCCGCGCTCCAGGAGCAATCCTTCCCCACTAAGGAGAGCAAAGGCAGCGTAACTTATGACATCACCGAAGCCGTGCTCAAAAACATTGAAGCCCTGGCCTTGGACTACATGATTGCCATCGGCGGCGATGACACTCTGAGTTATGCCGCCGCGCTCGGCCGCCAAGGTGTGCCGATCATCGCCGTTCCCAAGACGATGGACAACGACGTGCGGAACACCGAGTACTGCATCGGTTTCTCGACAGCCATCACCCGCGCCGTTGACGCTATCGAACGGCAACGCACCACCGTAGGCTCGCATGAACGCATCGGCATCTTCCGCGTATTCGGACGCGATGCGGGCTACACTGCTCTCTATAGCGCGTATGTCACATCCATTCGCTGCTGTATTCCTGAATATAAGGTGGATCTGCCTAAGTTGATCGAACTGATCATGACGGACAAGCGCCAAAACCCGAGCGGGTACGCGCTGGTCATTCTTTCCGAGGGCGCGCAGTGGGAAGGCTACACAGTGAAAGAATACGGCGACCCCGATGCCTTCGGGCACCGCAAAAAAATGAGCGTTGCCGAAGACTTGAGTAGCGAAGTCAAAGCGGTGACCGGAGAAGAGACCATCGTGAGCGACCTGACCTATGAACTGCGCTCGGGAAGCCCGGACTTCGTCGACCGCATGGTCGCGGGCACCTTCGCCGGTATGGCCATGGACGCGATCGAAGATAACAAGAGCGGTTTGATGACGGCCATCAGTCACGGCTCCTATGCCCTAGCCGAGATCCCGGATCCGGCGCTTGGCCCGCGCAAGGTGGATATCGCGACCATGTACAATACCGACCGCTACCGGCCGACCTACGACCACAAGTTAGGTCTGCCGATCTTTCTTACCCGCGCCTGATGTGGCGTCGTCTTTTTTCGAAACCGGCCGAAGCCGCGCCACCCGATGCGCGCTTAACCCCGGAGCTTCGGGCCCGCATACAGGCGTCGTTCGATGAATCGGCGCAAGATGAAGAGCATTTCCCGTCCACCATCGATCCGCGCATCTATCACGTCAAGCTTCTCCAAGAGCACTTAGGGCCGCTGAACGGGAAACGCGTCCTCGATGTAGGCTGCGGCAAGGGCCGCTTCGCGCGTCTTTTTCAGGAGCAGGAGCCCTCAGCGGAAATGTGGGGCCTCGATATTTCCGAAGAGATGCTGCGCTATGTGCCTTCCGGAATCCGCACTCAGGCAGGTTCCATGACCGACATGCCGTTTGCCGCCGGGTTCTTCGATGCCGCTTACGCAACCGAGTCACTCGAGCATGCGGTGGAGATCGAGAAGGCCGTGGCGGAAATGTGCCGCGTAGTCAAGACGCGCGGCCGCATTGCGATCATCGACAAGAACGCGGAGCAATGGGGCAAGCTTGCCACGCCCGAGTGGGAGCGCTGGTTCACGCGCGGCGAACTCGAAAGACTGCTGAGAAAACACTGCCGCGAAGTGAGCAGCCGCTTCATTTCGTACTGGGAAGACGTCGAGCCCGATGGTCTTTTCCTGGCCTGGCTTGCCGTAAAATAGCGCTTCGCCGCCGATTCGAACCAGGGGGCGCTTTCCCGATATACTGTCAGCTACTCATGCCCAGGAACTCTGTCGCCGAAGCAGCTTTCTTTGCGCTGATTCCGCTGATCGTATACGCGCAGGGGACCCGGCCCGAAGCGGGCCCGTTCCAGGCGTCGCAACTCCACCTCGAATCACCGCCACCCGAGGGATTCGTGGTGCGTGCCGGCCGCCTGTTCGATCCCAAATCCGGAACAAATCTTAGCGACCAGGTCATCTTGGTGCGGGCCGACCGGATCACCGAGGTAGGACCGGCCGGCCGCGTCAAGATTCCTGACGGAGCGCGCGTGATCGATCTTAGCCAGGCCACCGTCTTGCCCGGACTGATCGATCGCCACGTGCACCTGCTCCAGGAACAGCAGCCCAATGACGGCCGCGCAGCGCTCTCCGGATTGCATTACGCGCTCATGGATTTGAACGCGGGCTTTACCACGCTGCAAGACATGGGTTCACCGTTCAGCTATGCGACCGTCGAGCTTCGCGATGCCATTAACCGCGGCCTGGTTCCGGGACCGCGCCTGCAAGTAGCTGGGCCGCAGCTGAATCCACGCGCTGCGGGATACTATGCGGCGCCTTCCGTACCCACGCCTTTCGGCCAGGCGCCGGGCGCGGCGGTTTGGCAACTCACGGGCAACGTGAATTCGCCCTGGCTGGCGCGTGCCGCCGTTCGCGACCACGCGCATTACGGAGTCGATTGGATCAAGGTTTACGACACGGAAGATTACGAAGGCAGCGGCTATCCGCAG
>JAFAWA010000155.1 GCA_019242155.1 Terriglobia bacterium | reverse complement strand
CCGCTGGAATGTGACTTTCCGGAGTTTCCCAGCGCTCAATCATCTATTTATTAGCGGGCAGGGCAAGAGTTTGCCGGCAGAGTACACCGAGCCAGGACACGTTGCTTCCGAAGTAATCGATTCCATTACAGGTTGGCTCGCGCGCGCCCGCTGATTACCAGTCGACGGGTTCTCCCGGTCTTAATTCCCAGACGTCGGTTCCCGAGCCGCCGATCAGTTCGCGCAGCGCAGCGGGAGTACCGGTGAGTGGTGGAAAAGTTCCGAAGTGCATGGGGATCACGCGCTTCGGCCGCAGCATCCGGCAGGCGAGCGCCGCTTCTTTTGGACTCATGGTGAACAGATCACCGATTGGCAGAAAAACCAACTCCGGCCGGTACATTTGCTCGATCAGTTGCATATCGGAAAATACGTTGGTATCTCCGCTGAAGTATGCGGTCCTGCCGTCACTGAAATGCAACACATAGCCCGCTGCTTCGCCTCCGTAGATAATATGGCCATCGTCGAGAATGCCGCAGCTATGGACCGCATGGGTCATGGTGATGGTGACATCGCCGGCTTTCTGCGATCCTCCCTTATTCATCGGCCGAGTCTTTTCGACTCCCTTGGATTCGAGCCAATGGCACGTCTCATAAATGGCGATCACTTCGGGCGCAAAACGCTTGGCCAGCGGCACGGCGTCATGAATGTGATCGAAGTGTCCGTGCGTAATGCACATGGTGTCTACACCGGCAATCTGGTGGCCCTGGGGATATGCGGGATTCCCTTCTGTCCACGGGTCGATGAGGATGGTTTGGCCGAGGGAGAGTCGCAACTGAAACGTGCCGTGTCCAAGCCAAGTGATCTGCATATATTCGCGATTATGGCACGGCGTCCTGACACCGCAGTCAATCTAGAACCGTACTAGGGTTCGGAAACGCAAAAATTCTTGACTCAGTAGTGAGGTGTGTGGAAAGATCCTAATGCACCGTTCAGAAAGGACACGCAGCCAATCCGGTATCCTCCGGTAACTTCCGGCATTAGATGACTAGTATTCTCATGCTTGACCGGGAGTTAGGATTCATGTGGGCTCTCGGTGAGGAATTGTGGAAGCGCGGCATGCAAGCCATTCCTTCCAGTTCCATTAATGAGGCGCACAATCTTCTAGACGCGATCCAACCGCAACTCCACATTCTCTGGATCGATTGCAGCATGCCGCGGGTGTGTGAGTTCGTCGAGCAAATACGCGCGCGGTATCAGTCTGTGAAGATCATCGGCGTGTTGTCAGGTAAGTGGCGCTGCAAGGAGTGCGCATCTGAGTTCGCGGCCACTCTAGAAGATCCCGAAGACCGCGATCCCGACAACATATCGTATTGTGCAAACGTAGTCAGTTCGCTGGTACACGCATCAGGCGCGGGCTAGAGCTCTGTTATTCGACGAATCCAAGGCGTTTCAGAGTCGCTTCCGGCTCGGGGCCGTCGAAATTCGTAAGCGGGGCCTTTTCGCGGCCATTCTCAAGAGCTACTCCCGCCGGCGCACTCACAAACGGAAATAGCTGTTTCAAAGGCTGGAGATCGTTTGTGACTACGGCTTTGAGTTTAGTGTCCTCAAGGAATCCAGGTGCGAATTGCGGCTGCTGAATAGGAATTGCGACCACGCGCGTGCCGCCCCAATTGTAGTGAGACATGCGTTTGGCGGCGTCCAGGCAGTGCAAACATTCCGGATCGAAGAAGAATAGGAGAATCTTGCCCTGCTCGAGCGAATAAGGATGCCCGTTCACAGTGACATGGTCGGGCGCTTTGGTGCCGGTCTGCCGCGCGGCCTCTACTCCGTACGAGACACCGGCGAACACGGCAACCGCGCCCAAAATCAGAATGGCGGTACGCAGATCCCTTGCGGGACGGGACCAGACGCCCGCGAGGATGGCGGCAACTAACAGCGCTCCATCACCGGCAAAGAACCCGGGGCCTACAACGCGCTTCACGAAAGGAAAACAGGTACACTCCGCCCCGTGCAGAGCCGTGTAGTTGATCGCGAAGTAGCCCATAAACGCGAGGAGCAGGAAGCCTGTAACCATGGCGCCCCAGCGCCGGAAACGCGGAATCAGCACCAGCACAGCGCCGACAGTTTCAGCGATGCCGAAACCAAGCGCGGCCGCGAGACTGAGAGAATGTGGCACCTTCAGTTCGTTGATGCGCACTGCCCACCCCGGCGCATCGGTTATTTTCCAAACGCCCGCGACCAGGAACAGAAGGGCCAGAATCGCAGCGCAGATCCAACTCAAAGCGGTTTTCCAACCAGGCAACACCATCGAAGCAAACCCCGCTCGCGGGTATGCCATACTGTCGTTCATGGACCCCATTTTAGCCCTTTCAGCCGGGCCGGGTGGGGCTTGAGGAGTCAAACCCTCCCGCTAGCATGATCCCGTTTGTCTTCATCCTGCTGGCTGCTTCCGCGCACATGGACCTGGTGGACGAGATGGTGCAGGTGCCGGCTGGAGACTGGCGCTACGTGGAAGTAACTTTGAAACAACGGCCCGCCGTCGTCTCTGCCGATTATGAACTTAAATCGGGACCTGCGGCGGTGCGCCTCGAACTGATGCGGCGCGAAGACTTGGAACGCCTCCGTGACGGCTTGCCAAACGGTGTGCTGACGGTGACAGGGACGGGAAGATCGGGCCGGCTTGAGTTTCCCGTCGAAGTGCGGGGAGAGTATGCGCTGGTGATCGACAATCGCGACAGCACCACGCCCGCAGCCGCGCATGTGCGAGTTGCACTGGATTTCGGGCAGGCGGGCGCTCGAGTCACAACCTTGTCGCCCACCAGACGGCTGGCGGTGGTGGTGATCAGCTTCGCTGTGTTTTTCGGGATTGTCTTCTACTCGGCTCGCCGCCTTCTGCGCGGGATCAGGCGCTGAAGGCTTCTCGTGCGGCCGCGGCCGTGCGCTCGATATCCGCGTCCGTGTGAGCGGCGGATACGAAAGCGGACTCGAATTGTGAAGGCGGCAGATAAATGCCGCCTTCCAACATAGCTCGAAAGAAGCGGCCGAACCGGGCGGTATCGGACTTCTTAGCCGATTCGTAGTCGGTGACGGGATGCGGATTGAAAAAGAACGTGAACATGGACCCGACACGGTTCACGGTAACGCCTTGGGGCGCGGCCTCGCACAGGGCCGCGGTACGCGTTTCGAGCTGAGTATAAGTCTCCGGATGCGCTTTGAGATGACGCAACATCGCCAAGCCGGCGGAAACGGCGAGGGGATTACCGGAGAGCGTTCCCGCCTGGTAGACCGGCCCCGCCGGCGCTACCTTGCTCATGATATCTTTGCGCCCGCCATAGGCGCCCACGGGCAGACCCCCGCCGATCACTTTGCCGAGAGTGGTTAAGTCGGGACGGATGCCGTAGCGCTCCTGAGCGCCGCCCAAAGCCACGCGGAAACCGGTCATCACTTCGTCGAAGATCAAGAGCGTGCCGTAGCGCTGAGTGATATCGCGAAGCGCTTCGAGGTATCCGGGCAAAGGCGGGACGCACCCCATGTTGCCGACCACCGGTTCGATGATGACCGCGGCGATGCGGTCGGTGTAAGTTCGAAATGCGCCTTCAAGGACATCCAGATCGTTATAGGGCAGCGCCATCGTGGTGTCGCAGAATGACTGCGGCACGCCCGGAGTGTCGGCGAGGCCTAGAGTAGCGAGACCGGAGCCGGCCTGCACCAGCAACGAGTCCACGTGCCCGTGGTAGCAGCCTTCGAATTTGATGATGCGTTCGCGGCCTGTGAATGCCCGGGCCACACGAATCGCCGACATGGTAGCCTCGGTTCCCGAGTTCACAAGGCGCACCATCTCGATCGAAGGCATGGCTTCACAGATAGCCGAGGCCAGTTCGACTTCCAACTCGGTGGGCGCGCCGAAGCTGGTTCCAAAACTTAGCGCCCGTTCGAGGGCGGCGAGAATTTCGGGGTGGCGGTGACCCAATAACAAAGGGCCCCACGAGCCTACATAATCGATATACTCGTTCCCGTCCACATCGAAGATGCGGGAGCCTTCTCCGCGCGCGATGAATTTCGGGTTTCCCCCCACGCTGCGGAAGGCGCGTACCGGAGAGTTGACGCCGCCCGGGACGATCTCCAGGGCCCGCCGAAAGAGTTCTTCCGATCGGGAGGACTTCATCGCGTTCCGGCCTTGCGCGGAACCACGTAAGTCAGCCCAAGGCTCATGGAGATTTCGTAAAGGCTTCCGTTCAGACCCTGCAAAAGACGGCGCTTTAGTTCGCGGTAGGACTGCCGGCCGGCAAACAGATCCTGCATTATGGCCGAAAAGCGCGGGCTTCGGCGTGTGAATTGGACCATGCGCGCGGGAACGGAGCCGAACAGGAACCGGCCGTAGAAGACGCGCTTGGCCAGCCGCGACCCGAATTCGAGATCAGCTGTGAAGTCGCGTTGCAGCGTGCGGCGGTATTGGCTCACTCGTTCGGCCAGGCTGCTCACGTCCGAAAGCAGCGAGCGCGCCGCCAGATCCGCGGACCGGAGCGCATAATATAGGCCTTCCCCGGTTATAGGATCCACCAGGCCGGCCGCATCGCCCACCGCCATCCATCCTTCCCCGGCGACACGGTTGGCGCGCCAGGAGGTGGAATGCAGGGAGGGAAGCAGGTGGCTATAAAACGATGCGCCTTCTAGCGAAAGGCCGCGCTCTTTCATGAACCCTTCCAAACGCTTGCGGAGGGAACTGGCGGGCTCTCCCTTGCCGCAGATGCCGACGGAAAGATGTCCGCAGCGAGGGAAGATCCAGATATACCCTTCGAGCCGCGGCAGAAACTGAATATCGATTCTGGCCTGCTCTCCGGGCACATAGTATCCGAGCGCGGACATGGCGTCTTCGGCCTTCAACTGCGTGCCGACCTCCCGCAGCGGATTGCGCGCGCCTGTGGCAATGATACAGAAATCGGCCTCGGCGTTCCCCGCGGCGGTTCCCACGCGCCAACCTCCGCCTTCCCGCGTCAGCCCGGATACGTGCACTTTTTCGATCTGCGCGCCGGCGCGCTCGGCGCGTTCCAAAAGCATGCGGTTGAGATCGAAACGCGAGTAGATCAATAGAGGATCGGCCAACTTCAAGCTAGCCTCGCCGGCCTTAGGGGCACACAAAACGGTTTCCGTAACCAAGCGTTTCGGTGTGTTGTTGTTCAGCAGGAAGGGATATTGGCTGTAGGCCTTATAGGTCAAGCCGCCGCCGCACGGTTTTTCCCAGGCGAGCTTCTCATCGAACAGGCGGACGTCCAGACCCGCCGACGCCAGCCGCTCGGCGGCAAAAGCCCCTGCCGGCCCACCACCCAGTATGGCGATGCGCTTCATTTCTTCCCGGCCGGCGGAAGATCTTCCGGCGACGGCATAGATCTACCGTGGGAGCCGCCGTCTGGAGGTTCCGCGCCGCCGGCGTGCGGATTGGCTACGCCCGGCTGTGTTGCGCCGCCGTGACCTGAATCCTGCACACCGACCACCTGCCAGCGTCCGCTCTTCTGCTCCATGTGGTAATGCAAGGTCATGCCTTGTGAGGGGTCGGCTCCTTTCGGCCGGAAGGAGACCGTCGCGTCGGCTTTGTCACCGTTATAGTCAACGGCGGTTATATCGAGGTCCATCGCGGCAACGTTGATGCTCGAGCCCGAGAGATGGTCCAGCACTCCCTGGCGGATAGCTTCTTTGCTCTGAGTTCCCCGATTACAACCGCAGGCGCAGACGAAACACGCCAGCAGGAGGGCATTTCGCACCCCTCGATTATAAACGGCTTCGCTCTTTGCTTGTGGCTAACTTACAGCCTGTCTTTCTCGATAAGGCCGGTTTCCGTCCGGACCGGTTCCTCGTACAGCTCCTCGTCCGTGACGCTGCCGGCGCGGCGAACTCGCGGCATCGGTTTATCGGCATTGGCGAAGTCCCCGGTCTTCTCACCGGCTGCGCCGATGTCCTGTCCGCCCGAGTCCCGCATGATATCTTTGGCGCGCTTCACCCAGTGCTCGTCGTCGCAGTGAACCGACACCAGAATGCCGCCTTCCCGAATCCGCCCCTCGTAGCGTTTGGCCTCATACTCCGGAATTTCCATTCCGACTAACGCGCCAACGATGCCCCCGAGCGCGCCGACCGCACCGACGCCCGCCAGTGCCGCGACGATCGGCCCCGCGGCAATAAACGGGCCTATCCCCGGAATAGCGAGCGCGCCAATGCCTGTCAGCCAACCCAGGACGCCGCCGGCGATTCCTCCGGCCAAGCCGCCCGTCGCGGCTCCTTCGGGGGCCTTGGTATTTTTTTCGTGAGCGAAATCTTTGGTTCCCTGATTATCCGGGAACAGTACAGAGATGTCCGTGTTCCGGAAACCTCCGTTGCGCAGATGCTCGACTGCCTCCTCGACCGTAATCCTATCTGGGAAGATCCCAAAGACCGCCGTATTCTTTCCACCCGTCATCGCTCGTGCTCCTCACCTGTAGTTTTGGGACCTTGAATCGTCCCGAAGCTTACGAGTTGCACGGCTAAGACCACGCGGCCGCCGTTTGCGGCAACACTGTGTGTTTCCAGACGCAGGTACAATAGTGGTGCTTCATGGCGCAAATCGCTATTGGTACCAAGGGACGATCACAGACGATCGTCGATGACACGAACTCGACTCGTTTTCTGGGGCTCGAAGATGCCAGAGTTCTCTCCACTCCGCAGATGATCCTGCTGATGGAGAAGACGTGCCGCGATACCGTCCTACCGCTGCTTGACCCGGGCTTCGACACGGTGGGGACACATGTCGACGTGGCTCATTTGGCGGGGGCGCCGCTAGGCAGCCGTGTAACCGTTGACGTGGAGGTGATCGCAGTCAACGAGCGCCGCATCGAATTCCGGGTCGAGGCGGCCACAGAACAGGAGAAGGTCGGTGAGGGCACGCATCAACGTACCCAGATCAATGTCGCGAAGTTCGCGGCCAAGCAGGCGGCCAAAAAGCTCGCGACCGAACCGCCCGTTAAAACGTAATTCCGAGTAGAAACTCGGCTTGATTCTGAGTGCTGGACAGTCCGCCGTTGGGCGAGAGAAAATGCTGCGCGCTCCATCGCGTGTAACGGATCTCGGGGGAGAGATGCAGCCGCAGTAGATGCACGTCGACGCCTACGCCCGTGACGAATCCGGTAAGTGAGTCCTTGTGAAGCGAGGGCGGGTTGGAAGTGCTTCCACAGTTGATGGCGCACACGGTGGCACTGAGGCCGCTTAGAGTGTCCCAGGCGACGCCGGCATCGACATAGGGTCTCAGGATTTTGGAAGGGAACCGGTATTTTGCGAGCAGCGGAAATTCCCAAGCGCCCCCGCCCGCATTTTCGTAGCCGTACTGAGTCTGTGTATAAGGTGGGTTCGTTAGGAATCCCGGCGTGTAGTAGCTGTAGTGCCGGTAGAGCGCGTCGAACTCCACACCCAGCCCGAAGGGCAGCCGGAGCTCTGCCGTGGGCCCGATCACGTACCGGTTGGTGATGCTGGTATACGAGTAGTTTCCGCTGCTTACGGTATTGAAGAAGTCGGTGAGCGGCAGGCCGGCTTTGACACCGAACGAGAATGGCTGTGAAAAGGCGCACGTCGCGACGGCTAGGAATAGGAGAGGTACTCGCATGAGTCTGCTTACGAATCATAGACGGGCACCGTTTCCTTTCCGGCGCGAACACGATACAATACAGATGTTGTCGACCTGAGCGAGTGGGCGTAAGCCCACTTTTTTATTTCGGCCGACAGTGTCGTAACGATGCCGGAAGCTGTAACGTCCAGAATCGAAGAGATCGCGCAACGCGTTGTCGAGTCCGAAGGATTGGAGCTCGTGGAAGTCGAAGTAAAAGGGGGCGGTAACCAACGCTTTGTGCGCATATGGATCGACAAGCCGGAGGGCGTGACGCATGCCGATTGCGAACTGGTCTCGCAACAGGTGGGCACGATCCTCGATGTCGAAGATGTGGTTCCGGGACGATACACGCTCGAAGTCAGCTCTCCGGGAGTGGAACGAAAGCTCCTGAAGCCGCGGGACTACGAGCGCTTCCGGGGTAAGAAGGTAAAGGTCACATTGCGCGAAGCCATTGAGGCGCGGCGTCATTGGGAAGGGACGCTCGCCGGGTTTGATAATGGCATCATTTCCCTCGAGGTCCAGCCTGGGAACACCATCCGATTCCCGTTCGATCAGGTTCAAAAGGCCAACCTGAAGTTCGATTGGTAGACCCGCCGGGAGCATTACCAGCCAATTTATTGCGCAGGGAGACAGCATTTTGGAAACAATTTTTCAATCCATAGAAACATTGAGCAAGGAAAAGGGCATCGATCCGCAGGTGGTGCTCGACGCGGTGAAGGACGCCATGTTGATTGCGGCGCGCAAACACTACCGCACGACCGAGGACTACATCGCGGACATGGATCCGAAGACGGGGGCGATTGCGCTTTACGTAGTAAAGAAGGTCGTGGAAGCGGTTGCCGATCCTGCTCACGAAATGACATTGAGCGAAGCGCGCCGCATCGACCCAGCGGCCGAAATCGGCGCCGAGGTGCGGATTCAGAAAAAAACCGATGCGCTCGGGCGCATCTCCGCCCAGACGGCCAAGCAGGTGATCTTTCAAAAAGTGCGCGAAGCGGAGCGGGAGACCGTGTTCCAGGAGTACTCCGGACGTACGGGCGAACTGGTAAACTGCACCATCAAACGCATCGAAGGGCCGGATTACGTGCTCGATTTGGGGAAAACCGAAGCCAAGCTCGCAAAAAAGGAGCAGTCGCGTTTGGAGAGTTATTCGGTGGGCGACCGGGTCCGCTGCATCATTAAGCTGGTAGATAAGGCGAGCAAGGGGCCGGGAGTAGTGGTTTCGCGGGCCGCGCCGGAACTGGTAATGCGTCTGTTCGAGCAGGAAGTGCCGGAGATTTACGACGGGACGGTGGTGATCAAAGGCTGTGCGCGGGAGGCAGGCGAACGCACGAAAATCGCGGTGCAGAGCCGCGACCGCGACGTGGACAGCGTGGGCGCGTGCGTCGGCATGAAGGGCATGCGCGTGCAGTCAATCATCCGGGAATTGCGCGGCGAAAAGATCGATATCATCGAATACTCCGACGATGCGGTGGTGTTTGCCACGCACGCTCTCAGCCCCGCCAAGGTGAGCCGCATCACCATTCTCGATCCGATGGAAAAGCACATGGAAGTGATCGTCGACGATTCGCAGTTGTCGCTCGCGATCGGGAAGAAGGGCCAGAACGTCCGGCTCGCGGCCAAGTTGCTCGGGTGGAAGATCGACATCAAGAGCGAGGAAGAGAAGCGGCAGGAAGTGGAATCGGCGATGGCGGCGTTGGTAGCGCCGGGCGCGCCGGTATCGGTGCTGATCGAATACGGCCTCGCGGAAAGCCTGGCGGAAAAGCTGGTGGGCGCGGGCGTCGGCACTATTGAGCGGCTGGGCGGCATGACTCCCGAAGAGTTGGAGGGCATTCCGGGAATCGAAGCTCCGGAGGTGGAGCGGATTCAGGAAGTAGTGAATGCCTACTACGGGCAGTTTGAGGAGCAAACGCAGGGCTCCGAAAATCCCGAGGAGACCATGCCGGAACCTTTGCCGGTAGCGCCCGATATGAACGCGTCGTTAGAAGAATTGGCGGAGTTTGAAGGCGCCGATGCCGCTTCGTTGAACGTGGAGCCGGGTCCCGCGCTGCCCGAAGATGCGCTCGAAGTCACCGAAACCAACTACCCTCGGGGCACTCTCTACGACCCGGAAAGTCCGGAGGAACGCTTCGAGCCGGGGGAGACTGAGGTGACGGAGCAATTTGGTGAGTTTGGTAGGATAGAAGACGCGGGTTCCCCTACTCACAATCAACCGGAAGGTGCGGGGCGAGAGGACACCCCGGACGAGGGTCGCGGCGAGTAGCCTCGCCCAATGAACTTGGTTCCTGGCAGATTGTCGCACTATGAGAAAGATTCGGATAAACGAGCTGGCTCGCGAGTTGGAAGTGAAGGCTCATGAGATATTGGACCGGCTCCCCGAAATGGGCGTCACCGAAAAAAAGACGCACTCCAGTTCGATTGATGAAGACGTGGCGGTCAAGCTGCGGCGCTACTACGGGCATGATGCACCGGACGTGATACCCGAGACCGAACACGAAGCCGAGGCGTCCAGCTTCGCGGCGGCGCGAAATGGAGCGGAACCCGCGCTTGCGCCGCCCGCGGCGGAGCCCGGCTTCACGGCCGCCCCGGCAGTGGAGTCGCAAAAAGAGACTGAAAGCAAGCCGAAGGAACCGGAGCCGGCGCGCGCGGCGCCCGACGAACATCGGCCGGTTGCTCCGATTCGCCCGCCCTTAGCAGGCCGGCCCGTGCAGCCGCCGCTCGGTGCGCCCTCTGCCAGAGCAGCGGTACCAACTGCGCCGACGAGCCCCGCTCCGGCGGCCCCGGCTTCGCAGACAATCCCCGAAGCCCCGCGGCCGGCGCAGCAGATGCCGCCTCCGGCCGTCTTTGCCCCGGGTAGGCCGGCACCTTCGCAACCGGCGCGTCCAGCCCCTGGACCAGCGGCGGCTCCACCGAGACCGGGACAGGTTCTTTCCGGTCCGCGCCAGCCGCTGCCCGCTGTACCGGGTGAGAGTAGCCGCCCAGGTATTCCCGCGGCGCCACCACCGCGGCCGCCCATTATTCCGCGGCCTGCCCGGCCGGCGGAACCGGCCCGTTCGGCGGCCCCCAGCCCCGCAGCTCATAGCGCTCCTCCGGCAGGCCCGCCCGCCGGTGTTCGTCCACTCGCCGGGCAGCCGATGGCACGGCCCGTAGTGCCCCCGCGGCCCGACCTCGCCGCGAAACTCTCTGCGCCCCGCCCGGCCATGCCTGCGCCGCCGGCCCCGCCCCGGCCCGGCATTCCGAAAGCTCCCAGCGCGCCCGTTCCCGGACAGCCCATCTACCAGGGACGGATACGGCCGGGACAGCCTTTGGTTCCGAGGCCCGGCGTCCGTCCATCCCTGCCCGGCGCTCGGCCGGCAGGCCCGCGGCCTCCACACCCGACGACGCGCGGCCGCATGGAGCCGGGGCTTGCGCCTCCGCCGGTAGAGCAGCCTCGCGGCCGCACCGGCGACAAGCGCCCCGTGCGTCCGCAGCCGCGAGAACGCATCGAAGAAGAGAAGATCCTGCGGCCCACGGGCAGACGGCACGTCGAGATGGGGCCGCCCCCCATCAACCGCGAGATCACGATCTCCGAAGGCATCACTGTGAAGGAGCTTTCCGAAAAGCTGGACGTGAAAGCGAACCTGGTGATCAAAAAGCTTCTCGACCGAGGAATTTTCGCTACCATCAACCAGACCCTGGATTCCAAGCTCGCCACCGACGTGGCCCGGGAGTTCGGCGCCTCTACCGCAACCATCACCTATGAAGAGGAGGCCATGTCGGCCGTCCAACTGGCCGAAGAGGTGAAGGATCAGCAGCGGCGGCCTCCGGTGGTTACGGTGATGGGCCACGTAGACCACGGCAAGACCTCATTGCTCGACGGCATCCGCGAAGCCAATGTCGCCAGCCGCGAAGCCGGCGGGATTACTCAGCATATCGGCGCGTATGCGGTGGAACTGCGTGACCGTAAGATCGTGTTCATCGACACGCCCGGCCACGAGGCTTTCACCCGAATGCGTGCCCGCGGCGCCAAAGTCACGGATCTGGTCGTGCTTGTGGTGGCGGCCGACGACGGGGTTATGCCGCAGACCGTGGAGGCCATCGACCACGCTCGCGCGGCGAGCGCTCCGATCATCGTGGCGGTCAACAAAATCGATCGGCCCGATGCTCAGCCGGAACGCATCAAGCAGCAACTGGCCGATCGCGGCCTCTTGGCCGAAGATTGGGGCGGCGATACCGTCATGGTGCCCGTTTCCGCTAAGACCCATCAGAATCTCGATCTGCTGCTCGAAATGATTCTGCTGGTGGCCGACATGCAGGATTTGAAGGCGAACCCCGGCCGTCCGGCAATGGGAACGGTGATCGAAGCGCAACTAGACCGCGGCCGCGGACCTGTCGCTACGGTCCTGGTTCGCAACGGCACGCTCAACGTCGGCGACGATTTCATCTGCGGCGCCGTGTTCGGCAAAGTGCGCGCCATGATTAACGACCGCGGCCAGCAGGTGCGCTCGGCGGAGCCTTCGACCCCGGTCGAAGTCCTCGGGCTCGATACGCTACCCGAAGTCGGCGACGATTTCCAGGTTGTCACCGACACCGCCAAGGCCAAGCAGATCGTCAACTTCCGTGTTCAGAAGGCCCGGGATGCGGCGCTGGCGAAATCGAGCCGTCTTACGCTCGAACAGCTCCATCGGCAAATGGAAGCCGGTGAGGTCAAGGAACTGCCCCTCATCATCAAGACCGATGTCGGCGGTTCGGCCGAAGTGCTCTCGGAAACTCTGCAGAAGCTCTCGAACGAGAAGATCAAAATACGCGTGCTTCGCGCGGCCGTGGGCGCGATCAACGAATCGGACGTTCTGCTCGCATCGACATCCAACGCCATCATCGTTGGATTCAATGTGCGGCCGGAACGCAATGCGGCGGCATTGGCCGAGCAGGAGAAGGTCGATATCCGCCTGCATACGATCATCTACAACGTTACTGACGAGATCAAGCGCGCCATGCAGGGCCTGCTCGAACCGGTGTTCCGTGAAGTCTACAGAGGCCGGGCTGAGGTCCGCGAGACATTCCGCATCTCCAAGGTCGGCAGCGTCGCCGGCTGTATGGTGCAGGATGGCGTGATAACTCGCGATTCCGAAGTTCGCCTACTGCGCGACAACGTGGTGGTGTATACCGGCAAAGTCTCTTCCCTCCGGCGGTTCAAAGACGACGTCAGCGAGGTGAAAAGCGGTATGGAATGCGGCATCACTTTGCAGAACTACAGCGATGTAAAGCAGAGTGATATCATCGAAGCCTTCGTTACCGAGCGCGTCGCCAACGAAGTCTTCGCTTGATCGGCCATGGCGGTAGTGGGGGTACTGACGCTTGAATTGCGTCTGGAAAACTCGCATTCGCTGAAGGATAAGCGAAATGTCGTGCAGAGCCTCAAGGCTCGGCTGCGAAATAAGTTCAACGTATCCGTAGCGGAAATCGATGGTCAGGAGTTGTGGCAGCGGGCTACCGTGGCCGCGGTGACTGTGTCCTCTAGCCACGAGTTTGCCGAAAAGGTGTTGCGATCCGTAGAAGATGAGGCCGCCGCTCTGCTCGGCTCGGAGCTTGCGGACGCTACGGTGGAATGGCTCTGACGGGGGCCGGGGATCAAGGGCCGGGGGCCGGGGAATGGATGAACGGCGCACATTGCGAGTATCGGAAGCGGTTCGCGAGGAGATCGCCGAGTTGATCGGCTTCGAACTCAAAGACCCGCGTCTGGTGGACGTGGATGTCACTGAAGTCCACGTCAGTCCCGATGGACGGCACGCCAATATCCGGGTTGCGCTGCGCGGCGGAGAACGGCAGCAGCGAGAGGCCCTAGAGGCGTTGGAGCATGCCCGGCACTTTTTGCGGCGCGAATTGGGCTCCCGCCTAACTCTGCGGCATGTCCCTGACTTGCATTTCCAGCAGGACCGAAACCCGGATGTTGCCGGCCGTATCGATTTTCTGATCAAACGCGCGAAAAAATCCCGCGGGCGAACGGAAAATCAGCCCTAAATTAAACACTGTGTGTTAGTTTTGTTCTGACTACCCATGCGTGTGGCTCCCATGACCAGCAGATTCCTGGATGCGTGCCGCCGCCGGCCGACCGA
>JAFAWA010000421.1 GCA_019242155.1 Terriglobia bacterium | reverse complement strand
CTAGGATACCCGCCGGGACGCGACTCCCGCGGGCATGCTCAAATTAACATGTACGTCCCAAGCTCAGGGAGGAAACCGGACATTTCTACTTCGCAACCAAGAGGACATTTCTATTTCGCGCCGACACGCGGAGTCTTGCCGGGAATTGACCGGAAATTGTAGAGACTTGACCTGGAGGATTCGTGGGCTGTTTAAGGATGGGAGCAGGAAGCGGTTTGGTAAACTTGGATCTAAATGGCGGTGTAGCTCAGCTGGCTAGAGCGAGGGTCTCATAATCCCTAGGTCGGGCGTTCGAGTCGCCCCGCCGCCACCATTTTCGTTGACAAACCGGCTCGTCGAGGAGCGTCACTTAAGGCGCGATCGGGCCTGAATCGGGCTCTTCGGGCGGCATTGGATCCGGCCCGGGCGGGGGCTCGGGAGCGTCGGGTTCAGGAACCGGCACTGGCGGCGGACTCGGGTGCACCGCGCGGAAGGCCGAGCGGGCGGGCTCGCGAACGGGTTCGTTCAGCAGTACTTCACACTCGCAGCAATCACTGCAGCGCAGGCATCGTTCGCAGAGATGGTTCCGGCAGGTATCTTTGGTGCAGCGCGCGCATATGCGCGTGGACTCCTCTTCACAAATGGCGCAGGCAAATGGCATTGAAACCTATTTCTTCTTTCCCGTCGTGCTCTTCCGCGGCGGTTCGGTGGCAACGATCGAGCGGCACCGCTGCGCTTCGCGATCCATCACCGCGCACTCCTGTTCCCGTTCCGAGGCGAGCGAAACTATATAAGTCTGAAAACGATTCCGATTCGTCCCATTCTCGGCCGAACGGCTCGCAAGTTCGTCGGCGAATGCGGGGTCCTGATATTTGCGCGCTCCCTCCGAGAGCGACTCGATCATCTGCTCCAAACCCTGTATGCGGAAGTACAACTGAAGGGCGGCTGAAAGCTTTTCCGGATTGCGCGCCAGCACTTTGGCGTCCGCAGCCATGGCGCGCGCCTGCTCTTTCGATGACTGCAACTGCGCGACGTACGTTTCAGAAGCGCCCTTGGCTACCCACGCTTTCGCATCCACTTTGTCCAGAAACGGGACCAGCCTGGCTGCATGGTCGCTCATTTCCCCGAGAATTACGCCGATATCCCAATCCGGTTGTAAGCCGTTTTGCTGCGCGCATACAGATACCGGAAGACTCAACCAAGCTAACGAGAACAACAGGGAACGCATCTGGTTCCCTTTCAATCTAGCAAACCGCAAAGCCGCCGCGCCCGGCGAGTAAGTACCGCGGCCGATTCACTTTTTCAGCATGGCATCGAGGTGGGAAAAAATCCCTTTGCCCTCGAAGATTTCTTTGGTCGCATCGGTATAACCGAAGTCTTCGCGGATACCGCCGTTGGCATCGATGAGATAGACGTGCGGGATATCAAAAGAGGCGGTGCGGAGGTAGGAATACGCGACCTGGCCGCAATCAAACAGAACCGGGTAATTCACTTTGTGAGTTGCGATGTAGCTATTCACTTGGGGCTGCGCGTCGGGCGGATTAACCACGGATAACACAGCCACGCGGTCCCCGTACTTCTGTTGCACCTGGTTCAAAACCGAGCTAAATGCGGCGCAATGCGGGCAGGTGGTCTGCATGAATTCGAGGATCAGCACTTTGCCGCGGTAGTCAGCGAGATCATGCTGCTGCGTCTTGACATCCGGAAGAGAAAAGCCGGGAGCGCGCCGGCTGAAATCGGCGGAGAAGAGCGCCGCGGCGCAGAGGAAGACCGCAAGTAGGAGTCGCATTCAGGTTCACCTTACCATAGGCTTTGGCCGGGGCGGCGGTTGTGAAGCGGTTCAGGATCGGGCGCTTATCGCCGCGGCAAATCGGCGCAGCGAGTCTTCATAGGGCGCGCGCGCCACACCTCGTTCCGTGATGATGGCGCTCACATAACGGGCGGGGGTGACATCAAAGGCCGGGTTAGCGACCGCCGCTCCGGCGGGAGCCACGGGCTGTCCGAATACGTGAGTCACTTCAGAAGCGGCACGCTGCTCGATGGGGATCAGATCTCCCGAAGCGAGCGTCAAATCGAGCGTCGATATGGGAGCCGCGACAAAGAAGGGCACGTTGTTTTCGCGCGCGAGCACGGCTACCGAATAGGTCCCGATCTTATTGGCTACGTCGCCGTTGGCGGCGATGCGGTCGGCGCCCACAACTACGCATCCGATGCGGCCCGACTTGAGAAAGTGGCCGGCCATGTTGTCGGTGATGAGAGTGGTGGGAATGCCGTCCTGCTGCAGTTCCCAAACTGTAAGCCGCGCGCCCTGCAGAAAGGGCCGCGTCTCATCCGCGAAAACATCCACCCGTTTCCCGGCTTCTACCGCCGCGCGGATCACGCCGAGCGCTGTTCCGTATCCGGCGGTTGCCAGAGCACCCGCGTTGCAGTGGGTCAGAATGGTGCGCTCATCGGGCACGAGCGCCGCGCCGTTCCGGCCAATGGCGCGGCAAATGGCGATATCCTCCGCGCGCACCCGCAGGGCCTCTTCAATCATCGTGCGGCGGATCGATGCGATCGGCAGGCCTGCGAGCGACCCGTACAGCCGTTTCATCCGGTCGATCGCCCAGAAGAGATTCACCGCCGTGGGGCGGGTTTGCGCTAGTGTGCCGCAGATGGCGGAGAACTGAGCGTCGAGATCGCCTTCCGGCGCGTGCAGAACACCCAAGGCTACGCCCATGGCCGCCGCTACGCCGATGGCGGGCGCGCCGCGAATGACCATATCTTTGATTGCAACCGCAACCTCCTGATAGGTCCGGCAGGTTACGTACTTCTCTTCCACTGGTAAGCGCCTCTGATCGATCATTACAACCGCATCGTCGATCCACTGAATGGTTTCGATCATGAGTGATGGGTTTCTTTCTGTTGCGCAAAATATGCTAAGAACTCGAGCCCGTTATAGGAAGCGTGCATTAAGGTGGAAGCCGCTGTCGAGCCGCTGCGATGGCGCATCCAGCCGAAGGCAGCGCCGGCCAGCGAAATCAAAAGCGCGTGACGCCACGAGTTGCCATACTCCTGAAAGTGCAGCAGGCCGAAAGGGACGGCCGCCGCGATGATTCCCGGCGCCGGCCCGAGTGTGCGCACGAGCAACGGCTGCAGGAAACCGCGGAACACCAACTCTTCGGCCAGAGGCGCGAGCGTCAAGCCAAAAACCGCAACCAGCATGAGCGACTTGGGATCTTCCAGCATTTCCGTGATGCGGTTGCTCGTGGTAGGCGTGCGAATGAAGGCGCCGATGAATGCCACCCCGATGGCAGTTGAGGCGCCGCTGAGTATGACCACGAACGGCGGAACACGAAACGATATCCAGCCGATGGAGCGCCAGAAGGGACGTCCATAATGGATGCGAAACAGCAACGCCAGCGCGCCGAATGACAACAGATAGGCGAGCGACTGCGCCGCGAGCGCTTCGGCCACCTTGGCCTGAAACTGGATGTGGAATATGTTTTCCGTCAGGTCCACGAGACCGAGGCTTGCAATCACACTGGCCACCAGCAGGCCCAGGAACAACGCGAGATCGGGATAGCCCCAGAACGGATCCCGCGGCGGCGGGGGCAGCAACGGCTGCGGCGTTTCCAAGGGACCGGGCTCGAGGCCCGGCGGCGGCCCGAGCGGCTCAAACGGTTGCGGCCCGCTCACGCATCCCTCTCGATCAACGCCGCCGCCAGTAGAGGCAGGAGCAGTTCATGGTGGCCTGTGATCGAATATCCGGCTCCTCCGCTATGGGCATGGGGCCGTTCGACGACATTTACCCGCGGCCGGTATTGTTGGAGGAAATCCAGATTTACGGTGGTGAATCGGGCGAGCGGATGGCCGAGGTTGCGCACCGCGGAAACGGCCTTCAGAAACACCTCCGGCAGCATTACGGCGGAGCCGCAGTTCAAATAAACGCCCCCCTCGTTAAGGTCGAGCACGCAAGCACAAAAGAGACGGAAATCCTGATGGCTGGCCGCTCCTACGGCGGCTCCATCGGCGGCGGGATGCATGTGCGCCGTGTCGGTGCCGATGGCCACGTGAACCGTTACCGGCGTGTTGTGGCGATAGGCCTGGAGCAGGAGGCTGGCATGGCTGTATTTCGGGTCGGCGATCGACTCCAGCACGCGGCCCAGAGCTTCGCCCATGCCCAAGCCGTTCCGCACGCCCTCCACCACGGCGCAGTTCAACTCGCGGCCGGTCTCTTCGGCGGATCCAAAGCGGCCGTCCGGCAGCACGGCCTCTACGTCCTCGCTCGTGTGGCCGGCCAGCGCGATCTCAAAATCGTGAAGAGCCGCGGCTCCGTTCAGCGCAAATGCCGTTACGTAACCGCGCTGCATCAGATCCACCAGCACCGGCGCTAAGCCACACTTGACGACGTGCCCGCCCAAGCCCCAGATCAACCCGCGCCCCTCTGCACGCGCGCCGGCAATCGCATCCGCCGCGGCGCGGAAGGAATCGCCGGCAAGAATATGGGGCAACGAATCAAGCCAGCCGGCAATCCCCGAGCCCTTGCGGTACACGGAGGCGAACGCAGCGACTCCTACTTTGCCTCCGCGCTCTCTCAAACCGATAGTGTGTAACCCTGCCAGATTCAGGGGCCCTCTCGGGTATTTGGTCATAGTTGCCCCGGTTCGCCGCGCTGCGCAGCGGCTTCGGGCCAACTACATTATCTTGGTAACTGAAGGGGAATTACAAACCGGATCTGGGTAACTGAGGGGAATTACTAGCCAGCGGCGGCTCAGCACATCATAGCGATGCGGGCAACGAATCCGTCAGCCGACGAGGGCGTGGGCGTAACCGAACCAGACCGGTTGCGGGCCCAGTTCTCGGACTGACCGGCCGCGCATCCAATGAGATTGCTCCATCTGTTCGTAAGCCGTCTGATCGGAATGCGCCGCGTGATCTAAATAATCATGCACTAGATCGATCGCATCCAACGTGGCGATGGAGGTCTCGCGCCCGGCAGCGGCGCGCAATCGCTCCAGTCTGTCACTCAGATAGGCGTGTGCGGCCACGTGCGCATCAATATCCCTGAAGCCCTGATCCCGCATCAGGCGCTCCTCGAAGGCAAAATGCTTGGCCGAAAACTCGATGATGAGATCGAGAATCTTGGTGACCACATCGCCGGTCGCACCAGCCAGAACGGCATTGGTCAGCATCTCAAGCGCGTTTTTCAGAGCCTGTAGTTTTGTATCGAGCGCCGCTGTAATCGCGCCACATTGTGCGATCAGTTCAATATCCTTCCCGTCGTCCTTGAATAAGCGCGTCACATGGCGCGACTTTCCTGGACAGGCTGCGACAGCGTGGCCCATTGGTGCGATCTTCCTTCTCGTCATACCCAGTCACTTGCATAGTGCGGCTGTGGAGTTCATCCTCTCCAAAACATCCATAAGCGGCGCCGGTTGGCCCAGACCTAACGATTAAAAGAAGTTATAACTCATCATGAGGTATGGATAGGTATAAGCGGCGCGGTGACCGGTCTTCACCAAAAACTCTCCTGCAAGCGCGCGCGCGAGGCCCACGCCGAACTCGAGATTGCGATCAAACCGGTACGAGCTTTGAAGATCGTATTCTTCCGCGATGTGCGTTCCCGAAAGGCCTCGCGCGTCACGCGCCACGACTCCGCCGGACGAATTGTAGTAGGCGTCGGTGGCGCTTGCCAGCCAGTAGTCATTCCAAGCCGCGGCAACAATCCAATTCGGACGCAGCCAAACGCGCGCGCCCGAGCGCAAGGCCTTCAGGTTTTGCCGCGCGAACTGGTCGGCCAATCCCAGGTGGTCGTGAATGTTTGGGAAGAGTTGATCGAAAGTGCCGTGCACGCCGTCGTGCGGATTGCGGTCGCCCGAAGCATAATCGAACTCCTGGAACAGGCGAGTCTTGAAGTGGAAGTTTGGGAAGGTGTAACCCGCAATGCCCATCCAGGCGTTGGCCCGAAGATGGTCTCTTCCCACGTTTCCGAACTGATGAGCGCCTTCGGTATCGTAGTCCCAGTTGCCGTAAATCGTGCCGGCGGATCGAATCCCCACGGTGGTCTCGCTGAGATTTCCAGGAACGCCTTCTTCGGTCGCGAGCCGGGGCGCCACGCGCCAGAAGACGAAAGGCTCGAGCACGCTGCGGCGAACCAGGCGCTCCATTTTGGCATCCAGGCCGTACAGATTGTTTCCAGGCTGATGATGGCTCAACCCGTTGTCGAAAATGTTTACCGGCGAGGCGGCAAATAATGCTGTATGCGCCCAACCCCAGTTCGTAACCAGTTGCACCGCATCGTAGCCGCGGGATGCATTGCGCCAATAGGATGTTCCAATCAGCAAGCCATCGCCGAAGTTGAGATCCTGCCTTCCCGCCCGCAACCCGAAGTGGCTCTCCTGAATATCGCCGATATCCACGTAGGCGCGCCGAAGATCCCAGGTCTCCTGGTAGGGCGGCGCAAGCGGCGGCGTTTTCCCGAAGGCATCCGTGTCCTGAGTCTCGGTGAAGACATGGAGCCACGAAACCGGCTTCAGGTACATACCGAATCGGAACCGCGTCAGCAGGTAGGAGTCCGACACCTCCGGTTGGAAACTGCCGCCCCGATAAGCTTCGAATCGCGTGCGATAGCCCGCGGTGAAGCAGATCCAGCGAGGCAGGCGGGCGTTGAGTGCCGATAGCGGCGATACGGTGGCTTGCCGTGTATCGGAATCCGAGGGGCGGTTGGGATTGACCTTGCTCCCTCCGGGATTATTGACGATGCACTGCGCGGAAAGCACCGCCGCGCCGGCCAACAAAAGCACTCCCCGCCAGATCGACCGCTCGAACATCCGTTCCAGTTTCGCATGGCAACTTTCCTGAAGACTGGGCGCGGGACTTCGTTGCAGCGCGGCGGACAGGGCGCGTTGCAAGGCACCCCTGGAAAATGTAACTCCGCGTGGATTATGCTGAGGCATACATTTAGGCAGTAACGTTGCAGTACACGATGAACAGTTTTTTCCAAGCCTGTGCGGCGTGCGCATTTTTAGCTGTAGTTTGGGAAGGGCCGCTCTCGGCGCAATGGCCCACTCATGCCACCGGGGGTGTTCCCAAAACGGCGGAGGGAAGGCCGGACCCGAATGGCCCGACTCCACGAACCCGCGGCGGTAAACCCGATTTTTCGGGAATCTGGCAGTTCGTAGACAGTCCCGACGCGCGGCCGCGATCTGCGCCGCCGGCCGGTGTGGGAACGATCGGGATCGGCCAGGCCGTCCCGGGCCTGTACCAGTTTTTTGATATCGGTTCAACCCTGAAAGACGGTCTGCC